>CAYNCS010000103.1:0-780 GCA_964395875.1 uncultured Caulobacteraceae bacterium | reverse complement strand
TCCGCACCCTGCGTCAACAGAACGGCCTGTCGGGTTTCACCAAGCGCTCGGAGAGCGAGTACGACCCGTTCGGCGCCGCGCACGCTTCGACCTCGATCTCGGCGGGTCTGGGCTTCGCCGTCAGCTCGCAATTGCAGGACAAGCCCAATCACGTCGTCTGCGTGATCGGCGACGGCGCCATGAGCGCCGGCATGGCCTATGAAGCGATGAACAACGCATCCGTGACGGACTCGCGCCTCATCGTCATCCTGAACGACAACGACATGTCCATCGCGCCGCCGACCGGCGCCATGCGCACCTATCTCGCCGGCCTCGTCGCGGGCCGCTCTTACGGTTCGCTTCGCAAGCTCGGCAAGCGCATCTCCCGCAAGCTTGGCCTGGAGCGCGCCATCCGCCGCACCGAGGAATATGTGCGCGGCTTCTGGACCGGCGGCACCTGGTTCGAGGAGATGGGCTTTTATTATGTCGGCCCCATCGACGGTCACGATCTTCAGCACCTCGTGCCGATCCTGAAGAACGTGAAGGACATGGATCACCGCCATCCGGTGCTGATCCACGTGGTCACCAAGAAGGGCAAGGGCTACGCGCCGGCAGAACGCGCCGCCGACAAATATCACGGCGTCAACAAGTTCGACGTGCTCACGGGCGTGCAGGCGCGCGCGACCGTCAACGCGCCCGCTTATACGCGCGTGTTCGCCAACGCTCTCATCCAGCAGGCCGAAAAAGACGACAAGATCGTCGCCATCACCGCGGCGATGCCGTCCGGCACCGGCCTCGATC
>CAYNCS010000102.1:0-11844 GCA_964395875.1 uncultured Caulobacteraceae bacterium | reverse complement strand
GGATGAAGCGCAACGTTTGGCCGCTTTGTCGGAGGCATGATCACCTTCGCGCAAGCGCAAGCGAAGACGCGCGCCGCCTTGCGCGTCGCCGGGATCGACAGCGCGGATCTGGATGCGCGGCTGTTGCTGGAGGCGGCGACGGGCATGGACCGCATCGCCATTCTCTCGGCGCCGGAGACCGCGCTCAGCGGCGCTCAAGCCGCTCAGCTTCATCTGTTGACGGAGCGGCGCGCGGCGCATGAGCCCATGGCCTATATCCTGGGCGTGCGCGAATTCCGGTCTTTGGAATTTCTCACGCCGCAGGGCGTTCTCATTCCGCGCCCCGACACGGAGACGCTGATCGAGGCGGCGCTCGAGGCCGCGCCCGATGCACGCAGCGTTCTGGATCTGGGCGTCGGCTCGGGGTGCATCTTGCTTTCGCTTTTGCACGCCTTACCTAGGGCCGAAGGGTGGGGTGTTGATCAAAGTCCCGCCGCTTTGAGCGCCAGCGCCGAAAATGCGCGGCGGCTCGGCCTTTCCCGGCGTGTACATTTTGTCGCATCTGACTGGGGCGCAGCGCTGGACCGGCGCTTCGATCTGGTGACGTCCAATCCGCCCTATATCCCTTCGGCGGATATTGAGACCCTGGAGCCGGACGTGCGCGATTATGAACCTCGCGCGGCTCTGGACGGCGGCGCCGACGGCCTTTCCGCGTATCGCGTCCTGGCTGAACAATTGCCGCGTTTGCTGGGCCCTGCGGGCGTTGCGGCGCTGGAAATCGGCTGGGATCAAAGTGCGGCCGTCATGCGTTTGTTAACCGAAGCCGGCCTCCAGGACGTACAGGTCCGGAAGGATTTGGCGGGCCGGGACCGAGTGGTGCTGGCGCGCCGCAAATGACCCTTATCCGGGGAAAAACCGGAGCCCCATTGAAAAAGGCCATGAAAAATTAGTTGGACAAGTGCGCGACGCAGGATAGGGTCAAATTCAGTTCGGTGGGACGGCAGGGGCCGCCGCCGGCACGCGCAAGGCTCGCCGGCCGCGAGTGGGGCGCGCATGAAGCCCGCATCAAAGCGATCTTGAGAAGACCCTCGGGTTTGAAGGAACGCGAAGGCCAGCGTCCAAATTGGGTGTTTGCCTGACGGGATCGGATGGAGGTGTGCGCCGTCCTGGTCCTTGGTGCGTCACCATAGGTCTAATGCAGATTATCGGACTCCATAGGCTAACGGACTCCTGACCACATGAATTCAAATTACATGAAACGGCAGCGTGGCCGCGGCCGCAAACCGGGCGGCAATTCTGGCGGCGGCGGCGGCGGCGGTGGAAACAGGACGCTGGAAAGCACGGGTCCTGACGTCAAGATTCGCGGTCCGGCGGCGCACATCTACGAGAAGTATGTGCAGCTTGCGCGTGATGCGTCCTCGTCCGGCGATCGGGTGTTGGCGGAAAACTTCCTCCAGCACGCTGAGCATTACTACCGGGTGATGCGCGCTTCGATGCCGCGTGAGCGCTTCGAAGAAATGGAACAGCGCGCTGAAGCCGCGGCCGCGGAAGACGACGCCGCGGAAATGGACGGCGCCGAAGGCGGTGACTCCGAAGGTTCTTCGGAAGGCTCCGATCCGCGCGGCGAAAACCGTCACGAACAACGCGCCGAGCGTCCGGAGCGCCAGGATCGCCAAGACCGTGATCACCGCCGCGACCGCGGCGACCGCCAACGTTACGAGCCGCGCGGCGAGCGCGGTGAACGCGGCGAACGTCAGGACCGCGGCGAACGTCAGGACCGTAATGAGCGCTACGAGCAACGCGGCGAACGCCAGGAGCGCGGCGACAGACAAGAGCAGCGTGGCGACAGACAGGATCGGGGCGATCGGCAGCAGCGCGACGAGCGCCGTTCGCCGCAGCCTTTTGGCGGGCAGGCGCCAGCCTTCCTGACGGCGGCGACGCCCATGCCGGCGATTTCGACCTCCGAGGATGAAGACGAGCCGGAAATTCCAGAAGTCGTCGAAGCAGCGGCTGCGCCAAAACCGCGCCGCCGCCGCACGGTGCGCCGTTCCGAGGCAGACGATGCGCCCGAGGCCGATGCTGGTTTCCCGGGCGAGTCCGACGAGCCTATGAAGGAAGTCGGCTAAACGCCGATCTTGAATTAAGAACTGAATTCGCGCCGGCGCTTCGTCAGCCCGGCGCGAATTCGCTTTTGCGGAAGCCCTGGAAGTACAGCGCGCTGGTGAGGTCGCCCACGGCAATGCGCGCGTTCGCCGCCGCCGCCAGCGCCGGCTTCGCCTTGTAGGCCACGCCAAGCCCCGCTGCGCGGACCATGTCCAGGTCGTTGGCGCCGTCGCCCATTACAATCGATGACGAGAGCGGCACGTTCAGCCGCGCTGCGAGTTCGTCGAGCGTGTCGCGCTTGGCCTGCCGGCCGAGGATGGGCCGGGCCACGTCGCCGGTGAGGCGCGAGCCGTCGTCGATCAAACGATTGGCGCGGTTTTCGTCAAAGCCAGCCGCTTCGGCGACTCGGCTGGTGAAGAAGGTGAAGCCGCCTGACACCAGCGCCGTGTGCGCGCCTGCCGCGCGCATGGTGCCGATCAGCACGCGCGCGCCGGGATTGAGCGTCACGCGCTCCGCGTAGCAGGCCTCAAGCTTGGACACCGGCAGTCCTTCGAGCATACGGACGCGCTCGGTCAGGGCTGCCTCAAAATCCAGTTCGCCGCGCATGGCGCGTTCGGTGATTGCGGAAATCTGCCGTTTCAAACCCGCATAATCGGCGAGTTCGTCGATGCATTCCTGGCCGATGATCGTCGAATCCATATCGGCGAGGAGCAGCGCCTTCTTCCGGCCGCCGGTGGGCTGAAAGGCCCAGTCGATCGCGACGGGCGCAAGCAGGACCCGGATATTGGCCAGAAGGGCCTGGGGATTGGCCGGGTTGTCGTAGATGAGGTCCAGCGCCGTCTTGGGCTCGACGATTTCCCGGCTTTCCGGCGCGCGCGCCTGAGCAGCCACCAATTGGGCCGAATCTTCCAGAACGGCGGCGGACTTGCCGACCAGGGTCAATACGAAGCGCGTCATTCGTTTGCCGCTTAACGCCTTGCGCGCGCGCTTTCCAGCCTCTTTGCGCGAATTTGGCGAATTGGTTGATGTCCTTGATGGGGACGCTTGATCTTGCGGCGGCGCCCTCCGGCTGCGAAGGAAGGAGCCACCGAGGGCTGTATTCCGGAAACTATGGGCAATTTTGTCAAATCAGCGCCGATTGTGCTGGTCCAGGGCCCCACCGGGGCTGGGAAATCGGCGCTCGCGCTGGCTTTGGCGGAACGGCTCGGCGGCGCCATCGTCAATTCCGACGCCTTGCAGGTTTATGCGGATTGGCGCGTCCTGAGCGCGCGGCCGTCGCCAGAGGAAGAAGCGCGTGCGCCGCATTTCCTTTTTGGGCACGTCGACGCCGCGGAGCGCTATTCCGTCGGCCGCTGGCTGCAGGACGCGCTGGACGCAATCCGCGGCGCGCAAGCGGCTGGTCAGCCGGTGATCGTGGTTGGCGGTACGGGCCTTTATTTCCGCGCGCTGACTTTGGGCCTCGCCGAAATCCCTGACGTGCCTGAGGAGATTCGCAGCGGCCTGGCGGAACGTATTCGAACGCATGGGCCGGAAGCTCTGCATGATGAGCTGCGCGCCGTCGATCCCGACAGCGCCGTGCGCATCGCGCCGGCGGACAGCGCGCGCATTCTTCGCGCGTTGTCGGTGTTCGAGGCGTTTGGCGAGACCATCACCTCCTTGCAGGCGCGCACTGCGCCGCCGCTGCCTGGAGCGCGTTTTTTCGGTCTGGCGCTGACGCCTCCGCGCGAAAGCCTTTACGCCGCGATTGACGCGCGTTTCGCGGACATGGTGGAAGGCGGTGCGCTGGAGGAGGCGCGCGCGCTCCTTGCCCGCAATCTGGAGCCGGATCTCCCTGCGATGAAAGCTGTCGGCGCGCCGCCCTTGTTCGCGCATCTACGCGGTGAAATTGGCCTGGATGACGCGATCGCGCTTGGCGCGCGCGACACCCGGCGCTACGCCAAACGGCAATTCACCTGGGTTGCGCATCAAACGCCCGGCTGGCGTAAACTGGAAATGTGCAACTTCGATCAAAGGCTGGACGCCGCGCTGGCGGACCTGGCGAAGGAACGCAGCGCATGACGGATCTTCTGTATTTCGACGATTTCACCGTGGGCCAAAGCTTTGCACTGCGACCGTACAAGGTGACGAAGGAAGAGATTGTCGCGTTCGCCGGACAGTACGATCCTCAGCCCTTTCACCTGGACGAAGAAGCGGGCGCGAAATCCTTTCTCGGCGGCCTGTGCGCCAGCGGCTGGCAGACCGGAGCCATCACGCACCGGCTGAATTGCGAGGCATTCTTTTTGAAGGTGCATTCTCTGGGCGGGATGGGCGCGGACGATATGCGCTGGGTGAAGCCTGTCTTTCCGGGCGATGAGCTCACGGGGACAACCACAATCCTGGAAATGCGGCCCTCGAACAGCCGTCCCACGATTGGACTCGTTCATCTGCTGACAGAGACCTTCAATCAGAAGGCGGAGCTGGTTTTCGAAATGAAGGCGTGGTGCATCCTGGCGCGTCGCCCCGCATGAGCGCGCTGGACGCTTTCGGCCTTTTCGCCGTTTCCGCCATGCTGGTCTGCTACGCGTTCGAAGCGCGGTCGCGGCGCTGGATTTTGGGGTTCGCTGTCGCCTGCTGGCTAGGCTCGGCCTATGGCTTTTTGCAGGGCGCCTGGCCGTTCGGACTGGTGGAGCTGGTCTGGGGCGGGGTGGCGTTGCGCCGGTTCCTGAAGGAGGGGCGGCCCGTCCAAAATGGCCAGAACAATTGACGAAGCGGCTCCCGGGCCGTATCTAACGCCCATCAGAGTAGTGGATTCGATGCACAAACGCCGACTTCTCGTATCTTGAGCTCGCGCTCCGCTGGGGGACCGCCCCGGCCGGAAAGGCGCGAGCATGCTGTAAGGGGCTCCGAAAGGGCCCCTTTTTCATTGGCGATTTAGGCATTCAAACCGCACTGGAAACGCATTGCCCCAGGGGATCACCCAAAGAGGGGCGGGAGTAAATACGATGGACGCCGCGCAAACTGTCGCTCCGGCCAAAGGCGCCGGACAGAAGTCAGCAGCGAAGCCCGAAATGATGACGGGCGCGGAGATGATCGTTCGGGCGCTGGTGGATCACGGCATCGATACGATCTTTGGTTATCCCGGCGGCGCCGTCCTGCCGATCTACGACGCGCTTTTCAACGAACCGCGCGTACAGCACGTTCTGGTGCGTCACGAGCAGGGCGCAGGTCACGCGGCCGAAGGCTATGCGCGGGCCAGCGGCAAAGCGGGCGTGGCGCTCGTCACCTCCGGTCCGGGGGCGACGAACATTGTGACGCCCCTGGCCGATGCGCTGCTGGATTCCACGCCGATGGTCGTGTTCTCCGGACAGGTGCCGACGCATCTGATCGGCACGGACGCATTCCAGGAATGCGACACGGTCGGCATCACGCGCTCCTGCACCAAGCACAATTGGCTGGTGAAGCGGATCGAGGATCTGCCGCGCATCATCCACGAAGCGTTTTACGTCGCGACGCATGGCCGCCCCGGCCCGGTCGTCATCGACGTGCCGAAGGACATTCAGTTCGCGACCGGCGCCTACACGCCGCCGCAACAACGCGACGGCGACGCGCCAAAGAACTGGCGTCCGCGCACGGCGCCGGATCCTGCACGCATCGCGGAAGCCGTGGCGCTGATGGCGCGCGCCAAGCGTCCGATCTTCTATACCGGCGGCGGCGTTATTAACGCTGGTCCGGCGGCGAGCGAAGCCTTGCGCGCGCTCGTGCATGAGACTGGTTTTCCCATCACCTCGACCCTGATGGGGCTGGGCGCGATGCCGGCGGACGATCCGCAATGGCTGGGTATGCTGGGCATGCACGGCGCCTGGGAAGCCAATCACGCGATGCATGATTGCGATCTGATGATCAATCTGGGCGCGCGTTTTGACGACCGCGTGACGGGGCGCATCGACGCGTTCTCGCCGGGCTCAAAGAAGATCCATGTCGATATCGATCCGTCCTCGATCAACAAGATCGTGATGGTCGATCTGCCGATCGTCGCCGATTGCACTTTGGCGATACAAGGGCTCCTCGAAGCCTGGCGGGCGCGCAACGAACCCAAGCCCGATCTCACGGCCTGGTGGAAGCAGATCGATCAATGGCGCGCGAAGAAAGCGTTTTCGTATCGCGCCTCGGATACGGTGATCAAACCGCAATACGCGATCGAGCGCCTTTACGAAGCGACGAAGAATTCGGACGTCTACATCACGACCGAGGTCGGCCAGCACCAGATGTGGGCGGCGCAATTCTTCAAATTCCAGGAGCCCAATCGCTGGGTCACCTCCGGCGGTCTCGGCACGATGGGCTTCGGCCTGCCGGCGGCGGTCGGTGTGCAGAGCGCGTTCCCGAACGCCACCGTCATCGACATCGCGGGCGAAGCCTCGGTTCAGATGTCGCTGCAGGAATTGTCCACGGCGGTGCAGTTCAATCTGCCCATCAAGGTCTTCATCCTGAACAATGAATGGATGGGCATGGTGCGCCAGTGGCAGGAATTGCTGCATGGCGGGCGCTATTCGCATTCCTATTCTGAATCGCTGCCGGATTTCGTGAAGCTCGCCGAAGCCTATGGCGCGGCTGGCTTCCGTGCGGCGACGCCGGACGAACTCAACGCCAAGCTGGCGGACTTTCTGGCCATCCGCGACCGTCCGGCGGTGTTCGATTGCCGCGTCGAGAAGGCGGAGAATTGCTATCCGATGATCCCGTCGGGCCAGCCGCACAATTCGATGATTGTGGGCGAGGCGGCGGACAATCCGGGCATCTCGGAAGAAGGCAAAAAGCTGGTCTGACCCGTAAATCTAGATAAGAAAAAGGGGCTGGATGAAAATCCAGCCCCTTAAAGTTTCAGTCTTCTTGGATCGAAAAGGAAATCGCGCTCAGAGCACGTTGCGCGATTGGCACTGGAAGAAATATTTCGTCGCGTCGCCCCAGCCGCTCGAATAGCCGGAATCGTGCAGCATAAAGATGATGAGCGCGAACAAGCCCATCTGGATCGCGCCCATCACCATGACCACGATCAGGATCGCGAGTTTGGGATTTTCGCGCGACAGGGCGATGAGCCCGCGCGCTTCGCGCGTGATGATCACGGGCTGTTGGGGATTTTGCTGCGGCGTAAATTGCGGTGCGCCTTGCGGCGCGCCCGTATCGTTCGCGGGGATCATCACCGGCGCCGTCTCGGCGGCGGCGACCGGCGCTTTCGCTGCGGCCGCAGCCCTGCGGGCGACATGGTCCTGGAACGCGTAGCGGATGCGCCGCGGCAGCGTCATGAAAAAGAGAATGGCGTCGAAAATCTTCGGTTGGGCCTCGCGCATGAACGCGTGCGCGCCGCGGCGCGCTGCGTTGGCGACGTCGGCTGATTTATGGCCAAGGGCTGAGGCGTGGGACAAGAAAGTCATCGGGTCCGTGGGGGCTGAATTCCGTTTGACCGGACCAATGCAATCGGGGCGCCAAGGCCTAATCCCGATTAACTAGGCCTGACGGTCCGGAACGTGGCGCCCCGCGAATCACTGTTCCGATTTGGCGCAAAACTGCGTCCTGAAGCGCGGATTCCAGCCAAGGCTTTTGCGGAAAATGCGGGCGCAAGCTGCCGCCGTTCAAAAATATCGTTTGGTTGGGGGGCAAATCCGCCCATTCGCTTGCGCGGCGTAAATCTCTCGGCGAAATCGCATCCGTATCGCTTTTTAACCTTAATGAGTTTCTTGGGCGCAGGGCGCTTGGGGGGACCAATGCAAAGCAGCATCGGTGAGGCGTTTGCGTTGCGTGATCCGGCTGAATGGGGCGCCGTCGCGGCGGCTCTGATTGCGGCCCTGTGTCTAATCCTGAACTGGATCGTCTTCCGGCGCATTTCGAAAGCCTTACGCGATCGCCTGCGGGCGGAGCGGGAGAGCGGATTGTTGCGCTGGTCGGATGAGGTGATCGCCGCGCTCGCCGAGGCGGAGCGCCTGTGTGCGCAAAAGCTTGAGCTGTTCAAGCCGGAGGACTTCCTGCGCCGCCAGAGCGATGTTGTGACGGTTCTGTCGAGCCTTCTGGACCGGGGGCAGTTCTTTTATCCGAACACCGACAGCGACCGGTATTCCAACCGCCGCGCTTCGGCGGAGCCGGGCCACAAGCAGGACGCCATGGAGGCGCTGTTTCAGGCTTATCTGACGTTGCGCAATATCGATGCGAACGAAAAAGGACCGGCTTTGGCGGCAGCGGCGCAACGGCTGTTCGAACATCGGAAGATGTTCGTGCAGGAGGCGTTCGGCAGCGTCGATCCGCGCCGCCGCCGCCCGGCCGCTGCGGCCTTCGAGACGCTGAAGGCCGAGGATGCGCCGGTGCGCCGCCGCGCCGATATGCGCCGGTCGCCGCAAGCCGCGGCGTAAGAACCCGTCCTCGCATGCATTGACCCGCCGGACGGTGGGGGTATTGAAGGGCTGGAGCCTGCTGGCTCCGGCCTTTTTCATGCCAGACCTTTCAAGACGGAGTGAGCGTTGAACCAGAGCGTGGAACCGGTGGTCGTGAGACGCACGATCGCCTGCATCGTCGATAACGAGCCCGGTGTGCTGGCGCGCGTCGTATCGCTGTTCTCCGCGCGCGGCTATAATATTGAAAGCCTCACCGTCGCCGAGACGGACACGGCGGCGCATTCCTCGCGCATAACCATCGTCACGTCCGGCACCGAACAGATCATCGATCAGATCAAGGCGCAGCTTGAGCGGCTGGTCTCGGTGCGTAAGGTCGTCGACGTCAGCCGGGAGCCGCAAAGCGTGCAGCGGGAGATGGCGCTCATCAAGGTGAAGGGTTCTGGCGACAAGCGCGTGGAGGCGTTGCGGGTCTCTGAAATTTTCCGCGCCAAGGTGATCGACACCACGACCGAGAGTTTCATCTTTGAAATCACCGGCGCGTCGAAAAAAGTTGATGCGATCATCGATCTGATGCGCCCGCTCGGCCTTGTCGAAGTCTCGCGCACGGGCGTGCTGTCGATCAAGCGCGGCGGCGAGGGGGAATAACGCGGCCTTGCTGATCGGAGAAATTCATCGGCCCGCCGGTTGTCACCGGCGAGCCGATTGCATTTGCGGCTATGCCGCACTCCGGCCGTGCTTCACCACATCATCGGCGCGGCGGCCGGTGACGTCGCTCATGTGATCGAACGCCGATTCAAACGTGCCCATGCCCTGGGTGAGGGCGCGCAGTTCGATGATGAAATCCTGCGCGTCCGCATGCGGCATGAAGAGTTCGATGCGGTCCCAGTCGGTCCAGCCGTCGCGCGGCTCGAAGCCGAGAATTTGCCCGTGCCGCGCCGAGGCGGAGGAATTGATCTTCGGCGTGGCGGACGACGGCGCGAGCACCGTGAGCTTCACCACCGGCTCCAGCAAATAGCTTTCGCATTTTTCCAGACCTTCGCTGACGCCGAGGCGCCCGGCGGAGCGGAAGCTTTGTTCGGAACTGTCGACGCTGTGGAATGAGCCGTCGATCAAGGTCACCGCCACGTCGATCACCGGAAAGCCGAGCGGCCCTTTTTCCAGAGCGTCGCGCGCGCCTTGCTCGACGGCGGGGATCCATTGCTTCGGCACGACGCCGCCGGAAATGCGGTCGCCGAAGATGAAGCCGTCGCCGCGCGCATTGGGGTGAATTTCCAGAAGCACGTCGCCGAATTGTCCGTGGCCGCCGGTTTGCTTCTTGTGGCGGCCCCGCTGCGTCACCGATTTGCGGATGCTTTCCTTGTAGGCTGTGGCGGGACGTTGCGCCGCAACGTCGAGGTTATAGCGGCGCCGTAACCGCTCCAGCGCCGTCTTCAGGTGGGCGTCGCCCTGGCCTTCAAGCAAGGTCTCGCGCGTTTCGGGGAGGTGCCGCACCGACAGCCCACGATCCTCCTCCAGCAATTTCGCCAGAGCCGTGGAGAGACGTACATCGTCCTTATGATCCTTCGCGGCGATCGCCAGAGCAAACACAGGCGCGCGGTGTGGGATTTCAAAGCAGGTGCGCGTTGGATTGCCGTTGAAGCCGACCAGATCGCCGGCCTGCAGCGCGTCGATCTTGCCGAGCGAGACGATCTCTCCCGCTTGCGCGGTCTCCGTCCTCTGGAATTGCGCGCCGCGCAGCGCCATCAGTCCGTTGGCTTTGGCCAGCGATCCGTTGTTCGTCTGGATTTCGCCGCCGTCGTGCAACGCGCCGCCGAAGATGCGCGCGAGGCATGCCTTTCCTGCCTGGCCGGCGTGAGTAGCCTTGAACACGTAAACGCAGGCGCCGCTGGCGCCCAGGCGCTCCGCCGCGCGTTCCGGCTGCGGCGTTTCATGCCGCAGCGCTTTTAGGAGGCGGCGCAGGCCGTGGGTCTGCGTTGCGGAGCCGAAAAAGACGGGGACGATCAAGGCGGCCTGCATTTCGCGGGCGAGATCGCCCATCACGGAATCGCGCGCCGGGGCTTCGTCGTTCAGCAATGTCTCTAAAAGCGTGTCGTCGTAATTGGCGATCTGCTCCAGCATGTGAAAGCGCGCATCGGCTTCTTCCTTGGCGAGCGCGGAGGGGATCGGCACGGGCCGGGATGCGTTGCCGGATTGATATTCGTAGGCGCGCTCCAGCGCCAGATCGACAAAGCCGGCGGGGACTTCACCCTTGAAGATTGGAATTTGCCGCGCCACCAAGGTTGCGGCGCTATAAGGCTGCAGCGCCTCCAGAACCTGGTTCACGTTGGAATAGGCAGTGTCGATCTTGTTGACGAAGATCGCGCGCGGCACATGGAATTGCTCCAACTCGCGCATATAAGGCTGCAGCAGATGCGCCTTGTTTGGATCGGGATCGGCGACGACGAGCGCGATGTCCGCCGCCGGCAACGCGAAGTC
Source organism: uncultured Caulobacteraceae bacterium (assembly GCA_964395875.1). Lineage (GTDB taxonomy): Bacteria > Pseudomonadota > Alphaproteobacteria > Caulobacterales > Aquidulcibacteraceae > JBEVJO01. The sequence continues at coordinate 931 of CAYNCS010000102.1, read as the reverse complement.
GGACTCGGCGATGAATTCCAGCGAGCCGGGCAGATCGAGGATTGAAAACGTCTCGCCCATGAATTCGATGGCGCTGGCGCTCACTTCAGTGGACGCTCCGCCCTGGCGGATTTCGACCACGCCTGCGCGCGCGCCCGGTTTTTCAAAAGTGTCCGCCGCTTTTTTGAGAGCTTGGGCGAGCGTCGTTTTGCCCCCGCCCGAGGGGCCAACCAGCGCGATCACGCGCGCCGCGCTTTTTGAGCGTGCAGCCATCGGATATACCTCCGCACGAGCCTTTGCGGCTCTGTTGATGTGCAGAGCATCGATCCCGATCCATCCGATCGCAGGATCGGATGATGCCCCGGGCGCGGAGAGAGCTGCGGGCGCTCGCCGCGTGCTCAGGCTGGTCGGCGTCGCTGGGTTGAAGACGCGAGCGGCCCTGGAGCGATGACACACCCGCGCGAAAGGAAGGGCAAGAGGGCGCGGTGAAGCGCGACATTAAACCCTGGACACGTTGCGGCGCAGCGAACGTTTAGACGTTTGAAGTCAGGCCGAAAGCCTTGGCCAGCAATTCGTAGGAACGGCGGCGCATCTGGTGATCGTGCACCATGGTGATGACCATCAGCTCTTCGAGGTTTAGCGCCACGGCGATTTCCTCCAGCCGCGTGCGCACGGTTTCGGGCGTGCCGCGGACGAAGCGCGGGAATTCGGCGCCGGGTTCGTAATCGCCGTAATCGCCGTCCGCCAGTTCGGGCAGCGCGTCTTCCGGCTTCGGAATCGGTGTGAAAATTCCGCGCCGGATGCGCCGCCACATCGCCGCGGCGGAAGAGCCCAGATAATCCGCTTCTTCCTGCGTCGGCGCGCAAAGAACGCCGATCGCCATGATCGCGCGTGGTTTCGGCGACTCTTCCGTTGGCCGGAAGGCTTCGAAATAATGTTCGAAGGCCGCGCG
>CAYNCS010000101.1:0-11992 GCA_964395875.1 uncultured Caulobacteraceae bacterium | reverse complement strand
ACAGGCCTTCCAGACGGATCGCCGTGTCGAACAGCGCCTTTACGTCGGCGTCTTCTTTCGCGGCCTGCTGAAGTCTGGGCTCGACCTCGATGGCTTCCGAGATCGTCACGGGGTCGGCCGGATTGTTCGGCACCAGCTTACAGATCCGGTCCACCTGACCGAACGACATCTGCATCACGCGACCGACGTCGCGCAGCGCCGCGCGCGCCTGCAACGTGCCGAACGTGATGATCTGCGCGACGCGGTCGGCGCCGTATTTGTTCTTCACATAGGCGATCACTTCGCCGCGCCGGTCCTGACAGAAGTCGATGTCGAAGTCCGGCATCGAAATACGTTCGGGGTTCAGGAAGCGCTCGAACAGCAGACCGAAGCGCAGCGGATCGAGGTCCGTGATCGTCAGCGCCCACGCGACCAGAGAGCCCGCGCCCGACCCCCGTCCCGGCCCCACGGGGATGCCGTTCGTTTTGGCCCATTTGATGAAGTCCGAAACGATCAGAAAGTAGCCCGGAAAACCCATCTTGGTGATGACGCCGATTTCGATCTTGAGGCGGTCCCAATAAGCTTCTTCGGGCGCTGAGAGCTTGAATCCGGGCGCCGCAAGGCGTGCACGCAAACCTTCTTCGGCCTGCGCCGCCAGTTCGGCCGGTTCGTCGCGGCCTTCAGCACCGCCGAAGCTTGGCAGGATCGGCGCGCGCGTACGCGGCCTGTAAGAGCAGCGCATCGCAATTTGCACGGTGTTTTCGATCGCTTCCGGCAAGTCGCTGAACAGCGCCTTCATCTCTTCGGCGGACTTGAAATAATGCTGCGGCGTCACGCGGCGCCGGTCCGTCTGACCGATATAGGCGCCGTCCGCGATGCAGAGCAAAGCGTCGTGCGCGTCGTAGTCCGCTTCCTTTTCGAAAAGCGGTTCGTTGGTCGCGACAATGGGAACGTTCTGCTTGTAGGCGAGATCCAGCAGGATTTCTTCGGCCTTGATCTCATGCGACAGGCCGTGGCGCTGCATCTCGACATAGGTGCGATTGGGAAACGCCGCGCGGATCAGGTCCAGGATGCTTTTGGCCTGCGCTTTCTGTCCGTCCGCGGCGAATTTCGACAGCGCGCCGTCCGGACCGCCCGTCAGGACGATCAGGCCTTCCGACCGCGCGGCGATGGCGCTGAAGTCGACAAGCGGTTCGCCCTCTTCTTCCGCCGCGAAATAGGCTGCGGAGGAGAGCGCCATGAGGTTCAAATAGCCCGTCTCGTTTTGCGCCAGGAGCGCAAGAGCGCCTTTCATCTCCGGCCGTTTGCCGTCTTCCGGGAAGCGCACCTTCAGGGTGACGCCGATGATCGGCTGCACGCCTTCCTTGGCGAGCGATTCAGAAACTTCCAGAGCGCCGAAGAGGTTGTTCGTATCCGTCACGCCGATCGCCGGCATGCTTTGCTTGACGACAAGCTTGGTCAGGGCTTTGACGTTCATCGCGCCTTCGAGCAACGAATAGGCCGTGCGTGCGCGCAGATGAATGAACAAAGACGGCTCCTTCATGGGCCCTATTTCCCAAGCAAAAGACCTAAATCCCTTTGCGTCTTCTTAGATAGGCCGGCGGCGACCAGTTTGTAGGATTCCCGCAGGTAATCCTTAAGCTCCGCGTCGCTCAGACCGGCGTCCGTGTAACGCTGAATCCACTTCATGCCGCGCGACGCCAGATACGGCGCGGGACGGCAACCTCTGATCCTTCAGGAATTCGAAGGCGATCGGAGAGACCTTGAACGTAATTCCGAACGCGCCGTCGTCCTGTTCCCCGCCGATCGCGAAGACCTTGCCGCCGATCTTCCAGACGTCGGATCCGCCCCATTGCACCACATGCGTGGCGTGCTCCAGACTTTTGCAGAAGCGGTTATAGGCGGCCTTTTTCATTTACCGGGTCGGAGGACTCCACGGCTGCAGCTTGCCCTGACGCAGGGTCACAACCCGGTCCATCAAGCCTGCGAGGTCGAAATTGTGCGTGGCGATCAAGGCGGCGGCGCCCTCGTTTCGCACGAGATTGAACATCGCTTCGAACACCGTGTTGGACGTTTCCGGGTCAAGATTGCCGGTTGGTTCGTCGGCGAGGATCAAACGCGGCTTGTTGACCAGAGCCCGTGCGATGGCGACGCGCTGTTGTTCGCCCCCCGACAATTGCGCCGGCTGGTGCTGCAGGCGGGCCTCCAGGCCCAGGAGCACCAGCAGGCGCTCGGCTTCGACTCTCGCGTCCTTGCGCGCGACGCCGTCGATCATCAGCGGCAGCGCGACGTTATCGAGCGCGGTGAATTCCGGCAGCAAATGGTGAAACTGATAGACGAAGCCGAGCTTTTCGCGACGCACGCGCGTGCGCTCGCCGTCGCTCATGTTCTCGCAGGCTTCGCCGTCGATGGTGACCTGGCCTTCGGTCGGCTTTTCCAAAAGGCCCGCAGCGTGGAGCAGCGAGGATTTGCCGGAGCCTGACGGCCCTACGAGACCGACGATTTCGCCGGAATGAATTTCCAGTTCCGCGCCGCGCAGCACGTCGAGGAATTCGCTGCCGGATTTGTACCGCCGCCAGACGCTGGTCAGCTGAAGGGCGATGCCGCGCTCACTCATAACGCAGCGCCTCCACAGGATCGAGCCGGGCGGCGCGCCAGGCCGGCGGCAGGGTCGCGACGAACGACATCACCAGCGCCCAGAACACAATGATCGAGACTTCCGACCATTCGATCTTCGCGGGGATGCGGCTGAGATAATAGATTTCGGCGTTGAACAGATCGGCGTGCGTCACCCAGGCGACGAAGTCCTGGATCGGCTGAATGTAGATGCAGAACAGCACACCCAGGATGAGGCCCGCGATCGTGCCGCAGACCCCGATCGCCGCGCCGGTCATGAAGAAGACGCGCAGCATTGCGCCCTTGGTCGCGCCGATCGTACGCAGAATGGCGATGTCGCGGCCCTTGTTCTTCACCAGCATGACGAGGCCGGTAATAATGTTCATGGCGGCGATGGCCACGATCTACATCAGGATCAGCCGCATCACATTGCGTTCGATCTGCAGCGCGTTGACGTAGCTGGCGTTGCGGGCGCGCCAGTCCATGATCTGAAAATCGTTGCCAATTCGCTGGCGGATTGTGGCCATGGCTTCCGCGGATTTGTCCGGGTCGGCGAGGCGTACGTCCAGCCGGTCCACCGCGTCGCCCTTGTTGAAGAAGAGCTGCGACTGCGTGAGCGGCATGTAGATGTATGCGGCGTCGAATTCGGCCATGCCGGAATCGAACAGCCCCGCGATGGTGTAGACTTTTCTGGCCGGGACCATGCCGAACGGCGTCGCCGCGCCGCTTGGGGCGATCAAGGTTATAGGGTCCCCCGCGCGCAGTCCGAGCCGTGAGGCCAGACGATACCCGACGATGATGTGATCGCCGCCATCCTCTCCGGAATCGAAAGGCTTCAGGCTGCCGTCCACGATATGATCGGAGATCAGCGTCAGGTTTTTCAAATCCTGCGCGCTCATCCCCCGCACCAGCGCGCCGGTGACGCCTCCGGTCGCTGACGCCATCACCTGCCCCTCCACCACCGGAAAGGCATGCGTCACGCCCGGAATGCGGGCGATCTGCTTCGCCATGTGATCGGCGGCGAGCGTCTCGGTCTGTTCGGTTTGCACGAAAACGTGACCGTCCACGCCCAGGATGCGGGCCAGCAGATCCGCGCGAAATCCATTCATCACCGACATCACGATGATCAATGTCGCCACCGCCAGCATGATGCCGACGAAGGAGATGATGGAAATCAGCGCCACGCCGCCATGTGCGCGCCTGGCCCGCAAATAGCGCCATGCGAGCGAGCGCTCGAACTGGTTGAAGGGTTTTACGGACGCTGAATACGCCACTGTCGTCGCCTCAATAAGCCCGCGCCACAAGAACCCGTTCGACTCCCGGTTTTCCGGTGAAGATGCAGGTTCCGAAGGAGGTCGGCTGTTTCAGCGGCGCGTTGCGAAGCGTAAGCTTCATGGATTTCAGACGGTCGCCGACCGCCTCCAGTTCAGCACCCGATGGTCTCGCCCAGTCCACAGCGACCCAGCCCTTGAATTCAGCGCCTTCGTCCTGGCCGAAATACTCCGCCAGAGCGTCGAAGGTCGCAATGTCTGTTCGGATGTTTTGTTCCAGCCGTTGTTGCGCCTCGGCGAACAATGCCGTTTGAATGTCTTTCAACAGACCAGGAGCGGCCGCGACAAAATCCGCGCGCGCCATTGGCATGGAGCGAATTTTATCACCCTCGCGCAATTGGTCGCGGCGGATCACCGTCACTTGCCCGTTGGCGGCGTCGCGGGGGCCGACCTCCAGGATGAGCGGCGGTCCGCGGCGCACCCAATCCCAGCGCTTGTCGGCGGAGCGTCCATGTTTCTTGTCGACATGCGCGCGGACGGGGCGGCCCATGAAGGACGCCTGGCGCAGTTCTTCGGCGAGCGCATCGCAATAGCTCAGCACACCCGCGTCTTCGGGTTTGTCGCGCAGAATGGGGATGAGTACGATCTGCTTGGGCGCAATCGCCGGGGGCGTGCGCAGACCGTCGTCGTCGCCGTGCGTCATGATCAGCCCGCCGATCAAGCGTGTGGAGACCCCCCAGGAGGTGGTGTGGCAATAGCTTTCGCCGCCTGTCTTGTCCTGGTAGCGGATGTTCTGCGCCTTCGCGAAGTGCGTCCCAAGATAATGCGAGGTGCCGGCTTGCAGCGCCTTGCCGTCCTGCATCATCGCTTCGATGGAAAAGGTGTTGTCGGCGCCGGGGAAGCGTTCGTTTTCGGGCTTTTCCCCGTCGATCACTGGCATCGCCAGATATTCCTGCACGAAGGTGCGGTAGACCGCGAGCATCTTCATGGTTTCGTCCATCGCGTCCTCGCGGTCAGCGTGCGCCGTGTGGCCTTCCTGCCAGAGAAACTCCGCGGTGCGCAGAAACAGACGCGTGCGCATTTCCCATCGCATGACGTTTGCCCACTGGTTCAGAAGCAGCGGAAGATCGCGATAGGATTTGATCCAGCGCTGGAAAGCGTCGCCGATGATCGTCTCAGACGTCGGCCGGATAATCATGGGTTCGGTCAGCTCCGCCTCGGGGTCGGGCTGCAGCTTGCCGTTGATCGCCTTCAGGCGGTGGTGCGTGACGACCGCCATTTCCTTGGCGAAGCCGTCCACGTGATCCGCCTCCGCCGCGATGAACCCCATCGGGATGAGAAGCGGGAAATAATAATTGTCGTGTCCGGTTTCCTTGATCCGGCGGTCGAGTTCGGATTGGATCAGTTCCCAGATGCCATAGCCCCATGGCTTGATGATCATGCAGCCGCGGCTCGGGGAGTTTTCCGCCATATCGGCCTCTTTGACGATGGCCTGATACCAATCGGGAAAATTCTCAGCCCGGGTGACGCTCAACGCGCGCTGCATGAAAACCTCTTATGATCCGTCCCTTCCCAGAGACGCCGGATGCTCGCGCCTGTGGCTTAGACCGCGCCCAGTCGCATGTCTATAAACACGAAAATGGGCCGCGTATGGGCTGTTCTAAGACCTAATCCGGATCGGATCATAGGCGACGAGGGCCACTGTCACCGCCAGAAACACCAAAGCTAACAGGCTGGCCCACAGGATTTTCTTGCGCAGATTGGGAACCACGGGCGCGCCGGCGTCGTGTCCCAATTCCGGAGCGCCCTCTTCGTGCTGCGCCCGGACCCCAATGGGAAGCACGCAAAAGAACGCCATCCACCACCAGATTAGGTAACATGTGATGATAAAGGCGGGATTTGTGGCCATCAGTGCGCTTCTTTGGGCGATTCCATGAGCTCCGTCAGGATGCCGTTGCAGTCCTTCGGGTGCACGAAAATAATCAGCGTGCCGTGCGCGCCGATACGGGGCTCGCCTAGGACGGTCGCTCCCTTGGCGACCAGTTCGTCGCGCGTCTCGTAAATGTTCTCGACCTCATAACAGATGTGGTGCTGGCCGCCTTTAGGGTTCTTTTCCAAGAACTTTTTGATGGGCGAGTTCTCGCCCAGCGGCTCGATCAGCTCGATCTGGCTGTTCGGCAAATTGACGAAGGCGTAGCGGACGCCCTGCGCGGGCATTTCGCCCGTTTTGGTGATGTCCGTCGCGCCGAACATATTCTTGTAATGCTGGGCTGCTTCCGCAATCGAGGGAACTGCCACGCCCACATGGTTGAGACGGCCAATCTTCATCGCAAAACACCTCAATCGAATGACGAACTTTAGTAATTCTATTTGGGGATCAGACGGTCAACACCATAGCGTCCACAAGCGGCCTTTTGCCCCAAATCCGCTCCGCCTGGCGGCGGACGGCGCGAGCCAACGCTTCCTCGACCTGATTTGGATCCTGTTTTTGGGCCGGCTTCAGGGCGGAAAACGCGTCGTCGGCAGCCTCTTCCAGCGCTTCTATGGCCGCGCCTTCGTCTTCGTCGCCCAGATCCGGTAGGCCGCGTACGCACAAAGCCGGGCCGCTGACCAGCGCGCCCTTCCCGCTGACCGCCACCGTGACCGCTATATGCCCCACGACCGCGATCTTGCGCCGTTCGCGCAAGGCGGAATCGTCGGCCATGACGAGGCGGTTGCCGTCCAAATGCAGCCGGCCGTTTGGTGTCTCATCGATGATTTCAGCGGGCCCAGGCGCCAAGCGGATCATATCGCCGTTACGTGGAACGACTGTCTGTTCGACCTGCAATTCCTTGGCCAGCGCGGCATGCTCGCGCAGATGACGGGCCTCGCCGTGGACGGGAATAGACACTTTCGGCCGCACCCACTGATACATCTGGCGCAGCTCGTCCTTGCACGGATGGCCGGATACGTGGATCGGCCGATCGCGATCGGTGATGACGGTCACGCCACGTTCAACAAGATGGTTCTGGACGTCCTTGATGGGGATTTCATTACCGGGGATGACCCGTGACGAAAAAATTACCGTATCGCCGGATTCGAGTTTCACGTTCGGGTGAGACCCGTGTGCGATCTTCGCAAGGGCGGCGCGCGACTCGCCCTGACTGCCGGTGGCGAGATAGAGCACATAATTATCCGGCAGAAGCGCGGCCTCCTCCTCGCTGACGAAGAGGCTGTCGTCCTTCAAGAGCCCGACCGATTGCGAAGCGGCGACAATGCGCTTCATCGAGCGGCCGACGAAACAGACGTGCCGGCCGGCGACGCGTGCAGCTTCGATGACGCTGGACAGGCGCGCGACGTTCGAAGCGAAGCAGGCTACGACGACCTTTCCGCTCAATTCGCCGACGAGCTTGATCAATTCCTTGCGGACGTCCGCTTCCGATCCGGACGTTCCTTCGACCAGGGCGTTCGTGGAATCGCAAACCATAGCTAGAACGCCGCGCCGGCCGATCTCTTGCAGGGCGACTGAATCGGTCGGCGAACCGACCATCGGATCGGGATCGATTTTCCAGTCGCCGGTGTGCATCACGACGCCCAAAGGCGTTTCCACGACGACGCCATTAGGTTCGGGAATGGAGTGCGTCAGCGTCACCAGGCGCAAATGGAACGGCCCGATATCGAACGCACCGCTCATGGGAACGATGTTGAGCTCCACCTCGTCGCCCAGGCCCGCTTCGCGCAACTTGTCTTTCACGAGATAGGCGGTGAACGGCGTGCAATAGATTGGCGCCCGCAATCGCCGCCAGAGGTGGCCGATGGCGCCGATATGATCTTCGTGGGCATGGGTCAGAACGATGCCCAACAGAGTTTCACCCTCCAGATAGGAGGGGTCCGGCATAATGACGTCGACGCCGGGCGTCGCCGCATCGCCAAAGGTCACACCGATATCCATGATGATCCAGGCGCGTTCGTCCGCCGGACCATAGCCATAGGCGTTTAAGTTCATGCCGATTTCGCCGGACCCTCCCAAAGGCAGGAACACGAACTCGTCTGTCGATTGATTACTCATACTGATGCTTATGGAGCTGCGTTCGCGTTTTTATTGCGGCGGTAGATTTCAAGGAGGCCGCGAATGGTGAGGTCGCTATCATAGACGTCGATCGTCTCCGCCGCGCCCTCAAACAGTGAGGCGACGCCCCCGGTGGCGATGACGGTGATTTTTTCCGGCCGTTCGGCCTTGATGCGCCGGACCAGCCCGTCGATCAGGCTGATATAGCCCCAGAACACCCCGGATTGCATCGCCGAGACGGTGTCAGTGCCGATCACCTTGCCCTCGGGCGGCTTCTGAATGGCGATGCGCGGCAGTTTTGCGGCGGCGTTATGCAGCGCCTGCAGCGACAAGTTGATGCCCGGTGCGATGACGCCGCCTTCAAATCCGCCATCCGCTGCGATCATGTCGAAGGTCGTGGCGGTGCCGGAATCGATAACCAGCAACGGCCCCGGATAGACGGTATGCGCGCCGATGGCGTTGACCAGGCGGTCGGCGCCCGCCTCGGAGGGCTTGGGCAAGCGCACGTCGATGCCGAGATCGACATTCTCGCCGACGACCAAGGGGTCCGTGTGCAAATACCGCCGCGACAGGTTTTTCAGGTTGAACAGGGATTGCGGCACGACGCTGGAGATGATGCAGGAATCCAGAGCCTCGAAACGCAGATTGTTCATGCCGAGCAGACCGTGCAGCCAAACGGCGTATTCGTCGGCGGTGCGCGTCGATTCGGTCTGGGTTCGCCACTGCGCGCACCACTCGTTTCCGTCGTGAACGGCGAACAGCGTGTTGGTGTTGCCTTGCTCGATCGCGAGTAACATGGGTCTATTCCGCTCCCGTCGGACTGAAGAACACATCCCCCGCGGTGATGACGCGTTCGCCGCCATCTGCGAGCCCGAGCAACAATCCCCCGTCCTCGTTGAGCCCCTTGAAGACGCCGTGTAGATTTTCGTCGGGCAAACGCACCCAAATGGATTGCCCCAAACCAGTGGCTCTCTCAAGCCATTGCGCGCGAATGGCGGCAAACCCCTCCTGCGCCAGTACATTCAGGCGCCGGACGAAGCAGGCCGAGAACGCTTCCGCGGCTTGTTTCGGGCTGGGCTCTGCACCTGTTTCCGACAAGGAGGCCGCCGCCTGGCCGATGCTCTGGGCGTCCGGCGCGGCGGTGAGGTTCATCCCGATGGAGACGCTCACCCAATCGCGTCCGGCGAATCCCCGTCCGGACTCCAAGAGCAGACCCGCCAGCTTACGGCCATTGAACAAGAGGTCGTTGGGCCATTTGAGGCTCAGTTTCCCGGCGTCGGATGCAAGGGCGCAAAAACCGGCCGCGCAATCATGGGCCGCGAGCGCCGCGACGAAGGACAATTGCGGCAAGGCCGAGATCGGTCCATTATGGAACGCATGCCCCGTGAGGGAAAGATTTCCCTCCGGCGCCCGCCATTCCCTGCCCCGGCGGCCGCGCCCTTGGGTCTGAGTGAGGGCGACGATCCAGCACGGCTCGTCGGACGCAGCCGTGCGGCGCCGGCTTTCATCCAGCGTGGATTCCAGTTCGTCGAAGACCAGGATCGGCGCCGACGAAAATTCCCTGGCGAGGGTTTGCCCGAGGGACAACGCTTTAGAACTGTCGCGTCGCGATGTCGGCGGCGAGCTCCAGCCATCCCAGGAACAGGATGCCCGGGGCGACCACGATGGCCGCCGCCAGCACGACCAGCGCTGCGCCGAAGCTGGATTTGTCGAAAGCGCCCTTCGGCGAGTCGAACCACATCACTTTGACGACGCGCAGATAGTAATAGGCCGACACGACGGAGGCCAAGGCGCCGAACACCGCGAGCGGAGTCAGTTGCGCGTCAACGGCCGCCTTGAACACTTCCCACTTCCCGAAGAACCCGGCGAACGGCGGCACGCCTGCGACGGAGAACATGAGAATGGTGAGGCACAAAGCCAGCCAAGGCTTGGTCTGGGACAGACCGGCCAGATCGTCGACCTGGTCGAAGGCCTGTCCCTGACGGCGCATCAGCAGCGCCGCCCCGAACATGCCCAGCGTGGTGGCGACGTAAACCGCCATGTAGAAGAGCAAGCTCGCGGCGCCCGCGCCGGGTCCCGCGGCCAGCGCCATCAGCGCGTAGCCGACATTGCCGATCGAGGAATAAGCGAGCAGCCGCTTGATGTTGTTTTGCGTGAGGGCGCCGAACGCGCCCACCGTCATGGACAGGAGTGAAATGACAACGACGATCTGGCGCCAGTCTTCGGTTAGGCTTGCGAAGGGTTCGAACAGCAGTCGCGCGAAAACCGCGACGGCGGCGAATTTCGGCGCGGCGGCGAAGAAGGCCGTGGTCGAGGTCGGCGCGCCTTCGTACACGTCGGGCGTCCACATATGGAACGGCGCGGCGGAGCACTTGAACGCGACGCCGCAGATCACCAGCACCAGGCCGAACAGGATGCCGATGTCGCCCTTGGATGCGAAGGCTGCGATTTCCGTAAAGCGCGTCGAGCCGACGAAGCCGTAAACCAGCGAAGCGCCGAACAAAAGCAAACCCGACGACAGCGCGCCGAGCATGAAGTATTTCAGCCCCGCTTCAGAGGCTTTGGCGTCATCGCGCTTGAAAGCGGCCAGCACGTACAGCGCCAGCGATTGGGTCTCGAGGCCCATATAAAGAACGATGAGATCGCGCGCGCTGACCATTACGCCCATGCCGGCGGCCGACAGCAATGCAAGCCCGTAATATTCGAACCGGTGGATCTTCTCGGCCTTGAGGAATCCCTGCGCCATCAGCAGAGCCAAACCGGCGGAAGCGTAGATGCCGGTTTTCACGAAGACGGAGAAATCGTCGGCGATGAAACTGCCGCCGAAGGCCTCACCCCTGCCCGCGCCCGGTCCAAGCAACAGGAAAATGGCGCCGCCCAGAGCGATGACGCTCAATAGTCCGATCGCGCTGCCGGACTTATCGCCCGCAAAGGCGCCAAACACCATCAGCGCCATGGCCGAAGCGGCCAGGAGCATTTCCGGTGCGATAATGACGAGGCTTGAGTGGAAAGCGGAGTCCATATCGATGCCTCAGTGGGTGGCGCCAATGGCGTTCGAATACGCGCTGACGATGGCCTGGACCGTGGCGTCCGAAGCGTCGAAAGCGAGGGATGGGTAGATGCCCAGGATCAGCGTCGCGATGACCAGCGGCACGAACACCACCCATTCGCGGAAATTCAGATCGGTGATCGTCTCGAGCTTCGGGTTGGTGATCTCCCCGAACATCACCTTGCGGTACAGGGTGAGCGCATAGGCGGCTGAAAGAATCACGCCCAAAGCGGCGAATGCGGCCACGACCGGCTGCTTCAGGAAGGCGCCCGTCATCGTCAGGATTTCCCCGACAAAGCCGGAGGTTCCCGGCAAGCCGACATTGCCCATGGTGAACAGCAGGAAGACGGCTGCATAGACCGGCATCTTGTTCACGAGGCCGCCATAGAAAGCGATCTCGCGCGTGTGCATGCGATCATAGATCACGCCGACGACAAGGAAGAGCGCCGCCGAAATGACGCCGTGCGAAATCATCTGGAACAAGGCGCCCTGCACGCCCTGTTCGTTCCCGGCGAAGATGCCCAGGGTCACGAAGCCCATGTGCGCGACGGACGAGTAAGCGATCAGCTTCTTGATGTCGACCTGACGGAAGGCGACCAGCGAGGCGTACACGATGGCGATCACGCTGAGTGTGTTCACCAGCGGCGTGAAATAGGCCGACGCCTCCGGCAGCATCGGGATCGAGAAGCGCAGGAAGCCGTACCCGCCCATCTTCAAGAGGACACCCGCCAGGATGACCGAACCTGCTGTGGGCGCTTCGACGTGGGCATCCGGCAACCAGGTATGGACTGGCCACATCGGCACTTTCACAGCGAAGGATGCGAAGAGTGCCAGCCACAGCCATTTCTGGATTCCCGTGTCGAAGGCGTATGCCATCAAGGTAGGGATGTCCGAGGTGCCGGTGATGGAATACATGGCGAGGATCGCCAGCAACATCAGCACCGAACCCGCAAGTGTAAAGAGGAAGAACTTGATCGACGCGTAGACGCGGCGCGGGCCGCCCCAGATACCGATGATGAGATACATCGG
>CAYNCS010000100.1:10481-12247 GCA_964395875.1 uncultured Caulobacteraceae bacterium | reverse complement strand
TCGCCGCCCCTGCTCTCATGCGCGCCGAAAAGCTCACGAAGGCCGCGGCGAAGATCGGTTTCGACTGGCCCGACGTCGAACGCGTGCTGGAAAAACTCGATGAAGAGCGCGCGGAGCTGACGGAGGCCGTGGCAGGCAAGAACGAAGACGAGATCCTCGACGAGATGGGCGACATGCTGTTCGTCTGCGCCAACATCGCCCGCAAGCTGAAGGTCTCCCCGGAGGAAGCCTTGCGGCGCGCCAATGAAAAGTTCGTGCGGCGTTTCCGATTCGTCGAAGACGGCGCAAAGGCGGCCGGACGCCCCTGCTCCCTTGAGGAACTCGAGGCATTCTGGGTCAATGCGAAACGCGCCGAAAGAGCCGGCTAATGGATCGCGTGCACGTCAGCGGCCGGGAATAATCGCCGGAACCGCGCAAGGTTCGCCGCCGACATGCGAACGCTCATCACAATATCGCCGCCGTCGCCGTTGAGCGGTTGTTCCGCGCCGACTTCGCCATGCTCGAATAGCCACGCGCGCGCGGCGCCAGCCTCTGGCGACAGCGTCAATTCAACGACTTCCGATCCGTACGCGAGAATATCCTCGATCGCTTTGGCGACCGCATCGAGGCCCTCACCCGTAGTCGCAGAAGCCAATAGGGCGTTCGGCGTTTGCCCCGCCCTCGCCTGCAGCGCCTCATGCGTGGAAGGGGGCAGCAAATCAGCCTTGTTCCAGACCTCGATCACCGGCGGCCGCTCGAGAGCATCGCCAAACACCTGATCGAGCGTGGAGAGAACATCCTGGCGCAGCGCCGCGTGCTCGGGGTTTGAAACGTCGAGCACATGCAAGAGGAGGTCGGCCTCAGCCACCTCTTCCAAAGTCGCGCGGAACGCCGCCACAAGCTGGGTCGGCAGATCGGTGATGAAGCCGACCGTATCTGACAGGATCGCCTGCCGCCCTCCCGGCAATTTGATCAGCCGCATGGTCGGGTCGAGCGTTGCAAACGGCATGTTCTTCGCCAGCACATCGGCGCCGGTGAATTTGTTGAACAGGGTCGACTTGCCCGCGTTCGTGTAACCGACGACCGCGATCACCGGGAACGGCACGCGCTTGCGGCTCTCGCGGTGAAGCGTCCGCGTACGGCGAATGCCCTCGAGCTGACGCTTGAGCCGCGTGATTCGATCGGCGAGCAAACGCCGGTCCGCCTCGATCTGCGTTTCGCCCGGGCCGCCGAGAAAGCCGAAACCGCCGCGCTGACGCTCAAGGTGCGTCCATGTCCGCACAAGGCGCGAGCGCTCATATTCCAGACGTGCGAGCTCCACCTGAACGCGCCCCTCGCTGGTGCGCGCCCTGCGTCCGAAGATTTCAAGGATGACGCCCGTGCGGTCGACGACCTTCGCCTTCCAGCGGCGCTCAAGATTGCGCTGCTGGATCGGCGTCAGCGCGGCGTCCACAAACACGACGCCGACGCTTTTGCCGGATACGATTGAGGCGATTTCCTCGACTTTGCCTTCGCCGAAAAAGAGGCCGGGCCGCACCGTGCGCAGAGTTTCGCTCCGGGCATCGACGACATCAAGATCAAGGGCTTCCGCCAAGCCGCGCGCCTCTTCGAGGCGTAATTCGGGATCACGCGCCGCGTCTTCACGACCCAAAATCAGGGGATAGAGGACAAGCGCGCGATTGGCGGAATCGAGCATTCTGATCCTGTTAGTCGGAATCGTCGGTTGACGTTTCGAACAATTGAACCGGTTGCATCGGCATGATCGTGGAGATCGCATGCTTGTACAC
>CAYNCS010000100.1:0-10471 GCA_964395875.1 uncultured Caulobacteraceae bacterium | reverse complement strand
CTTCAACAGAACGCAAAAATTGTCGAACCAGGTCACGACGCCTTGGAGCTTCACCCCGTTCACAAGGAAGATGGTGAGCGGCGTTTTTGACCGGCGAACAGCGTTCAAAAAGGTATCTTGGAGATTTTGTTTTTTATCCCCTGACATGGGATTTTCCCTTTGTTTTGATTAGCCCCGGAAGGCTTCTAGGCACACACAACGCGAACGCTATACGCCATGCCGCAGCGCCGCAACAGAGCAAATGAGCAGGGTCCGCGCGCCGGGCGATTAGGCCGTCTCTAGATAGGCCTCTCGCAACCTCAATGCGAAAGGACCAGGCTTCCCATCGCCGATCGGCTTTCCGTTGATGGAGGTCACCGGCGTCACCATGGCCGTTGCGGCAGAATAAAACGCCTCCCGCGCGTTATAAGCCTCCTCCAGGGTGAAAGGACGCTCCTCGACCTTCAGGTTTTGCTCCTTGAGCAATTCCATCAATTTAGCGCGCGTAACGCCCCGCAAGATATTGGCGTTGAGATCGCGGGTCCGCACGCAACCATTGGCGTCAATAATCCAGGCGTTGGTCGACGAGCCTTCCGTGACAAGGCCGTCTTTGTCGACGAACCACGCCTCCTGAGCCCCCTGCTCCTTGGCGGTTTGCTTCGCCAGTACGTTCGGAAGGAGGGCGACGGACTTTATGTCGCAGCGGGCCCAGCGGCTTTCCGGCGTGGTGATGACGGCCGCGCCTTTCGCGGCGGCGGCGTTCAAAGCCGAAGGAATCTGCGCGCGCGCCGTCACGATGACGCTTGGCCGTACGCTGGCTGCAGGGAATGCATGATCCCGGCGCGCCACGCCGCGGTTGATCTGCAGATAGACAAGCCCGTCGCGCACGCGATTGCGGCGCAGCGTTTCATAGATCACGACTTCCAGCGCCGGGCGGTCCATGGGCTCACGAATATGCAACTCGGACAGCGAACGCTTCAGCCGGGTGAAGTGGCCCTCCGCGTCCAGCAGACGGCCGTTGCGAACGCTCCAGACTTCATAGACCCCATCGGCGAATTGCAGCCCCCGATCTTCGACATGAACGCTGGCTTCGGAGAATGGCGCATAGCGGCCGTTTACGTACGCGACACGGCTCATTGACCATCCTCATTCGCAAGGGCGCCACGTTCAGGCTCTACGCCCAGGGACTTCAATTTGCGGTGCAAGGCGGAGCGCTCCATTCCGATAAAAGCCGCTGTGCGGGAGACATTGCCGCCGAAGCGCATGATCTGCACGGACAGATATTCACGTTCAAAATGCTCGCGCGCATCGCGAAGCGGCAGCGCGATGGTGGATTGCATCGAGGCAGAAGCGTCCCCGGCGCTGTTCGCCAGCGCAAGCATTTCCTGCGATATCGGCTGCGTAACATCGCCGCCCGCCAGAATCAAAATTCGCTCTATGATGTTCCGCAGCTCACGCACGTTGCCCGGCCACTCCGCGACCTGCAGGGCCGCCACGGCGTCGGATGAGAAGGTTCGCGCCGGCAAACCAGATCCTTCGGACAGGCGCCCCACGAAATAGGTAATCAGGTCGGGGATGTCTTCCCTGCGTTCAGCGAGCGAGGGCGCTCGCAGCGGCACGACGTTCAATCGATGAAACAAATCTTCGCGGAAGCGGCCCGCGGCGATTTCCTTCACCAGATCGCGCGTCGTCGACGCGATCACGCGAACGTTTACCTGCACGTCCGTATCGCCATGCACGCGCCGGAACCGTTGATCCACCAGGACGCGCAGGATTTTGTTCTGGCTGGCCAGCGGCATGTCGCCGACCTCGTCGAGAAACAAGGTGCCGTTGTGGGCCTGCTCGAACAGCCCGATCTTCGCCGGGCGGCCGTTCGGGCCTTCCTGGCCGAACAATTCCAGCTCCAGACGCTCCGGCTCCATCGACGCCGCGCCCACGACCACGAAGGGCGCCGCCGCACGCGGCGAACGTTCGTGAATTTGCCGCGCGAGCAATTCCTTCCCCGCTCCGGGCGCGCCTGAAATCAGCACGCGGCTGTTGGTCGGCGCGAGACGGTCAATCGCCATCCGCAATTGCGTGATCACGCTGGACGAACCGATCAATTCATCGCGCTTGGCCGATTGAACGCGCAGCTGACTGTTCTCGCGCTTCAGGCGCGCGGTTTCAAGCGCGCGTTCAACGACAAGCAACAAACGCTCCGCGGTGAAGGGCTTCTCGAGAAAATCATACGCCCCCTGACGGATCGCCGCGACCGCCGTCTCGATCGTGCCATGACCGGAGATCACCAGGATCGGAATATAGGGGTCGATTTCCTTCATAATGGTGAGGAGTTCAAGGCCGTCCACGCGGCTGCCCGTGAGCCATACGTCGAGAATGACGAGAGACGGTTTGCGGCCGCGCAACGAGGCAAGCGCTGAATCGGCGTCCGCCGCCGTCCGCACCGTAAACCCTTCATCCGACAGAATGCCGGCGACAAGATCGCGAATATCCTGTTCGTCGTCGACGATCAGAACGTCATCCGATGCCATCAGACTCTCTCCTCACTGAGGGCGGCTTCATTCGAACGGATCAAGGGCAGCACAATCTTGACCTGCGCTCCCGGTCCGGGCTGGGGCGCGTCTTCCAGCACCAGCGATCCGCCATGATCTTCGACCACACGCTTCACAATCGCGAGACCAAGGCCCGTGCCTTTCTCGCGCGTCGTCATATAGGGCTCGACGAGACGCGCCCGGCCCAAAGCCGGGAAACCGACGCCGTTGTCGGTCACCGAAATTTCCACCTGCGATTCTTCTCTGGACACCTTCAGAGATATTCGCCCTTCCTTCGGTTCGCCGTCGCGTCCACGCCGGGTCTCAATCGATTCCGCGGCGTTCTTCAACAGATTGACCACCGCCTGCGCGATCAGGCGATCGTCGCATTCAGTGACGACCGGAGCCTCAGGCAACAGGATGTCGAGCTTGATGTCCGGATGGCGCAGACGCTCCGAGAACGCCGCGGAACGGACGACTTCACCGATGTCGGCGGGCGCAATGCGCGGCTCAGGCGTGCGCGAATAAGCGGAGAATTCATCGACCATGCGGCCGATGTCCTTCACCTGGCGCACGATCGTATCGGTGCATTGTTCGAACGTCTCGCGGTCTGACGTGATCTCGGACAGATATTTCCGGCGCAGACGCTCAGCCGAAAGCTGGATGGGCGTCAGCGGGTTCTTGATTTCGTGCGCGATCCGGCGCGCCACGTCCTTCCAGACGGACTGACGCTGCGCGGCCACCAGGCGAGTCACATCGTCGAACGTCAGAACGTAATATGCGCTGTCGGGGATGCGTGCGACGCGAACGTCCAGCGTGATGAGTTGAGACCCTTGCGCCAGCTCCACCTGACCCTGCGTCGCATCGCCGTCCCTGGGCAGCGCCGAAAGCAAGAACTTGGCGAGTTCGGGAGACACGTCGCCGATCATCTGACCGGGCAGCGCCGTCTCGTCGGCGCCGAGCAATTGCGCGGCGGAGCGATTGGCGGCGGTGATCCTCCCCTTGGAATCGACGCCAAGCACGCCAGCCGTAACCCCGGACAAAACGGTCTCGATGAAGCGGCTGCGCGTTTCCGCCTCTTCCCGCGCCGACAAGAGGTCCTGCTGTTTGGCGTCGAGTTCACCCGTCATCCGGTTGAACGCGCCGGCGAGTTCAGCGACCTCGTCGTCCGACGCGCCAGGATCGACGCGCGCGGAAAGATCGCCTTTCGTGACGCGTTCAGCCGCTTCCGCCAGGCGCCCGATGGGCGCGGCGATGCCCGTGGCGGCGGAAATGCCGAGCCATGTAGAACCAAGCAACACCAGCAATGCGATCTCTAGGTAGCTGAGAAAAAACTGAAGCTGCAGACGTCCGCGCTGTTCCTCCGCCTCACGATAGGCGACGACGGACGCTTCCGAACGCCTCAGCGTCTCCAGGATTCCGGCGTCCGCAAAACGCGCCACATAGATATAAGCGCCGTTATAATCCTTCAGCCGGTAGAGGGCGCGGATCAGATCCGCCTTTTCGATCATCGTCAGCGCGACGTCGCCCTGATTGGCGCCCTTAAGCGCCTGCTTGTCCGGAGCGTCATAAGCCGGCGCGCGTGGGGATTCGGCCTTGGCGAGAATCGCACCCTTTCCATCCACGACATAGGCGGCGGCGAAGCTGCGATAGATCGCCTGCTGCGTCAGATATTTCTGGTAGCCGTTCGGATCGGTCTTGAGCATTGGCGCGGCGTTGTTGAGGTCGGCCGACATCGCCAGAACCTCACTGCGCAAATTCTCCGCCGCTTCGCGCACGTAGGAGCGCGCAACGCCCACTGAATTGTCGACCACGGTCCGCACCTGGTTTGAAAACCAGGCTTCGACGCCCCGGTTCAGGATCACCCCCAGGAACGCCGCGACGATAATCGCCGGCAGCGCCGCGGCCAAAGAAAACAGGGTCGCGAAGCGCGCGTGCAGCTTGGCGCCGGCGCGCTGGTTCCTTCGGTCGCGCAGGATACGCGACAGGCGCAGAACCAGAACGCTGGCCAGGGCGGCGATGAGAATAAGATTGCCGCCCAGCAGGGCCAGCATTTGCGGGCTGGCGGCCCGGAGCGGGCCTACGCCCGATATGGAGGCGAATGTGACGGCGGACGCCGTGAGCGCCGCCAGCGTAAAGCCGAACGGAAAGACGATCCGGCTTTTTGCGCCGAGCCCACTACTATAGGCCGCGTCTGACGTGTCTCGCTTCTGTTGCAAACCAGCCACTATTCCCAATGCGGGTGTGACTTTTACGCATTTCCAACGGTGATACAAACGTCCAAAGCATACCCAGACGGCTTGCCGCGCCCGCGATCACCGCGCCTTGGGCAGTCGAACGTCCAAAGTACGGATTTTCTTACGTAAAGTGTTTCGGTTTACCCCCAGAATTTCCGCCGCGCGGATCTGGTTTCCGCGCGTCGCCGCCAGGCAGAGCTCAATCAACGGCCGCTCGACCTGAGCAAGGACGGCCTCGTGTAGCGTTCCGGACCCAGATTCAACCGCCTCGGCCACCATGCCGGACAACCGCGTCCGCGCGGCGTCCTCGAGGGTCGACACACCGCCGGAATCCGCCGTCTCGACCCGTTCGGCGCGCAATTCGCGCTCTACCATCCGCGCCGTGATGACATCCTCGGGATACAGGGCGCAGAACCGGCGCATCAGGTTTTCAAGCTCACGGACATTGCCCGGCCAGGCGTGGGTCTTCAGCGCGTCGATCGCGGCCGCGTCAATCATCTTTTCCGGCAAGCCGTCGCGCTTCGCCCGCACCAGAAAGGCGCGCGCCAGATCGCCGATGTCTTCGGTGCGCTCTCGCAGGGCCGGCATGCGGATCGGTATTACGTTCAAACGGTAGAACAGGTCTTCCCGGAATTCGCCGCGCTCGACGAGGGTGCGCAGGTTCTGGGACGACGCCGCAATGATGCGCGCGCCCAGTTCCGGCGAACTCTGTTGCAGGATGCGCACAAGCTTGCCCTGCGCCTCCATCGGCAGATCACCGATCTCGTCAAGGAATAAGGTCCCGCCGGACGCCGCGGGCTTCTGCACCGCTTCTTCGACGTCCGCGGGCGTGGCCGAAGCCAGCGGCGCAGAGACGAATGAATTGTCCTTGCGGCGGCCAAGATCATGGATCGCGCGCGCCGCCAGCTCTTTGCCGGAACCGGGCTCTCCAGTGATCACCACCGGCAGATCCACGCTCATGGCGCGCGCGATGAGGCGATAGACGTCCTGCATGATCGCGGAGCGGCCGACCAGCGGCAAACGCTCTTCCTTGATCGCGCGGCGCGCGGCCTGCTGCGCTTCGCGCGGTTCCTGCGGCGACAGCGCCCGGCGCACCAGCGAAGAGAGATCCTCAAGGTCGAAGGGCTTAGGCAGATATTCATACGCGCCAAGCTCGGCGGCGCGCACCGCGGTCAGCAGGGTGCTCTGCGCGCTCATCACGATCACGGGCAGCTTCGGACGCGCTTCGCGGATACGTGGCAGTATCTCGAAGATGTTCTCGTCGGGCATGACGACGTCGGTAATCACGAGGTCGCCTTCACCTTCCTTGACCCAGCGCCAAAGCGTCGCCGCGTTGGAGGTCGCCCGCGGCTGGTGGCCTTCCCGCGTCAGCGCCTGGCTCAGAACCAGGCGGATGGAGGCGTCATCGTCCGCGATCAGAATGCGGGCGCCAGACTTGTTCATGACGAACTCTCCTCTCGAACGATCGGGAATAAAACGCGAAACACAGTGCGGCCGGGCGTGGACTCAACGTCGATCGCCCCGCCATGCTCGCCTACGATTTTCGCGGCGAGCGCCAGCCCAAGACCCGATCCCGTGGCCTTGGTGGATACGAAGGGTCTGAACAAAGACCCGCGTACGTCTTCCGGGATGCCCGGCCCGTTGTCGCGGATCGACACTTCCAGAGGCGCGGCTACCGCCGGGCGCCCGGCGGACACCTTGATGCCGCGCCGATAGGCAGTGCGGATTTCAATTTCGCCGGCGCCGTCGTCACGATGCGAAGCCGCTTCGGCGGCGTTCTTCACGAGATTCAAGAACAACTGAACCAGACGATCTTCATCGCCCGCAACTGGCGGCAATGACGGATCGTAATGCTGCTTGATGTTGATGTCGGCCGCGAAACTAGTGGCCGCGAGCGTACGTACACGCTCCAGCACCACGTGAATATTGATTGGCTTTTGCGGCCCAATGGGCCCGTCGCCGAAGCGCTCGATTGTGTCGACAAGCCGCCGGATGCGATCGACCTCTTCGGTGATCAGCTGCGCCAATTGGCGTTCGGCCTCCGGCACGCCCCGCATCAGCAATTGCGCCGCGCCGCGAATTCCCGCGAGCGGGTTCTTGATTTCGTGGGCGAGCACGCCCGCCATGCCCGCAACCGAATGCATCGCGGCGTCAAGTTCGCTGACGTTCGCCAGCTCACGACCCCGGCGATGCGAAAACAGGACGACGACCACGGCCCCTTCCCCGCCTTGGGGGTAGGGCGCCGCGACGGCGTCCACCTCGATGGGCTCAAACGCCATGCCGTGCAGAATCACATTCGCCTGCGCCACGCGCGCCGCCTCACGCCGGCACCGCGCCAGCAAGGCAGGCAAAGCCGGCGTGAAAGGGATCAAGGTCGTCAGCTCGACCTGCGCCATCGCGGAGAGGCTAAGCGAAAACATATGTTCCGCCTCGGCGTTCGCGTGAATGACGCGATCGTCGGAATCAAAGCACAGCACCGGCACAGGCAGCGCTTCGCTCAGCGCTTCCTGCGATGCTGGGGAAATGGTCGAGGCCACGTTTTTCATGCGAGCGCCCCGGCGGCCTCGGCGTACAGACCGCGCAGAGCGCTCTTTACGGCCTTTGGGTCATCCAGCGTGCAGATGCGTGCGCGCAATTCGCGTCGCTTAAGGTCGTCTCCGAACGCTTCCTGTTTCTCGATGAAAGCGGCCAGATGCTTGCGCGCCATGCGGACACCCAAACCGGCGCCGTAAAATTCCAGGCTCTCCTCGTAAAAGCGCAGCACGCCCGCCGCGATGTCCGAAAGACTTGGCGCAGGACGCACGGGGCGTCCCGCAAGACGATCGGCGATCTGACCAAGTATCCAGGGCTGGCCCAGCGCCGCCCGGCCCACCATGACGCCATCGGCGCCGGATTGCGCCACCGCAGCGCTCGCCGCATCGGCGCCGTCAATGTCGCCATTGGCGACCACCGGCACGCCGACGCTCTTCTTGGTCGGCTGGATGCCGCGCCAGTTCGCGGAGCCAGTGTAAAATTGCTTCCGGGTCCGGCCATGGACCGTAATTCGGCACGCACCTTCCTCTTGAGCCGCTTTCGCGATCTCCGGTGCGTTCAAATTACCCTCATCCCAACCCAAGCGCATTTTCACGCTCACAGGCCGGCCGGACGCCGCGACGACAGCCGCAACGCACCGGCGGGCATGATCCACGTCCCTCATCAAGGCGGAGCCTCCAGCCCCACCGGTCACCTTCTTGGCTGGACAGCCGAAATTGATGTCCACCATGTCAGCGCCGGCGTCAGCCGCGATGCGCGCGCCCTCTCCGAACCAGTAGGGGTCGCGCGCGGCGATTTGCACGATCGCGGGCCCCATGCTTTTGTCCACGATGGCGCGCGCAAGGGCGACGCTTCTGCCAGCAGCCAATTCTTGACTCGCGACCATCTCGCTTACCGTAGCAGGCGCGCCGAAAGAATAGGCAAGTCGCCGAAAAGGAAGATCGGTTACCCCCGCCATCGGAGCCAAAAAGACTAACAATTGATCATTCCGAGATCTATATATAGGCATATTGGCGAGCGCGCGCGCTGCCAGGGCAGATTTGGACAGGAAGCAGTCATAGCCTGACCCGTTTGAGCAGTCCCTTCTGGAGCTTCTCGAGCGGCCTTACAATCGTTTAAGTGCAACAATGGACTCAGAGAGCAACAAGGACGCTGGAGCGATTATCGTCGCCGCCGGATCGGGCGCGAGAATTGGCGGTCAGCCCAAGCAATTTCGGGAATTCGGTGGACAACCGTTGATCCGCTGGTCGGTGCGGGCGCTTGCAGGGCATCCCAGGATAGGGCGCGTCGTCGTCGTCCACTCCCCCGACGGGCTCGCGGCCATGCAAAACGCCCTGTCGTCATTTCCCATAACGCATGCGGTCGGGGGCGCCACCAGAACCCAATCCGTGCGCGCCGGATTGAATGCCTTGAGCGGCAGCGGCGTTCGCTATGTTCTAATCCACGACGCCGCCCGGCCAGGGCTCAACAGCCGGACGATCGATGCGCTGCTGACGGCGCTGGACGCTTATGACGGCGCGGCGCCCGGACTGCCTGTGAGCGATACCCTCAAACGCTGCGATGCGAATGGGCAAGTCATCGCGGACATGGATCGAGCCAACGCCGTGCGGATTCAGACGCCGCAGGCTTTCTGCTGGCCCGGAATCTGGGCGGCCTATCAAGCCTTGAGCGAGGGCGCGGAAGTCACCGACGATCTTTCGGTCGCGCAAGCGGCCGGTCTGCGCTTAACGATCATCCCAGGGTCCGCGGCGCTCGACAAAATCACGTTTGAAGAGGATTTCGCCAGGATGGAGCGGCTCTTATTCCCGCAAGCATCGACACGGACGGGCTCGGGCTTTGACGTGCACGCGTTCGGCCCGGGCGACCATGTCTGGCTGTGCGGCGTGAAGGTCCCCTATTCCCATGGGCTGATAGGGCACTCGGATGCGGACGTGGCCTGGCACGCGCTCACCGATGCGCTGCTCGGCGCAATCGCCGACGGCGATATCGGCGATCACTTTCCTCCCAGCGATGAGAAGTGGCGCGGCCAGAGCTCGGACGCATTTTTGCGTTTCGCGGTGGACAGGGTACGTCATCGCGGCGGGCAGATCGTGAATATCGATCTCACCATTATCGGCGAGTCGCCGAAGGTGAAGCCACACCGCGCCGCGATGCGGGAACAGACGGCGGCCCTGCTCGCAATCCCCCTGGACGCCGTCAGCGTGAAGGCGACCACGACCGAGCGGCTCGGCTTTCTGGGTCGCAGCGAAGGTCTCGCAGCGCAAGCCGTTGTATCGGTGAAACTCTGAGCCATATGAATCTGAGGAGACCGCCATGCTGTTCTCTCAAGACATGATCGATCTGGCGAAAGACTTCCTGAGCGCGTTGCGTGCGCGAGGCTGGAAGTTCGCAACCGCCGAAAGCTGCACCGGCGGCCTGATCGCCGGCCTCCTCACCGAAATTCCCGGCTCGTCGGATGTGGTCGACCGCGGTTTCGTCACCTATTCCAACGAGGCGAAAACCGCGCTGGTGCATGTTCCCGCCGAACTCATCGCACTGCACGGCGCCGTCAGCGAAGAAGTGGTGCGCGCCATGGCCGAGGGCGCATTGAGAAATTCGCTCGCGGACCTGACTGTCGCCGTCAGCGGCGTCGCCGGACCTGGCGGCGGCAGCGCCGAGAAGCCCGTCGGCCGCGTCCATATCGCCGCGTCCTCCAAAACGAACAGACTGCACAAGCGCATGGATTATGGAGATTTGGGGCGTTCGGAAATTCGCCGGCGCACTGTGATTGACGCTCTGGCGCTCGCTCAGGAGCTTTTGCGCGAATAACGCTTGTCGGCTTCGTTCAGAAAGGCGTCCATCACAGCCTTGGCCGCCCTCTCCTTGTTCATGTTCAGAATGCCTTGAAGGAGGGGGCTCGAAAATTCAAAATCGATCGCGAACTTCACCAGACAGCCATCGTGCTCCGGTACGAAGCGCCAGCGGTTCTTGAGCATCCGGAACGGGCCGGAATGCAGATCGACGTCGATCGCCAGCCCATGCACGTCGCGCGACACCCACGTCGCAAAGCGCTCCCGGATCATCTTGAAGCCCACCAGGGCCTCCGCGAGAAACCGCACCTTGGCCGGTCCCTGCTCCCGCATCTCCGAGACGCGCATCGCCTTTATCCAGGGAATGAATTGCGGGTAGCGCTTTACGTCGCCGACCAGATCAAAC
>CAYNCS010000099.1:11240-12329 GCA_964395875.1 uncultured Caulobacteraceae bacterium | reverse complement strand
CCCGCCGCTACGCGGCGGTCCCAGGATGACGGCGTGAGTGGGCTTCGCCCCGCCCCAGGATGACGGCGAGGGTGTGATCCTTGTTGAGCACATTCCGCAACACAATTACGCTCAAAGAATGGTCGGCCAGAACGCATTCATTGCTGTCTATATGATGACCAACAAGCCGCTTGGCACATTGTACGTCGGCGTTACATCGCGCTTGCTCACTCGCGTTTGGGAGCATCGCGAGGGCGCCATCAAAGGCTTCAGTCGAAAATACGATTTGAAACGTCTCGTCTGGTTCGAGCCGCATGAACGCATGGACAGCGCCATCGCGCGCGAAAAAGAGATCAAGCGTTTTCGGCGCGACTGGAAACTCAATTTGATCGCCGCAAGCAATCCGCATTGGAACGACTTGTATCCGGGGTTGATGAGGGCCGAAGGCTACAAGATGCCTTCGCCGATGTGAGCGCAGCGCCAATCGTTCACTCCGCCGTCATCCTGGGGCCGCCGCGTAGCGGCGGAGCCCGGGACCCAGGCTTGAGAGTCGCCGGTGGCTTGAAGTTCCACACTTCACTGAAGCGCTTATTCTGAAACGGCCAGAGTGACGTCACGCTGGGTCCCGGGCTCGGGGCTTCGCCCCGTCCCAGGATGACGGCGAGAAAGCTGCTTGGTTGCGAACAAGCGCGATCCCCTCGGTTACCTAATTCCAGCGCTCCAACCTAAAAGTCTCAACCCATTCGTCTTGCGTTCCGCAGCCGCCTGGGTCTCAATCCCCGCCATGACCCCAAAAAGGGCGCGCCGGCCAAACGCCGGGCAGGGAGGTAATGTGAAGCTCGTCATCCAACCCGTTTATCTAATCGGGCGCGAAGCGCTGCACGTCTTCGCGCTGCCCAATCATCAGCTGCAGGTCGCCGCGGGCGAAAGCCAATCGGCCGCACATATCCGCGGCTTCATGGAGGACGCGCAAAGCCGCCTCGCCGACAAGGCCACATTCCGCGAGCCCATCATCATCCTCGATGAGGCCGACAGCGCGAAGGCGCGGGCCGCCGCCGCGGATTGCGACGCCATCCTGATCAGCCTCACCACCGCGCGCATGGACGGCGA
>CAYNCS010000099.1:1635-11140 GCA_964395875.1 uncultured Caulobacteraceae bacterium | reverse complement strand
AGCGCGCAGGAAATCTACCAGGTCGCGCGCGTGCAATTGGGGCTCGAGAAACTGATGCGCGATCAGAACGCGCAGGCGGTGTCGGTCGGCTGTCTGGAGATCATGTACAATCAGAGCCATGTGCCGATCTGCTGGGTGCTGGCCTCGCTGCGCGATGCGGGCCTGCCCGCGGGCTGCGAACATGACGCGGGGGCCACGCTCACCATGCTGATGCTGGATTATGTCGCCGACTGCCCGGCTTATATGGGCAACCTCGTCGAGGCCGATCCGAAGACGAACCTCGTCAGCATCTCGCATGGCTGTTCGCCGACGCGCATGTGGGGCCGCGACAAACCCGCCAAGCCCTACAAGCTGGTGCATTCGCATTCGGCGCCGCCCTTCAGCCGCGACCTCACGGGCGGCTCGGGCGTGACCTCCTACGTCGATTATGGCGATGTGGGGCAGCCCGTGACGATCGCGCGTCTGGGGGCGGATGTGGCCACCATCTTCCTGGCGGCCGGGGAGATCGTGGAGTGCAAGGACACGATCTGTGACCGCACAACGCTGACGGTGCGCGTTAAGGACGCCCGCAATTACGTCCAGCAGACCACAGGCAATCATCAATGCCTGATCTATGGCGATTTCACGCGGGAGATGCGCCATCTGGCCGGCCGGCTGGGGCTGGAGGTGCTGGCGGCCTGAGAGGCGTTGGGTGGCGATGGCGCCATCCCGCCGCTCGCCGGCAGTCCTTGGAACTCCCCTGAAAACGCCTAAATATGTTAGTACGCGCCCCGGATATTAAAGGGGCGTAAACGAACAAGTCCTTATGCTCGCGCCGCGTCTAGAGTGCGGGACGAAGAGACTAGGGAAGGCTTTATGCCCGGGATGCACGCCGTATTCGATCCGGAGCATCTCGATCGCATGACCAGCGGCGATCGGGAATTGCAGGCCGAAGTGCTCGATCTGTTCCGTCATCAGGCGGAGCTCTGGGGCCGCCTGCTCGACCCGCAATTTCCCTCCGACAATTGGGGCGACGCCGCCCATACCCTGAAAGGCGCCGCGCGCGGCATCGGCGCCTGGAAGCTCGCCGATATCTGCCAGAACGCCGAGACTTTGGGCCGCGAACAGAAAGACGATGCGAGCGAGGCGGCCATTGTGAACCGCGCCGTGCGTCTGGCGCTGGTGCGCGAAGCGCTGGACGAAGCGCTCAACGAAGTCGCGCATTTCCGGCACAAGCTGGAGATCGAGGCGCTGAAAAAGCCGTCGCGCGCGAACGCGGGCTAAAGCAGCGTCCCGCGCAGGATCAGCATCGCCACCGAGAAATAGATCACCAGCCCCGTGACGTCGACGAGCGTCGCCACGAACGGCGCCGAGGCGCTGGCCGGATCGAAGCCGAGGCGCTTCAGCGCGAACGGCAGCATGGAGCCAGCCAGCGAGCCGAACGTTACGATCCCCACCAGTCCGGCGCCGACGGTGAGTGCGATCATCGGCCAGTGTGCGCCGTAATCGTAAAAGCCAAATTGTTGCCACAGCGCGATGCGCGTCATGCCGACCAGCGCCAGGATCGCGCCCAGCATGAGCCCGGTCGGGATCTCGCGCAGCGCCACGCGCCACCAGTCGCGCAGCCGCAATTGCCCCAGCGCCAGCGCGCGGATCAAAAGCGAGGTCGCCTGCGAGCCGGAATTGCCGCCCGAACTCATGATCAGCGGAATGAACAAAGTCAGCACCACGGCCTTCGCGAGTTCGTCCTCGAAATGCTGCATGGCGCTGGCCGTCAGCATCTCGCCGATGAACAAGGCGGACAGCCAGCCGGCGCGCTTGCGGATCATCTCAAGGAAGGAGATCTGCAGATAGGGTTCGTTGGTGGCTTCCACGCCGCCGAAACGCTGCACGTCCTCGGTGCTTTCCGCGACGATGGCGTCGATGACGTCGTCCACCGTGACGATGCCCAGCACCTGGCCGCGATCGTTGAGCACCGGCACGGCCAGAAGGTCGTGCACGGAAATGATGCGCGCGGTTTCCTCGCGGCTGGCGTCGGCGGGAACGGTGATGGGTTCGCGGTCGGGCGCGATCGCCATGACGTTCGCGTCCGGCGCAACGCTGATCAATTGGCGTAGCGAAACGATGTGCAGCAGCTTGCGCGTCGCCGGGTCCTGGACATGGATCGCGTACACCGTCTCGCGCGTGCTCTCGACCTCGCGGATGTGCTGCAGCGTCTGGGCGGCGCTGTAGCCGGGCGGTACGCTGACGAATTCCGTCGTCATCAACGCGCCTGCCGTGCCCTCGGGATAGGTCAGCAATTGCTTGAGCGCGGCGGCGGTCTCGAAATCCAGGCGCAGCAAGAGCGCGGAGCGGTCCTCGCCATCCAGATCCCGTAGCGTCGCGGCGGCGCGGTCGGCGGACATGCCGCTGAGGATTTTCGCCGAAACCGCCTCCGGCATGATCAGTAGCAGGTCGCCCGCGCGCTGCAATTCCGGCCGGTCGAACACATCGATCGCGCGCGCAAGCGGGAAGCGCGCCAGCAGGGCCGCCGCATCTTCCAGACTTTCGTCATTGATCCGGTCGACAATATCCGCGGCGTGTTCGTCGACGAGTTGCGCGAACAGGATCGGGTCCAGGTCGTGCGCCGGCAGAGTGGTGATTTCGTTCATGGCTCGCTCCGATGCGCCATCGCGGCGGCGCGGCGAGCCAGTCTGAATCGACTAGAGCGCGAGCGGCCGCGACGGCGTCAAAGATCGACTGTCGTCGCTTGGCATTGGGGGTTTTCCTGAAAAGCGGCCGCTTGACGCGACCGCACGGGGCGTTTGCGCCCTCGGGCCTTATCCGTCAATTCGAAAATTTGTGAGAGTCCGCGGAGAGCGGCTTAGCCTTTATCCCCCCGGCGGCGGGCCGTTGGAGAAGCTCTCGACCAGCGAGCCGGCGATCATGCGCCAGCCGTCCACCAGTACGAAGAAGATCAGCTTGAAGGGTAAGCTGACGCTCGCGGGCGGCAGCATCATCATGCCCAGCGACATCAGCAGCGACGACACCACAAGATCGATCACCAGGAACGGCACGAAAATCATGAAACCGATCTCGAAGGCGCGCTTCAGCTCGGAGATCATGAAGGCCGGGGCCACGACCTGAAACGGCGTGTCGGCGGCGGTTTTCGGCGTTTCGATCTTCGATAGCCGCACGAACAAAGCGAGGTCTTTGTCGCGCACGTGCTGCAGCATGAATTGCTTCACCGGCGTGGAGGCTTCGGGCCAGGCCTGCTCCAGCGTCATGTCGCCGTTCATGAGCGGCTTGACGCCCTCGTCATAGGCCTTGCTCCAGGTCGGGGTCATGACGAACAGCGTGAGGAACAACGACAGGCTGATGATCACCGAATTTGGCGGCGCCTGTTGCAGGCCGATGGCGGTGCGCAGCAGGGACAGCACCACGACGATCCGTACGAAGCTCGTGGTCATCACCAGGATGGACGGCGCCAGACTGAGGATCGTGATGAGCGCGACCAGCTGAACGGCGCGCCCCGAGACGCCCTCGCTGCTGCCCAGATCCAGCGACAGGGTCTGGGCGAGGGCCGGCCCGGCGGCCAGCAAACCAGCGCAGAACAGTCCGAAGGCGATGGTGCGCCGCATGCTGGGCTTTTTCGCGATCTTCTTCGCCGTGGCGTCCGTCATGCCCCATCCCCCGCGGTCGCTTTCTGCGCCGCCGCCTTGGAAGCGATCAGGCCGTCTCCGCCGCCGCCCCCAACGAGAATCAAATGTTCAACGTCGTCCCAGCGCACGACCATGAGTCGCGTGCGCGCGTCGATGGGGCGCTGCTCAACGATGTGCAGACGGCGCTGCGCCGCCGCGGCGGGCTTGAAAAAATCGATGAGCTTCTTTGGAGGTTGTTCGGGGTCTCTGTTGAAAAAGCTCGTAAAATCGAACCGCATGGCCAGGTAGGCCAGGCCGCCAAGCAAGGCGAGCGTGAAGGCCAGAGCCATGATGGCCCGAAGACCGGCG
Source organism: uncultured Caulobacteraceae bacterium (assembly GCA_964395875.1). Lineage (GTDB taxonomy): Bacteria > Pseudomonadota > Alphaproteobacteria > Caulobacterales > Aquidulcibacteraceae > JBEVJO01. The sequence continues at coordinate 7,172 of CAYNCS010000099.1, read as the reverse complement.
CCGAGATCCATGCGAATCGCTCCTTCTGAGCCCGGTTTTAGTCCTTGGCGGCCAATGAATTAGCGAGTGGTCCGCCGGTTCACGCCGGTTCGCCGGTCTGTGGACCGCGAGAGGTAAATCGATTCGGGATTATGCTTAATCGCCGCTTAACCATAAGGCGCAAGGATGCCCTTATGGATATCGTCGAACTCCCCGCATTCACCGTCCTGCGTGAAAAGATGTCGTTCCTGGCGCAGCGGCAGAAGGTTCTGTCGCAGAACGTCGCCAACGCATCTACCCCTGGGTACATGCCGGAAGATCTGAACACGGGCGCTTTCAACAAGGCCTTGGCGGCGGAGCTGGGGCTCGGGGGCGGCGCCGTCACCGTCGCGCGCACATCGATCCTGCACCAGGACATGAACGACACGCGCACGCTTGACGGCGAATTCCGCGCCAAGCCCACGCCGGACACGGACATGACCATGGACGGCAACGCGGTCGTTCTCGAAGACCAGATGCTCAAAGTGTCGGAAACGCGCGGCGAATACGAAACCATGGTGGCGATCTATCAGCGTGCGCTCGGCATGATGCGCACGGCGATCAAGGCCGTGGGCCGCTAAGGTATTAGGAGGTCTTTATGGCTGATCTGGAATCCGCGACCGCCATCGCCGCCTCGGGCCTTCGGGTTCAGGCGGCGCGCATGCGCATCATCTCGGAAAACATGGCCAACGCGGACTCAACCTCGCCGACGGCCGGCGGCGATCCGTACCGGCGCCGCTCTCTGGCGTTCAAATCCTATGTGGACAAGGAGATCGGGGGCGAAGGCGTGAAGGTGTTCGGCACGCGCAGCGATCCGACGCCGTTCCGCGTGAAGTTTGACCCGGCCAATCCGGGCGCGGGCGCGGACGGTTTCGTGAAACTGCCGAACGTCGACCCCATGATCGAACTCGTCGACATGCGTGAAGCGCAGCGCTCGTACGAGGCCAATCTCAATATGATCGAAAGCGCGCGTTCCATGAAGCAGCGCACGCTCGATCTGCTGCGCCGCTGATAGGAGGCGACTATGGCGATTGATCCGCTTTCGGCCTCTAAAGCTTATGCGCAGGCCGCCAACGCCGTCAAAGTTTCGACGGAGAGCGCGGGTGCGCCGCTGCTGGGCGGGACCACGCAAACGCTGGGGCTCAGCTTCGGCGACGTTTTGCAACAATCGATCAGCGGCGTGGTCCAGACGGGACGCAAAGCCGACCACGCCATCGCCGCCGCCGCCGTCGGCAAGGGCGATCTGGTGGATGTGGTCACGGCGATTTCCGCCGCCGAGATGAGCCTCGAGACCCTGGTTGCGGTGCGCGATCAGGCGATCGGCGCCTATCAGGAAGTCATGCGGATGAACATCTGACGCGGCTTACGCGCCCGCCGCGGGCTTCGCCGACAGGCGGCGGTCTATGGCGATCAGCGCCAGTCCAGCCAGAACGAATATCGCCAGCAGGATGGCGGCGCTCAGCACGAACAGCGGCAGGCTGAGTCTGGTTGGATCGAGAAACCAATAGGCGTACCAGCCGTCCACGGCGCCGCGCGCCAGCGCGTAAATGAAATACAGCGCCGGCGCCGCGGCGACGTAGAGCGAGTCCCGCCAGACCAGCGCGCCGTCCCGCGCGGCGAACCAGAGCGCCAGAAACAGCACAGGCGACGCGTCATGCATCAGATGATCGGACGCCGCCCAGATGCCCGAGGCGCGCCATTGTCCGCGCAGCGCCACCGCATAGACGAACCCGGCCACCGCCACGCACACCGTCACGGCCAGCCGGGCGCGCCGGCCCGCCAGCACGCTGCGGGGCCTGAACGCCACGGCGAGGCCGGTCGCGGCCGCGCCCAGATTGCTGAGCACGGTGAAGAAGCCCAGCAGCCGCCACAGCACCGCAGCCGCGCCGAACTCGCCCATGCGCGACCGGAACGCCTCGAATTGCAGGGCCACGCCCGCAAGAGCGACCAGAGCGGCGAGAAGGGCGAGGGATTTGCGAATGGGCATGGACAGAAATCGGCTCGATTTTCGGCATGTGGCGTCTCGCCGCCGAGTGTCCAGGGGGCGAACCCACAGATCGGCGCGGCGGTGCGGCGGAATCCTAATGCCTCGTTAACCATATCCGGCCGAATCCTGCCATCACGAGTCTCAAAGCTTGGGAGAACGCGATGAGCGGCGCAGAAGCGCTTGATATTGGCCGGGACGCCCTGTGGCTGACCCTGATCATGGCCGGGCCGGTGATGCTGGTCGGTCTGGTGGTCGGCGTGGCTGTGTCGATTCTCCAGGCGCTGACGCAAGTGCAGGAACAGACGCTGGTTTTTGTGCCCAAGATCATCGCGATCTTCATCACCCTTTTGCTGTTCCTGCCGGTCATGGGCGCGTTGCTGGGCGGCTTCGCCACAGACACGTTCGCCCGCGTGGCGGCGTATTAGAAATGCAGGCCAGCTCCCGAAAATCAAAGAGCCCCAAAATCTCCGCTCATCCCGGCGAAAGCCGGGATCCAGAGATCGAACGGCGCACCCGGTTTCATCTGGGCCCCGGCTTTCGCCGGGGTGAGCGGTGGAAGCGGCGAGCGCGTGCGTTAGCCGCGCCGCCCAGCTCGGATCCAACCTAATGGAACAGTTCGGCATAGACGTCTGGCCCACCGTGCTCGCCTTCGCGCGCATGGGCACGCTGGCCATGCTCCTTCCGGGCCTCGGCGAAAGCTTCGTTTCGCCGCGCTTCCGGCTGTGCGCCGCGCTTCTGATGGCGCTGGTTCTGGCGCCCGCCGCGGCAAAGGTCGCGCCGGCGATTCCGGACAAGACCGGCGAGACCTTCACCATGATCTTTCAGGAAATGCTGGTCGGGTTCGCCATCGGGGCGGCGGCGCGGCTGGTGATGTCGGCGCTGGCGGTGGCGGGCCAGATCGCCAGCTTGCAGACCGGCCTGGCCATGGGCGCGGTGTTCGATCCGTCCTTCGGCGGCCAGAGCCCGCAATTGCAGACGTTTCTCGGCATGCTTGGGCTTGCGGCGGCGATGGCGGCCAATCTGCATCACGCTTTGATCGAGGCGGCGTGGGTCTCCTATCAGCGTTTTCCGCCGGGCGGGCATTTCCCCATCAACGATTGGGCTGAGTATTCGATCCTGGGGATCAGCAACGCCTTCTCGGTTGCGATGCAGATGTCGGCGCCGCTTCTGGTGTTCGGCTTCATCTATTACGCGGCCTTGGGCGTCGTCAGCCGGATGATGCCGCAGATCCAGATCTTCTTCGTGGCGCAGCCGGCGGGCGTGCTGCTTGGCCTTCTGGTCTTCCTGATGTCTCTGAGCGTTGCGATCGGGCTGTTTTTGGAATCGCTCGAACGCTTCGCGCTGGAATGGCGGTGACGCATGGCTGAGGACCAGGATTCAAAAACAGAAGCCCCAAGTCAGCGGCGCCTCGATGAGGCGCGCAAAGAGGGCGACGTCGCCAAGTCGCAGGATCTGGCGGGATTCATTCTGCTTCTGGGCGGCGCCATCACGCTCGCCGCCGCAGGCGGTCCGGCGGCGCAGAACACGGCCAGGACGCTGTCCGTCTTTCTCGAACAGGCCGGGACTCTGCCCACGGACGGGCCGTCTCTTGTGGCGCTCTTCGGGGCGCTGTCCGGCAAGATCGCCGCGTCGCTGGCCGGTATATTCATCGCGCTGCTTCTGACGGCGATCGCCGCCCATGTGATGCAGCACGGTCTCGTCTGGGCGCCCAAAAAGCTTTCGCCCAGCCTGGACAAGCTCGATATCACCAAAGGGGCCGAGCGTCTGTTCGGCCCGCAGGCGCTGCAGATGCTGGGCAAGAGCATTCTGAAGCTGATTGTGCTCGGGGCGGTGGCGGGAACCGCCATCTGGGGCGCGTTGTCCCAGGTCGAGGCGACCGCTCTGGTCGACCCCACCGTTCTGGGCGCCGTGATGTCGAGCATGGCGTTCAAGGCGCTTGGCGGCGTCCTGGTCGCGGCGGGCGCCTTTGGCGTGTTCGATTACTTCCTGGCGCGCCAGACCTTCATGAAGCGCATGCGCATGAGCCGCGAGGATTTGAAGGAAGAATACAAGCAGACCGAAGGCGATCCGCACGTGAAGGCGCGCATCAAGCAGATCCGCGCCCAGCGCTCGCGCAAGCGCATGATGGCGCAGGTGCCCACAGCGTCGGTCGTCGTGATGAACCCGACCCACTTCGCCGTGGCGCTGCGCTATGTGCAGGGCGAAACGCCCGCGCCGGTCTGCGTCGCCAAGGGCGTGGACGCGGTGGCGCTACGCATTCGCGCGCTGGCGGAGGAAAACAACATTCCGATCGTCGAAGACCCGCCGCTGGCGCGCGCGCTGCACAAGTCCACCGAGCTCGACGAACCGATCCCGGCCGAGCATTATCAGGCTGTTGCGAAAGTCATCGGCTATGTGATGGGGCTGGCGCGTAATCGCTCCAGGGCGAATTACAGGGCGAACTGACGCGCGCGAATCGATCATTGCGGTCCATTAACGATCTGCGCGCTAGGCAATAGGTGCGCTGCCGATCTAAGCGGCGCGCCGTGTGGATAACTCTGAAAAACGCCTGCGTTCGCCGCAAGGAATTGGGGCTAACTGCTTGAGGCGGAGCCTTGGAGTCTGCATTCGCGGCGAATCGGGAAATAACGTGGGCAGGAGAGCGTGCGGTTTATGCAAGAGGGGACCGACATGAAGGCGCCAAAAAATGCCGGCGCCCCCGCGAGGTTCGATTGGCAGCTCATTGCCTTCTGGATTCTTGCGGCGATGGTCGCGGGCGCCGCTGGCGTCGCTATCGGCGCGCCCAGCGCCGTGGGCACGCTCGGCTCGATCCTTCTGATTTCCCTGGCCGCGGGCGGTCTGGTTCTGCTGCTGTGGCTGATGCAGGGGCCGGGCCGCAAGCTCGGCCTGTTCCCGACGCGCGAGCAGGGCGAGATCGCGCCCACCGCCGCCAATCTGGCGCCGGGCGAGCAGGCGTTGCTCGACGCGCTGCCTGAACCGTCTCTCATCACCGACCGCAAGGGCGCGCCTGTCGCGGCGAACGCGGCCTATCGCATGATCGCCAGCGCCTCCGGCCAATTGGGCGAGAGCGCGCGGCCGCCCACGCTCGATCGTCTGTTCGGCGCGAACGCCGGGCTTGCGGCGCCGATGTTCCGGCTGGCCCGCGCTGCGCGCGAGCGCAAGAACGTGCAGGAGAGCCTGCCGGCGACGCAGATGCGTCCGGGCGCGCCGATGATCCAGTTCGACGCCAGCGTCTGCCCGATCGCCTCGGGCCATACCTTGTGGCGGCTGTTCGAACATTCCGCGCCGGTCGAGAGCGCCGCGCCCGATTCCCGCGAATTGCTGGTGGACGAGGCGCCGGTGGGCTTTTTCGCCGCCAAGCCAGACGGCCAGCTGGTTTATCTGAACCAGTCGCTGCGCGATCTCATCCAGCTTGCGGTGCATCTCCTCATCGACCGCGGCCTCGTCGTTCTCGACGAACAGCGCGGCCAGCGCGGCGGTCAGCCAGCCGAACACCGTGATGCCGACGAGCATGAGCACGACGCCGGCGATC
>CAYNCS010000099.1:0-1625 GCA_964395875.1 uncultured Caulobacteraceae bacterium | reverse complement strand
ATCTGAACCAGTCGCTGCGCGATCTCATCGGCGCGGCGGCGGACGCGAAGATTTCCGCCAAGGACATCTTCCCGCGCGATCACCAGCGCGTGCTGCGCCGGGATAAAAAGCCCGATCAGGGCCCGGTGCGCGTCGAGACGCTGATGAAGGCCGCCGACGGCAAGGATATGCCGGTGGTGATCCTCACCACATGGCCCGCCGACGACAAGGAAGACGGCCTGTCGCGCTCCATCGTGATCGCCGAATCCGTCGTGACCGCCATCGCGCCGCCGATCGCGCCGGCGGTGGATTCGCGTTCCGGCCGCGTGGTCGATCCGATGTTCGACAACGCCCCGTTCGGCGCCGCGCACCTGGACGGCCGCGACGCCGCCGCCGCGCTCGTCGAGGATTCCAACGGCGCCTTCATGCAGATGACCGGCGGCGCCGCGCTGCCGGGCGTGGCCTTCGCCGATCTGTTCACCTCCGACGACGGCCGCGCCGACGTGCTGGAGCGCCTGGCCAACGCGCACGGCCACCCGATCGAGCTGAAGCTGAAGGGCGAGGGCGACCGCTCGGTGCACATCTATCTGTCGCCGGGTCTGGACGGCCGCGCCGTCGCCTACATCATCGACCTCACCGAGTTCAAACAGCTCGAACTGCGCCTTGCGCAATCGGAAAAGCTGCAGGCCATCGGCCAGCTGGCGGGCGGCGTGGCGCACGATTTCAACAATCTGCTCACGGCCATCACGCTGAACTGCGACAAGCTGATGACCCGCCACCCGGCCGGCGACCCGAGCTTCAGCCACCTGTCCGCGATCTCCCAGACCGCCACGCGCGCCGCCGAACTGGTGCGCATGCTGCTGGCCTATTCGCGCAAGCAGACCTTCAAGCGCGAGGTGCTCGACGTCACGGCCGTGCTCTCCGACATGAAGGTGCTGCTCGATCAGGTGCTGGACGAGCGCGTCTCCCTCGAGATCACGCATGGCCGCGACCTGCCCACGATCCGCGCCGACAAATCGCAGATCGAAACCGTGCTGATGAACCTCGCGGTGAACGCGCGCGACGCCATGGTGGCCAAAGGCGGCGGCGGCAAGCTGACGGTGCGCACCGCGCGCGTCACCGAAGCGCACGCGCAGGGCCACGGCTATCATCATGTGGGGCCGGGCGATTATGTGCTGATCGAGGTCGCCGACACCGGCGCCGGCATCGCGCCCGAACATCTGGAAAAGATTTTCGAGCCGTTCTTCACGACGAAGGACGCGGGCAAGGGCACGGGGCTGGGCCTCGCCACCGTGTACGGCATCGTCAAGCAATCGGGCGGCTTCATCTATCCGTCGAGCAAACTGGGCCGCGGCACGACCTTCCGCATCTATCTGCCGTCTTACATTCCGACGGCGGAAGAAGAGAGCGAAGCCGAAACCGCCGCGGCGGCGGCCGCCGCCCCGTCGCGCCCGGCCGATATGTCGGGCGTGGGGCGGATTCTGCTGGTCGAGGACGAGGATCACGTGCGCGCCATCGCCGCGCAGAGCCTTCAATCCCTGGGCTATCAGGTGACCGAGGCGGCGGACGGCGAGGAGGCCCTGGAATATCTCGAGGCCAATCCGGGCGCGGTGGATCTGATGATCTCCGACGTCGTGCTGCCGGGC
>CAYNCS010000098.1:11174-12376 GCA_964395875.1 uncultured Caulobacteraceae bacterium | reverse complement strand
GCCTCATTCCCGGCGACGGCGGCTCCTGGCTGTTGCCTCGCGTCATCGGTCATGCGCGCGCCGCGCGTCTGTTGTTCGCAGGCGAGGAGATCGACGCCAAAACCGCACAGGAATGGGGTCTCGTCTCCGACGTCTACGCGCCCGAGGCTCTCATGGATCAGGCCATGGCGTTGGCGGAGCGGGTGGCCGCGCAGCCGCCGCGCGCCTTGCGCCTCGCCAAGACGCTGATGCGTCAGGCGGTCAACACCACGCTGGACACCATTCTGGAAATGTCGGCGGTGTCGCAGGCGGTGATGCATCACACGCGCGATCACGAAGAGGGCGTCGCGGCCGTGCTCGAAAAGCGCAAGGCTGATTTTACCGGAAATTGAGTTCAGTCGGCCGGGTCGTCCGAAAAGCGGAAGACGAATTTCACGCCAGCCTCATCCAGACCCTGGTTGCGGCCCTGGTCGAGAATCTGGCCGTGGCTCAGATGCTCGTAATAGAGCTGGGCGGCGAAGCGCTTGGACAATTCCTTTTCGATCGCGATGCTTTCGCGAAACAGGTCGCGCGAGCCCAGCAACTGGTGCTCGGATTCGAATTGCATGCGCTGCGCCGGCGTCAGGCCGAGCGGAATATCCTTTTCGCCGTCATGCACCGCATAGCCGATGGTCGGCTCGAGCGCCCATCCCTTGGCGAATTCCCAGCGCCAGGCGAGGCCGATTGCGGCGAAGCTCGTGTTCCCCTGCGTGTTGGCCGACCCCATGATAAAGGGGCGGGGCGCGCCGATCAGTTTCAGCGGCTGAAACGACTTGAAGACGAATTCCAGCTCGACATTGGGGCCGTCTTCCTTTGGATCGGTCAGCTCTCCGTGGTCGGTGTGGATATTGTGATAAACGACGCCCAGGCGCATTTCGTCCACCATCCTGGCTTCCGCCCGGCTCGCGCCAGCAGCGATCATCGCCACTGACAGCACTGCAACAGCAGCTTTCATTCGCCTACCCCGTAAAACAGACAACCTTGCGGCAACGCCGGGGGGGATATCTTGTTCCACCGAATGTATTGGAGCCCGCCGTAATTCGCGCGGGGTGCATACGGGTTGAAAATAATTCGGGGAGGCTGGAACCATCGCGGTGGTGTGGTGTTGTCAAGTTGCGTCCGCCCGCGGTTGCACCCCCAAAAGCGCCGGGCTCTCACCCCCCAGAGCCCGGCGCGCCCCTTTC
>CAYNCS010000098.1:0-11164 GCA_964395875.1 uncultured Caulobacteraceae bacterium | reverse complement strand
GGGGGGGTGGGTGTACCCATGGATGGGGTGTGGTGTGGAAAAGATGCGTCCGCCCGCGGAGGCACCCCCCACCGCGCGGGGCAACCCACCCCCCAGAGCCCGGCGCGCCCCTTTCCAGGCTCTGCTAGTTCGTCCGGGGCCGGCCGTCGGTCCAGCAGGTGCGGTTGGTGCCCGGGACGTAATAATAGTAATCGCCGGTATTGTAGTCGCGATAGGTGCGCGTATCGCGGTCCACCGCGCGGCAATCCGAAGCGCGTTGATCCTGTCCATAACCGCGCGCCGCGCCCGCCGCGCCGCCGAGCACACCGCCGATTACGGCGCCCCGGCCCGCATTGCCGTCTCCGACATTGTTGCCGATGACTGCGCCGCCCAGAGCGCCCAGCGCCGCGCCGCCCGCGGCGTTGCGTTCAACGTTGCCCGTCGTGGTGCAGGCGCCCAGGCCGATCATGGCCAATAACAGCGGCGCATGTTTCCAATTCATGATGCTCTCCATCTCCGTAGGGCAGGCCATTCCTGCGCGGAGCAAAAATGCTCGCAGGATCAACGTTGGCTCAAAGATGGGGTTCCGCTTTTTGAGGCTGCGCGGGGTCCCTAGACGTCGCCCAGGGAAAAGTTCCGCATAACGGCGGCGGCGCGCATCCAATGCACGAAGCTTTCAGCGTAGGATCGCGGCACAAGGACCTCGAACACGTCTTCAGCGCGCCGCACAAGCGTTACGGCGATGTGGCCGCAGCGCACGGCCGCGGTCGATCCCGCGGGAAACGCTTCGAGATCCAGGTCGATGAAAACGCCGCCCGCGAGGAGATCGCGTGCGACCGCGCCCTGCACACGTACGATCCGGTAGGCGCCGGATTGATCGACGACCGCTGCGGCGCTTTGGGCGCGAAGACCGTCCAGCCATTGGCCGTCCGCCGTTTCTCCGATCGCGAGCGCCGCGTTGGGGCCAATGCTGGCCAGAATGAACGCGGCGCTTTGACTCATCCGGTTGGGTGCGGGCCACGGCGCGCCGAAATCCGGCGCGGCTGCGCCGTGCCTGGGCGTCACATGCGCCACTGCGGCTTGCCGCCAGGAAACGGAGAGATCAGCCACGTGCGCGCTCTCCCTTGGGGTCGATGAAAACGGGTGGGCAGATTTCCACCATCGCGTCCACGCCGCGCACCGGATCGTAATAGCGCAGTTTTTCGCCCATGCGGTCCGGTCCGTTTTTGATCAGCGCCAGGCCGATATAGGAATTGAGATGCGGCGAGAAGGCGGAAGCGGTGACGAAGCCCTGGTCCGCCGCCGCATCGGGCGCGACGCCCGGCGTGATGAGGTGCGCGCCACCCGCGATCTTCATGCCGACCTGCGCCGGACGAATGCCGACGAGGCGCGGGCGCATCGGATCGGTGAGCGCCGCGCGCTGCGCCAGAACCTTTCCGATATAATCCTTTTCCGCCGCCAGCAATTTGCCGAAGCCGAGATCGTGCGCGGTGGTCTGGCCGTTGAATTCGCCGCCTGCGGCGTGGCCTTTCTCGATGCGCAGCACGCTCATCGTCTCGGTGCCGTAGGGCGTGATGCCGAGATCGTCACCGGCTGTGAACAAAGCGCGGATCAGCGCATCACCGTGATGGGCGGGGATGGCGAGTTCATAAGCGAGTTCGCCGGAGAAGGAGACACGGAACAGGCGCACGCCGATCCCGTTCCACTGCGTCTCCGCCGCCGACATGAAGGGGAAGGCCGTGTTCGACAGATCGAGCGACGGCAGTAAGCGTTGCAACAGCGCGCGGGAATTCGGTCCGGCCACGGCGAATTGCGCCCAATGCTCGGTGACGGAAACAGCGCTGGCGGCGAGTTCCGGCCATAAAACCTGACGGCAAAAATCCAGATGTTGCATCACGCGCCCGGCGTTCACGGTCGTGGTCGTGACGACGAAATGATCTTCGGTCAAGCGCGCCACCGTGCCGTCGTCGAAGGCGAAGCCGTCCTCGCGCAGCATCAGGCCATAGCGCACCTTGCCGGGCTTCAGCGTGCCGATCGTGTTGGCGTAAATGTGGTCCAACAGGGCCGCCGCGTCGGGACCTTGTATGTCGATCTTGCCGAAGGTCGAGACGTCGCACACGCCCACGGCGCTGCGTACGGCCTTGGCTTCGCGCACCACCGATTGCAGCCAGTCCGTTTCGCCGGGCAGCGGATACCATTGCGCGCGTTTCCATTCGCCGGCGTCGACGAATACGGCGCCGCGTTCTTTCGCCCATGCGTGGCTCGGCGTGTGGCGCTCGGGCTTGAAATGTTCGTCGCGATGCGGACCGGCGAAGGCGCCGATGGGAATGGGCATCGCGGGCGGCCGCGCCAGCACGACGCCGGAGGCGGCGATAGGCTTGCCGAGAATCTCCGCCATGATGGCGAGGCCGTTGACGTTGGACGTGCGGCCCTGATCCGTGCCCATGCCGAGCGTGGTGTAGCGCTTCAGGTGTTCGACCGAACGGAAGCCTTCGCGCGCGGCGAGTTCAACGTCGTCGGCGGTGACGTCATTGTTCAGATCGACGAAGGCCTTGCCGTGGCTGTCCTTCACGCGCCAGAGGGGGGTGACGTCACAGGGATCGTCTTCCGCGACGTAAGAGATCGGCGGGGGCGCCGAAGCGCCGAGCTCGGCGGCGATGGCGTGGGCGGCGTCCGCGCCTGAACGCAGCGTTTCGCTGAGGCGATACAGCCCCGCCGCGGCGCCGACAGGGATCACGTGCCTGACGCTGGCGGGCAGGGTGAAGGCGCTGATGTCCTCGCGCCAGACGGGCCGGTCGCCAAGATGGCAGCCGATGGCGACGGTTGGGTTCCAGCCGCCGCACAGGCCTAACGCGTCGGCCTCGATTGCGAAGCCAGCGCCGCTTGCATCCACGCCGGAAATCCGCCGCAGCCTTTTGCCGCCGGAGGCTCTCAAGACTTGTCCGCCGAGGATCGCGCGCGCGCCCATGATGGTTGCGAGCTTTTCGCGGTCGAGCGCGGCGCTGGCGCGCGAGTCGATCAGCGCCGTGACGTTTACGCCCGCGTGGTAGGCGTCGCGCGCGGACAGCCAGCCGCTGTCGCCCGCAGTGAAGAACGCCACCTGTTCGCCCGGCTTCACGGCGAAGCGCTTCGCATAGGCCTGAATGCCGGAGGCCAGCATTACGCCGGGAATATCGTTGCCCTTGAACACCAGCGGCCGCTCGATGGCGCCGGCGGCCAGGATGGCGCGTTTGGCGATGATGCGCCACACGCGGCCTCTGGCTGCAGCGCCGCCGAGGCGCTCATAGGCCGCGAATTCCATCTGGTCATAAGCGGCGAAGACGCCTGTTCCGCGCAGAATCTGCACGCGGGGGAAAGCCTCAAGCTCAGCTTCCGCATCTTTCGCGAAGGCCTGGCCGGATTGCCCGTTGATCGTCTGCGCTTCGGAGAGAAGACGTCCACCCAGCACGCGATCCTGATCGGCGATGATGACGCGCAGGCCCGCGCGCGCCGCGCCAAGCGCCGCCGTCAGGCCCGCGGGGCCGCCGCCTATGACTAGCACGTCGCAGAAGGCGTGCGCCTTGTCGTAGGAATTGGGATCGGGCGTGGTCTGTAGCGTACCCAAACCCGCCGCGCGGCGGATGGCGGGCTCATAGAGCTTTTCCCAGAACGCCGCCGGCCACATGAAGGTCTTGTAGTAGAAACCCGCCGGCAGGAATTTCGAGGCGAGGCTGTTCACGGCCAGCAGATCGAAATCTAGGCTGGGCCAGCGGTTTTGACTCTCCGCGACAAGACCGTCCTTCAGCCACGTCATCGTCGCCAGCGCGTTCGGTTCCGCGCCGCCATTTTCCTTGATCGTGACGAGCGCGTTCGGCTCTTCGGCGTGCGCGGAATAGATGCCGCGCGGGCGGTGGTATTTGAACGAACGCGCGATAAGATGCTGGCCGTTGGCCAGGAGCGCCGAGGCGAGCGTGTCGCCTTCAAAACCCGTCAGAGGTTTTCCATCGAACGTGAAGTTCAGCGGCCTGGCGCGATCGATGGCGCCGCCGTGCGGAAAGCGGAAGGTGTTCATCGCGGAAACTCCGCGCCGAAAACCTCATGCGTGCGCGTGTCGCGTTCTACGATCAGCCAGCGGCGGCAGCCTTGCGCGTGATACCAATATTCACGGAAAGAGCCGGCCGGGTTGTCGCGCAGATAGACATAATCCGTAAACGCTGTCTCACCCGCGTCCACCGCCGGGCGCACCGGCGCTGCGTCGCCGCGATAGACGAATTCCTGGGCGTCGCGCGAACCGCAATGGGGGCAGGGAATACGCATGTCAGTGCAGGTTCGGTTGGGCGCCCTGGCCCTTTTCGTCGATGACGCGGCCTTCGGCGAAACGGTTCAGGCGATAGGCGGCGGCGGCGGAATGCGGTGCGTCCTTGGCGAGCAGATGCGCGAAGCACAGGCCGGCCGCGGGCGCTGCCTTGAAGCCGCCATAGCACCAGCCGGTGTTGATATAGAGATTGCGGATGGGCGTGTGATCGATGATGGGCGAACCGTCCATGCTCATATCCATGATGCCGCCCCAGGAGCGGAGAAGTTTCGCCTGACCAATCATGGGCATCAGCGCCATGCCGCCTTCGCATACGTCCTCGACCACCGGCAGGTTGCCGCGCTGGGCGTAGGAATTGTAACCGTCGATGTCGCCGCCGAACACAAGGCCGCCTTTGTCGGACTGGCTGATATAGAAATGTCCGGCGCCGAAGGTGATCACGCCGGGAATGATCGGTTTCAGGCCCTCGGAGACGAATGCCTGCAACACGTGGCTTTCGATCGGGAGGCGCAGGCCCGCCATCGCCGCCACGCGTGAGGAAGCGCCCGCGACGCTGATCCCGACCTTGCCGGCGCGGATGTCGCCGCGGGTAGTCTTCACGCCGATCACGCCGCCGGCATCGTCGCGGATAAACCCGATCACCTCGCAATTGCTGACGATGTCGACGCCGAGGTCGCTCGCGGCGCGGGCATAGCCCCAGTTCACCGCATCGTGTCGCGCCGTGCCGCCGCGTTTCTGCAGGAGGCCACCGCGCACGGGAAAGCGCGCGTGATCGAAATTCAGGAAGGGCGCCATCGCGCGCACCTGCTCGGCGTTCAGCAATTCAGCGTCCACGCCATGCAGGCGCATCGCGTTGCCGCGCCGCGCATAGGCGTCGCGCTGCGCGTCGGAATGGTAGAGGTTCAGTACGCCGCGCTGACTGACCATCGTATTGTAATTAAGGTCCTGCTCCTGCCGCTCCCAGAGTTTCATGGACAGTTCGTAAAAGGGGATGTTGCCGTCGAGCAGATAATTGGAGCGGATAATGGTGGTGTTGCGGCCTGCATTGCCGCCGCCGATCCAGCCTTTTTCCAACACGGCTACGTTCGTGACGCCAAATTCCTTGGCGAGATAATATCCTGCTGCGAGGCCATGGCCGCCGCCGCCCACGACGATGATGTCGTAATGCGGCTTCGGCGCCGCGTCGCGCCAATGCGGCGTCCAGCCCAGATGGCCTTGCAGCGCCTGGGCGATCAATGTCGGCAGTGAAAAGCGCATCAGCAGTCGAGCGTGGCGTCGCGTTCCCACTGAGTCAAATGGCGGGCGTACGCGTTCCAGTCGTCATGCTTGAGCTTCAGATATGCAGGCACGACTTCGCCCAGCGCTTCCGACATGACTGAAGAGGCTTCCAGCGCCCGCAGGGCGTCGAGCAGGTTCAGCGGCAGACGCTTGGCGTCCTTCACCGTGTGGCCTTCGGTGTACATGTTGATGAAGAGCGGCTTTCCCGGATCGCGCTTGTTCTTGATGCCGTCGAGGCCAGCGGCCAGGATCGCGGCCTGCAGCAGATAGGGATTCGCTGCGCCGTCGGCGAGGCGGAATTCAAAGCGGCCGGGCTCGGGCACACGGATCATGTGCGTGCGGTTGTTGCCCGTAAACGTGATGGTGTTGGGAGACCAGGTGGCGCCGGATGTGGTGACGGCGGCGTTGATGCGCTTGTAGGAATTGACGGTGGGATTGGTGAAGGCCGCCAGCGCTTCGGCGTTGTGCATGATGCCGCCGATGAAGTCGTACGCCAGCGGCGAAATACCGAGCTCGTTCTTCTCGTCCTCAAAGGCGTTCTTTCCGCCTTTCCAGAGCGAGACGTGCGCGTGGCAGCCATTGCCCGTGAGGTTGGTGAAGGGTTTGGGCATGAAGGTGGCGCGCAGGCCGTGCTTTTCGGCGATGGATTTCGCCATGAACTTGAAGAAAGCGTGGCGGTCGGCGGTGACGAGCGCGTTGTCGTAATTCCAGTTCATTTCGAACTGGCCGTTCGCGTCCTCGTGGTCGTTCTGATAGGGCTTCCAGCCGAGCGCCAGCATGGCGTCGCAGATTTCCATGATGACGTCGGAGCGGCGCAGCAGCGCCTGCTGATCGTAGCAGGGTTTGGATTGAAAATCAGCGGCGTCCGAGATGGAATTGCCGTCCGGCGACAGCAGGAAAAACTCGCACTCCACGCCGGTTTTCATTTCGTAACCGAGCTTGGCGGTTTCGGCCATCAGCGTCTTCAACGCGTTGCGCGGTGCATGCGCGACGGGCTTGCCGTTCATCCAGGGATCGGCGGGCAGCCACGCGATTTCCGGTTTCCATGGCAATTGAATGAGGCCGGCTGGATCGGGAATGGCGAACATGTCGGCGTCGGCGGGCGTCATGTCCAGCCAGGTCGCGAAGCCGGCGAAGCCTGCACCAGTCTTGGCCATGTCGTTGATGGCGGCGGCGGGCACGAGCTTGGATCGCTGCACCCCGAACAGATCGGTGAAGGAGATCAGGAAATATTTGACGCCCAGCTGCTTGGCGGTCGCCGCCAGATCATTCGCCATTTTCGATCTCCCTCCAAGCCCAAACACTTGCGTGTCCTAAAACCCGTTTCCAGGTATCCAGTTTGTCCCCGCCAGCGGCACGCGCGCCATCGCCGCGGCCTCTACGGTGAGGGCGACAAGATCTTCTGGCTCTAAATTGTGCACGTGGCTCTTGCCGCAGGCGCGCGCGATGATCTGCGTCTCCATCGTCAGCACGGAGAGGTAGTTCGCCAGACGCCGGCCCGCCGCAACCGGATCGAGACGCGCGGCGAGGGCCGGGTCCTGTGTGGTGATGCCTGCAGGGTCCTTGCCTTCGTGCCAGTCGTCATAGGCGCCGGCGGTGGCGCCGATCGCGTTGTATTCGGCTTCGTAATGCGGGTCGTTGTCGCCCAGCGCCACCAGCGCCGCCGTGCCGATGGAGACGGCGTCCGCGCCCAGGGCCAGACATTTGGCCACGTCCGCGCCATTGCGCACGCCGCCCGACACGATCAATTGCACCTTGCGGTGCATGCCCAGATCCTGCAGCGCCTGCACCGCCGGGCGGATGGCCGACAGGATCGGCAGGCCCACATGTTCGATGAAGACTTCCTGCGTCGCCGCTGTGCCGCCTTGCATGCCATCCAGCACGATCACGTCCGCGCCGGCTTTCACGCAGAGCGCTGCGTCGTAATAGGGACGCGTGGCGCCGATTTTCACATAGATCGGCTTTTCCCAATCGGTGATCTCGCGCAGCGCCTCGATCTTGATGGCGAGGTCGTCCGGCCCGGTCCAGTCCGGATGGCGGCAGGCGGAGCGCTGGTCGATGCCCTTGGGCAAAGTGCGCATTTCGGCCACGCGATCGGTGATCTTCTGGCCCAGCAGCATACCGCCGCCGCCGGGCTTGGCGCCCTGGCCCACCACCACCTCGATGGCGTCGGCCTTGCGCAGATCGTCCGGGTTCATGCCGTAGCGCGAGGGGAGGTATTGGTAGACGAGGTATTTTGACTGGCCGCGTTCTTCCGGCGTCATGCCGCCGTCGCCCGTTGTGGTCGACGTGCCCGCGATGCTGGCGCCACGCCCGAGCGCTTCCTTGGCCTGCGCCGAGAGCGAGCCGAAGCTCATGCCCGCGATGGTGACTGGGATCTTCAGATGGATCGGCTTCTTTGCGAAGCGGTTTCCCAGCACGACATCCGTGCCGCAGGCTTCGCGATAGCCTTCCAGCGGATAACGCGAGATCGAGGCGCCCAGAAACAGCAAGTCGTCGAAATGCGGCACACGCCGTTTCGCGCCGCCGCCGCGGATGTCATAGATGCCGGTGGCGGCCGCGCGCCGGATTTCGGATAGCGAATATTCGTCGAACGTTGAGGAGAAACGCGGCGTGGTGCGCGGGATTCCGGTCGAGTCCATTAATAGGCTCCCGCATTGTCGACATGGAAATTGTAGAGCTTGCGCGCCGAGCCATACCTCTTGAAGCTCTTGGGGTCGGCCTTGAAACCGGCTTTATCCAGCAGCGCCCGCACTTGCTGGATGTGTTCCTCACGCATCGGCTTTTCGATGCAGTCCGCGCCGAGGCTCTTCACATTGCCGCGCACATAAAGGCGGGCCTCATAGATGGAATCGCCGAGCGCATCGCCCGCATCGCCCAGCACAACCAGTGCGCCGGCCTGCGCCATGAAGGCCGACATATGTCCGACGTCGCCGCCCACCACGATGTCCAGACCCTTCAGGGAAATGCCGCAGCGCGCCGCGGCGCTGCCCTCGATCACCAAAAGGCCGCCTTTGCCGGTCGCGCCGGCGGACTGGCTGGCGTCGCCCTTGATCCGCACGCTGCCGGACATGATGTTTTCCGCGACGCCGACGCCGGCGGAGCCGTTTACGATCACGTCGGCCTTCTTGTTCATCGCCGCGCAATAATAGCCGACATGGCCGTCGATCGTGACTTCGATCGGCGCGTCCAGCCCGGCGGCGAGGGCGTGCGCGCCTTCAGGATTTTCCACCAGCCATGGCTCGCCGCCATTGCTGCCGTTCAGTTCATGCAGCGCCGCGTTCAAGGCGCGAACGCTGGAGCCGGAAAGGTCGAAATGCGTCTTCACGCTGCGCGCTCCCAGAAATAGGGGGTGGCCGGTTGCGGCTCCCAGACGCGCGCCTGCCGGATGCCGGGCAGATTCACAAGCGCGCGATATTCCGACCCGAACGCCACATAGCGATCGGTTTCGGCCATCACGGCGGGCTTGCAGGAAATCGGATCGCGCAGCACGCCGAAGGAATTTTCGGCGCCGGTCACGAACGTGTAAAACCCGTCGAGATCTTTCAGCGAATGCGTCAGGGCATCCGACAGGTTTTCCCCGTGATTCATGCGCGAGGTCAGATAGGCGGCGGCGACTTCGGAATCGTTTTCGGTCTCGAAGGTCAGGCCTTCGCGGATCAGTTCGCGGCGCAGGGACGCATGATTGCTCAGCGAGCCATTGTGCACGAGGCACTGATCCCGGCCTGTAGTGAAGGGATGCGCGCCATTCGTTGTGACCGCGGATTCGGTGGCCATACGGGTGTGGCCGATGGCGTGCGTGGCGCTGAAGCCCGCGAGGTCGAAGCGTTTTGCGACATCGGCGGGCAGGCCGACTTCCTTGTAGATTTCCATGCGCTTGCCTGCTGATACGATGCGCGCATGCGGCGCGATTGCGGCAAGCGCGGTGCGGGCCTCGATTTCCTTCGCGGCGGGCAAACGCAGAACCGTATGGGTGTCACGCTTCTGCGCCGTGACCTTCACGCCGATCGCCTTGCCGATCTGGGCGGCGAGCTTTGCGGAATCCTCATCGGCCGGGAAATGCACGGTCAGCTTCACCGCATTGTCCTCGCCGTCCGAATAGATGGCGAAGCCGGCGCTGTCGGGGCCGCGGTCGCTCATACAGGCAAGCATTTCGGCGAGCAGCGCGCCGCATTCTGCTTCCAGCCCCGGATCTTTCATGAACAAACCGACGATGCCGCACATGGATTGGACAGCTCCTTTGCGCGCGACCGTATCGGCGCGAAGGCCCTTGTCAATCTGTGGGAAACATTATGTAGTGCCAGGAAATATCGATCCCGAGGGTTCAACAATGTTTCCTGTCAGGAAACCGGTTTCAGGATGGTTCCGATGCCCAAGGCCGTGAAATCCGCTGCGTCCGTCAAACGGGCGGTCGCCCCGAAGGCCAAGGCGCCCGAGGCGCGTGAGGATCAATCCATCGAGGCCGCTCTGGGCAGCCAGGTGCGTCATCTGCGCAGTCAGCTCGGCATCACCGCCAGCGAACTGGCCAATGAAGCGGGGCTGTCGGCTTCGGCGCTGTCCAAGATCGAAAACGGGCAGATCTCGCCGTCCCTGGCGACCTTGCAGGCCTTGGCGCGCGCCCTGCACGTGCCGGTCAGCGCGCTGTTCAGCCAGTTTGAGGAAAGCCGCGATTGTTCTTATGTGGCGGCGGGCGAGGGCATGCGACTGGAGCGGCGCGGCACGCGCGCGGGGCATGAATATCAATTGCTGGGCCATCCCTTGAGCGGGCCCGTCACCGTCGAGCCCTATCTCATTCGACTGGCGCAGGATTCGCAGGCTTACACGTCGTTCCGGCATGCCGGGCTTGAGTTCATCTATATGCTGACGGGGCGCGTCCGTTACCGGCACGGCGATCGGTCTTTCGTGCTGAATCCGGGGGATTCCCTGTTCTTCGATTCCGCCGCCTCGCACGGGCCCGAGGAGATCGGCAAATCGCCCTGTTCCTATCTGTCGATCATCATTTCGCCCAAGCAGGCTTGAGCGCGCCGCGCCTAATTTGTGGGCGCGCGGCGCCTTCGGAGGCCCTGCAACGCGTCGCAGCGGCCCTCGGTGAGTATTACGATTGTGAAAAATCGTAATACCGTGCTAGCCGGGCCTCATGTTGGATTCTCAGAACCAGTTTCTGGCGCGGCTGTCGGTCAGTCTTCCCGGCGAATTGCTGGCGCGCCTCGACCGAATGGTGGAGGAACGCAACCTTCCCAGCCGCTCGCAGATGATTGCCGAGCTCATCCGCCATGCGCTCGCCGAACATGGCGAGGAAACGCCTGGGGCGGTGCTCGCGGGCACCATTACGCTGATCTATCGCGCTGACAATGGCCGCGTACGGGAGCAATTGGCGCGCACGCAGCGCGCCTTTCTGAAGGAAGTGATCTCTTCCCAGCATGTGTTTCTCGAGGACGATCAGTCGCTGGAAGTGCTGCTGGTGCAGGGGCCGTCCGAGCGGCTGAATGCGCTCTGCGACGATCTGCGCAAGGTGCGCGGCGTGCAGCAGATCAAGCTGGTGGCGACGACCGCGCTCTTGCCGCCGCTGCACGAACATACCGGCCCCAAGGCTAAAACCGGAAAACCCAAGAA
>CAYNCS010000097.1:0-12394 GCA_964395875.1 uncultured Caulobacteraceae bacterium | reverse complement strand
GTGCAAGACGCCGAGCGCGACTTACGCAATCCTTCCGGGCGACAAAAATCCATTTGTCGGCCCTCTGGTCTATTCCCAGGAAAGCGAGTCCTATGCCGCATACGCCCAGGGCAGTTATGACCTTGGCGGGATCGTTCATTCGCTCGACGGTCTGAAATTAACGCTCGGCTATCGCTATACCTGGGACAATATCAGCGGCACTTCGGACCGCTACGCCTTCCAGGCGGCGACCAATAATTACAAATGCGGCAACGACAATAGCATCTCCGCAACGGCGCAAGGATGCACATTCACGGCGAAACTCGAGAGCTCCAAGCCAACCTGGACGGCCGGTCTGGATTACAAGCTCAACAAAAACACGTTGCTCTATGGCAAGGTCAGCCGCGGCTACAAATCCGGGGGGGTCAATTCGTTTTCGGTCAGGCCGGAAACGCGGACTTTCGGTCCTGAAATCCTGACCGCCTACGAAGTCGGCACGAAGGCTGATTTCTCAATCGCCGAAATGCCTGTGCGCTTGAACGTCGACGTCTTCCAGGAAGATTACGATAAAATCCAACGCGCCGCCGGCGATCGGAATAACCTGACGGGCGCCTCAGGCGCGCAGCAATTGAGCATCGCCTCGGCGCGCATTCGCGGCGTTGAATTGGAATCGGTCGTTAAGCCCACCAAATATCTAGAGTTCGGGGTGAATTACAGCCATCTGGACGCCGAGTACGACAGCTATAATTTCCGGGTTTCCTCGGTGGCGTTGCAGGATTGCTCCGGCGGGATAAAGACTGTCGGAACGATTGCAGATCTGAGCTGTCTGCCGCTGCAATATTTGTCGCCGAATATCGCGAGCATTTACGGTCGCATCGACTTCAAGCCGAACATGAGCCTGTTCGTGAACTATGCTTGGACGGACGATCAACACACCGAAGCGCTCTTCATCGAGAAGAATCAGCCGGGCGAACGCTTGGAATCTTACGGCACGCTCGGCGCCTCCTTCGACTGGAAGCGCATCGGCGGCAGCAATATAGATCTGTCTGTATTTGGAACCAATCTCACCGACGAAACCTACCGCGTGAGCAACACAGACGTCTGGCAAACAACGAGCATTTGGGCCACGACCTATGGCGAGCCCCGAATGGTCGGTGCGCGCATTCGGTACAATTGGGGCGAATGAACGGCATAAATCTCCCCCATCAGTCCGGGCACTCAACTGGACATGGGATCGACTTGGGTCGCGGCGAAATCCGCGACCTATTTTGTTTGCGAGGACAACATGCCTTTATCGCGCAGGGATATGCTGGCGTGGGGGCTAGCGGCGCCGGCATCGCGGTGCTTTGGTCGAGAGAGCGCGGGAGAACGTGCAATGGCTGATGAGCGGCCGTTGGTGAGAGCCAGATGCGGACCGGTCATGGGCCGGACATCCGGGCGCTTGCGAATATTCAGGGGCATACCCTTTGCCGAACCGCCTGCTGGTGTTTTGCGCTTTCGGCCGCCCGTTGCTAAGGCGCCATGGCGCGACGTCTTAGACGCAGGCGCGTTCGGGCCGGCGCCGCTGCAGCCTGAAACGCCTATGCTGCATATTGGTGGACCTGTCGCGGAGGATTGCCTCACATTGAACGTTTGGGCCCCATTGGATGGAGGTCCTTATCCGGTCGTGTTCTCAATTTTCGGAGGCGGGAACTTCCTCGGTTCAAGCAGTCAGCCTGAATATAACGGCGCGGCGTTCGCTGAGAAAGGAATCGTCTTCGTCTCCGCCAATTACAGGCTCGGCGCGCTTGGCTTCATGGAATTGGGTGCGCTCGATGAGTCTCTTGCCGGTTCGGGACTGAACGGCTTGCGAGATATCCTGGCTGGCTTGCGCTGGGTTCGGGATAATATCGAGGCGTTTGGCGGCGATCCTGAGCAGGTGACGCTCTTGGGTATATCCGCGGGCGGAAAAAATCAGTGCGCGCTCGCGGCGATGCCGGCGTCGCGCGGTCTGTTCCGGCGCATGACGGTCATGAGCGGCGGTGGACATACCGTGTTTGCATCCGCGGAAGAGGCCGCTCCGGTTGCGAAGGGGATGCTGGCGGCGCTCGGGGCTGCCCCCAATGACATCCAGGCGCTGATCAATGCGCCGTCCGACGCGATCCTTGAGGCGCAATCCCATCTTTTGGCGAGTTTTGAGCGCGGTTTTCCGTTTCGCCCGACGGTCGACGGCGAAGAGTTGCCCTGCGCGCCTATTGACGCCGCTCGCAAAGGACGCACAGTAGGCCTCGATCTGATCATGGGATCGACGTGCGATGAAGCCGCTTTGGGGCTGGCTTTCGGTCACATGGATGCGGCGATCCGCGCGCGGCAATTGGCCAATCTGGATATTTCTGCAATTCCATCGATCGAAGAACGCTATGCAAACTTGCTTCCTGACTTAAGCGCGGTAGAGCGCAAATTTCGGATTCTAACCGCCGAGGAGTATTGGATTCCCAGCATACGATTCGCGGAAGCGCACGCGCGCGCTGGAGGGCGCGTGCGTATGTATCGCTTCGATTGGGAAGCAAAAGAGGGTCCGTTTGCAGGTTACGCGATCCATGGCGCCGATAGTCCGTTCGTTTATGGCGGCGAGTCCTATATGGGAATTCCTTTGAGCGCAGAGCAGCGCGCCGCCGCTGGGCGCGTCCATGAGATGTGGGCCGAATGGGTGAAAACTAAGACTCCCGTTTTGCGTGGGGCGCCAGAATGGCCATTATACGACGAAGCTCAGCGATTGACGCTTTTGCTCAAGGATGAGCCGGTTATCGCGCCAGACCCCCGGGGAGCGGAGCGGCAAATCTGGAGCGGCATTCTCTAGATACGGTGCTCTTTGGCGCTTATCGCGCTGTGGCGGCGAGAGCGCTGGAATTCCCGGCGCCTGACTCTAATTCATCGCGGCGCGGAGCGCGTTCGCCAGAAGGGGCGCCAGCGAGATTGCATTGGTTGTGTGGGGGACGGAATCTGTCGACACGATCGCTTTCACGCCGGCGTCCCGCAGACGGCGCTCAACTCCACCGTCGAACAGCGCGTGGGTGACGCAGGCCACGATCTCTCGCACGCCGATCGCGCTGAGCGTTTCTGCGGCTTTGATCAGCGTGCCGCCGCTGGAACAGATATCGTCCACCAGCGCCGCCGTGCGGCCGGCGACGTCCGCTGGATTCTGAAGCGCCAGGCGAACTTCGGAGTCGCCCAGGCGCGTCTTGGAGAAGAGGCGATGCTCGACGCTCAGCGCGGTGGCGACCTGTCTCACCCAGCGCTCGGATTCCACATCCGGGCCAATGATAAGGTCCACGGCCGGATATGTGCGTTTTAGCCAGTCCGCGATGACCGGCGCGGCAGAAAGGTTGGTCGCCGGCGTCTGGGGAAAGACGGCGGATATTTCCGGCGTGCGATGAAGGTGCGCGTCGACCGTGACGATGTGGTCGAACCGGTCTCCCAGCAATTCGCCGATAACTTTCTGACTGATTGGCTGGCCGGGCGCAAAGACCGCGTCCTGGCGCAGATAGCAGAGATAAGGCGCTACAAGGATGAGGCGGCGCGCACCGGCGCGCCTCCAGGCGTCGCACGCCAGAAACAAGGGGATAAGCTTGTCCGCCGGCCGCGCCAGCGAGCGATAGACGATGGTCGTCTGCGCCGTTTGCGGAACGGTCGGCAGCGCCTCTCCATCTGGAAAAGTGTGAACGCCGACAAGCCTGCAATCCACGCCCAACGCCCTGGCGAGCGCACGCGCCGGTTGTTCTTCGTCTGCAAACGCATGAACGACGAGCGTCTCTGGGCTCATGACAGGTGAAACCCGGAATCGGAATCCGCGGCGCGAACGGCATAGGTGAAGTCCGCCTGTTCGACTCCATGGATGCGATAGAGCGGTTCGCCTGCCCGGACATTGTCGCCCTTGCGCTTCAAAAGATCGATCCCGGCGCCTGCGTCGGTGGGCGCTCCGGCAAGCCGTGCGATGCGCGCGATGCGCAAGCAATCGATCGCATCGATCCAGCCGTCCGCGGGCGCTGCAACCTCATGCACGAGAGAGCCAAGGGCGCCCGAAATCGGCGACGGGCCCTGCGCCTCCGCAATCTGCTCCATCTTTTTCATCGCCGCGCCGCTCGCAAGGATTTCCCGGGCGCGCGCTTCACCCTGACCACCTTTAACATCAGGGTCGAGTTCAAGCAGCCGTCCGGCCAGATCCACCGACTTCTCCAGCAATTCGGCGGGGGCGTTGGCCGCGCCGCGCAGCACCGCCTGCACGTCGCGCATTTCAAGCGCCGGGCCGATGCCGCGCCCGATCGGCTGCGACCCGTCGGTCATAACGACGTCGACAGACAATCCAAGTCTCGATCCGACAAATTCGAACAGCTTGCGCAGTCGCAAAGCGGCGCGCGCGTCGCGCATCTTGGCGCTCGGACCAACCGGCACATCAATGACGAGGCTGGTCGATCCCGCGGCGATCTTCTTGGATAGGATTGAAGCGACCATCTGCTCCGGCGTGTCGATGGACAAGGGCCGCTCGACCGAGATCAGCACATCATCGGCAGGCGAGAGATTGACGCGTCCGCCCCACACGACGCAGCCGCCGCACCGCTCAACGACGGCCCGCATTTCGTCTTCATCGAGATTGACCCGCGCCAGCACTTCCATTGTGTCGGCTGTCCCGGCGGGCGACGTGATGGCGCGCGACGACGTCTTGGGAAACAGAAGACCGTGCGCCGCCACGATCGGGGCGACGATAAGCGAGGTGCGGTTGCCCGGAACGCCGCCTATGCAATGTTTGTCGACCACCAGGCGATTGTTCCAGTCGAGCCGTTTGCCGGCGCGGGCCATCGCATCGGTGAGCGCCAGAGTTTCGTCCGCAGTCATGAAACTTGCGCAGGCGACGAGGAAAGCGGCGATCTCCATGTCCGACCAGCGGTGGTCGACGAGGTCGTGCACGACGTCCGTGAGCTGCGCTGCGGTCAGCGTATCGCCGCGAATCTTGTCGAAGATCGCGGACGTCGCCAGAGGCGGCGGCGCAGGCGCGACACGCACCAGCGTACCCTCCGGAACGCCAAGCCTGCGAAACGCCGGCTGGGTCAGGCCGACCTCATCCGCCCCTACAAGACGCGGGTCGTCGGCGATCACGACGCTGGCGAGGATGCGCGCGTCGCCGGCCGTAATCTCCACTTTCCGGGAACCCTTGAGGTGCGCAGGCCTCAAGGCGTGGCAATCCTGTGAAAGGATCACGACGTTCTCGCGAAACGTGTCGATAGGGATGGGTTTGATTTTCAATTGCACGGGACCTGCCTGATGGAAGCATATAACGGCGAATCAGGGCGCGCCTGCGCAAAAAATCGTTGAGTTGGACCGGCGCCTCAAGGCCGGATTTGGCGCGAGCGGGTGAAGCGCCCGCGCCGTTTCGTCACAAATCCGTACCGCAACTTAGCTCGCGGTTCTCCTCCATGGCCTCCATGATCGATTTCATGCGGTCGGTGATGGCGGCGTAGGCGTCCGGCCCGGCGATCATCTGCTTGGGCGGGTTGTCCATATTGACGACCTCGACAACCAGTTTCGCCAGCTTAACGGGATCGCCGCGCTGGTGGCCGTCGACGGATTTCACCAGATTGATGCGCGCGCCGGCGCCGTCGTCGTAATCGCTCACGCCGCTTTGCTTGAGATGCAGATTACTGCCCGAGAACGCGCTGCGAAACATGCCCGGCGCGATCGAGCAGATCTTCACGCCCAGCGGCTCCACTTCGCGCGCGGTGGCTTCGGAGAGCGCCTCAAGCGCGTGCTTGGAGCTGGAGTAATAGCCGGTCGCGGGGTTGGCGATCCGGCCGGCGAGGGACGAGATCTGGATGATGCGCCCCGACCGGCGTTTGCGCATGTCCGGCAGCACGGCCTTCATCATGCGCAGGGCGCCGAACAAATTCGTCTCGAACAGCGCCTTCACCTCGTCGATGTCACCTTCCTCGATCGTCGAGATGTAGCCATAGCCCGCATTGTTTACGAGCACGTCGATCTGGCCGAAACGCGCGATGGTCGCCGCGACCGCCTTGGCGACGGAGGCGTCATTGGTGACGTCCAGCGCCAGAGCGATTGCGCGATCCGGCGCCGCCGCGACGATGTCTTGCACGACTTCCGGTTTGCGCGCGGTCACCGCGACGTTGTCGCCGATGGAGAGGACATGTTCGGCGATGGCGCGGCCGATGCCTGTGGAGCAACCGGTGATGATCCAGGTGCGGCTCATTCTGCGATTCTCCAGAGATAGCTTTTCGCGCGCTCTTCAATCTGTTTCTTGCGCTCGGCGGAGGTGACCTTCACGGCGTTCGGCATTTCCTTGGCGACGTCCGCCAATTTGATCACCTTGCCGGTGGCCTTCAAGTTCGCGTTCGGCCGGCCGGTTTCGAACTCAGCCCAACGCAGGGTCATGATTCCGTCCTGCATGTCATTGGTGTCGAGCCAGTTCCAGACGCCCGGATCTTTGCGCGAGACCAGCAGACGCACCGCGCCGTCAGAGTCGCGCTTCATCTGGGTGAGGTTCATGCTCCCGTTTTCGTGCACGATGTCGTTCGTCGTGCCCCACAGATTGGTGATGGGCGCAATGAAATAATGGGCGCCGCCAAGATCGACATTGACCAGCAGACCCTCGTCGTCGGCCAGTTGGAAATGGCCCATGATATAGACCTGATTGCGTAGGGCGCCGTCAGTGTCGCGGTCGATCACGAAGTCGAACATGTTCACCGGCTTGTCCAGCGCCTGCCGGTTCCACCGCATGGTATTGTCGATGTTCTTGATCACCATCGCCTGCGCGTCGGCCACTTTTTGGTCGAAAGTGCGCTCCGGCTTTTTGGGCGCGCCGCCAAGGCGCTCGATGGTCAGATCGCTGGGGCGTTCGTTCGCCCAATCCGTGACGACGTCGCGGATATAGAATTCGACCGCTTCGGGCGACGATTTCACATGGTTTGCGCGGCTGCCCTTCTCGTCGCTATCGACAAAGATTTCGAAATTGCCGTCCTTATCGAGGACGAGCGACTTGCCGTCGAGCACGTCCACGGTGCCCATATGCGCGTTCCACAGCGTGTAATAGTTTTCCGTTAGGCGCGGATAGTGGACCTTGCCGCGGATGATGTAACGCTCCGCGCCGCTGATCGGGATGGTGCGGTAGACGGAATCCGGATTGTCGATGCCCCAGCGAGTGCCCGGTATGTCGACATTGCCCGCCTTGTGCGGAATGCGGGAGATGGTGAGGACGGCGGGCCGTTCCGCGTCCGTATTCAGCGTCCACAGGATCGCTCCGAAAATGACCTCATCGGCATAAGCGTCGAAGGCTTTGCGCTGGCCGGCGCTAGGCTGCGCCTTTTCAAGCCAATAGGCGCGGCGGTCTTTAACCGTCTCCTGCATGCGCGGGTCCGCCAGGACCTTCAGAGCCTCCAGTTCGATCCGCCTTTGGTCCGGGGTGTTGATAGGATTGGACATCTTCGCCTCCCATGCTTTGATTTAGGGTATTGTTCCCGCGCCAGGCCCCCTTTGGGCAATCCCCAACATAGCGGGGATGGCGCCGTATTTCGGCGATTGCGCCGGATATTCAGCGGGCGTGGCTACCTGAGGTTTTGCGAGGTGGCGCAAATGCGGCTAGTCTGCCGTTAAGCATCGGCGAGCGATGAGAAAAATTAAAGGGTCGCGCACGTGCAGGGAGCGCTGCAAATCGAGGATGTGGTCGACCTGCCGCACCTGCGAATGGAACGGGTGACGCAGGACGCCAGCGGCCCGTTTTTGCGCGCCCACCGGATCGACGAACCGTCGCTGATCTACATTCCGCCGCCTTACCGCGAATCTGCGCGCGGCTCTTTCGGCGAGCCCGCTGCGCCGAATGCGCTTCTGTCGTTCGGGGCCGCGGTGTTCCTGCCGGGCTCGGTCTCAGTTCATATCCAGTCGCCTGGATTTGCGAAGCGCACGATGCTGGTGCTGCGCTTCGTCGACGACGAACTGAAAAACCTGCTGAGCCAGTTCGATGGCGAGGACCGCGGCATATTGATGAAATTCGCCGACATCCGGGAAGCGCGGATCATCGAGATCATCGATCGCCTGTCGCAGGAAATGAACAAGGATGCGGTGGGACGGGACCTGATCCTCAAGGGACTAGGGCTCGTTCTGGTCGGCGAGATGGCGCGCTATCTGGCGAGCGTTTCGAACGATCCGCTTCTGGAGAAGGGCACGCTGGCGGATTGGCAGATGCGCCGCATCACCGAGCGGCTGGCGGACGAAACCAAGGCCCCGCCGGGCGTCGCCGAGTTAGCGGGGATCTGCGGCCTCAGCCGTCGTCATTTAATGCGCGCCTTCAAGGCGAAAACCGGCATGACGGTGATGGAGTGGGTGGAGCACGCCACGTTCGAACGGGCTCTGCGTTTGCTTTCAGGAACGGGCTCCATCAAGGCCATTTCCGCTCAACTGGGCTACGCCTGCCCGGGCAGCTTCGCCACCGCTTTCGCCCGAAAATTCGGACTGCCGCCGCGGCAATGGCGGAGCCGGAACGCCCATCACGCCTGAGCCGCGCTTCTGAGGAATATCTCGTGTATTGGCCGCCGGGATTGACGGCTGCGCGGATTTGACCGAGATCGCCGGTCTCGCCACGCCGAAAGGAAGCCTGCCGCATGTCCGCGCAACCCCAGATGCAATCTGCGCGCGGCGCGATTCTGGCGGCGCAGGGCGTCGGCGTGACCCGCAATGGCCGGCGCATTCTCGACGCCGCGAGCGTGCGGTTCGGCCAACCGGGCCTCACCGTGGTGATCGGCCCGAACGGCGCCGGAAAATCGACCCTGCTGGCGGCGCTCGCCGGCGTTTCGGCGCCGACGGACGGCGTGGTGACCCTTGACGGACAGCCGCTCGCCGCCATCGCGGCGAAGGCGTTGGCGCGCCGCCGCGCCTATCTGCCGCAAAGCGCGCGCTGCGAATGGCCGATCAGCGTCGAGCGGCTGGTCGCTCTTGGCCTGACGCCCACCTTGCCTGCCATCGGCGATCTGACGCCACAGGACCGCGCCCGCATCGGCGAGGTCCTGCGCGAATTCGATCTGGAGCATTTGCGCGATCAGGCGGCGACGACCCTGTCTGGCGGCGAACTGGCGCGGGCGATGTTGGGTCGGGCCGTGGTCGGCGATCCGGATATCGTGATTGCGGATGAGCCCGTCAGCGGCCTCGATCCGCGTCACGCTCTGGAAGCGATGGAGCGGTTGCGGGCGCTGGCGGATGGCGGCCGCACGATCATTGTCGCGCTGCATGATCTGTCGCTGGCCGCGCGCTACGCCGATCACGTTCTGGCGCTGAAGCAAGGCCGCGTGACGGCTTACGGCGCCGTACGCGAGACGTTGACGGCCGCGATGCTGAAAGACCTTTTCGACGTGAATGTGCGTGTGCTCGACGGGCCGGACGGCTTGGAGATCTATCTCGGCGGCCGCGTCTAAAAGCTCAGGGTCACGATTTCAGACGGGGATGGAATGTAGTCCGCTGCGCGTTCAAGCGGTGCGCCCGCCAGAATGAGCCGCGCCAGCGCAATGGGCCCGCCATGCGACACGATCAGGATCGGCCGCGATGCGGGCAGGGCCTCGAGGGCGCGCTGAACGCGCGCATGGACCGCCTGCAAAGTTTCGCCGCCCTCCGGCGCGAAGTCCGGCTCCATCAAGCGATGGATGGCGCCGGTTTGCGCATGGATGGCGTCCCAGCTCTGCATTTCCCACGCGCCGAAATTGCGCTCGCGCCAGGACGGCTCGAAATGCGGCGTGGTTTCTTCGCCCGCGACCGCCGACGCCAGCCCGGCGCAGCGCTGAAGATCGCTGGAGACCACCTGCTTCGGCGCATAAGCGCGTAAGGCCGCGGCGAGATCCGGGGCATCCGGCGCCGGCAAATCGGTCGCGCCATAGCACAGTCCGCGATGGGATTGCGCGACCGGCGGGTGACGCACGAGGATGAGCATCAGAAGGTCGCGAGCAGGCAAACCAGAAAAAGCGTCTGGCTGACGAAGACGATAGCGCCGAGCCCGTCGCCCACGGTCCCGCCCAGTTTGTGTTTCATCATGGAGACGATCAGCAGAATGATCGCTGCGCTCGCGGCAACGCCCAGAAGCGCCTGCGCCGGCGCGCCGAGCGCGGTTCGCGCCAGAAACGCCGCCGCAACGACGAAGCCGAACAGCATCGAGGCGTTGCTCGGTTGCGAACCGATGTCCTTGGACAGGCTCGCCCGATCCGCCGCCGGGGGCAAGAGGCGCATCGCGCAAATGGCGCTGAAACGGCTCAGCGCGCCTGCCGCCGCGCTGGCGAAGATGGCGAAGAGCGGGATCAGACTCATAAGAGCGAACGCGCGCAGCGATACGCCCAGAAGCAGTCCCAGCGCGCCGTACGAGCCAAGGCGGCTGTCCTTCAGGATCGTGCGCGCCTGATCGGCCGTCACACCGCCGCCGAACGCGTCGCAAAAATCCGCCAGCGCATCTTCGTGAAAGGCTCCGGTCAGCAGCGCTTCGAACGCCAGAGCGAGCAGGGCGGCGATGGGCGCGGGAAAGATCAGACACAGCGCCCAAAACAGCCCGCCGGTCGCCAGACCCACGAGTCCGCCCACAAGAGGAAAATAGCGCAGGCCGCGTTTCAAATCGTTCCGCCAGCTGTCATCCGTCGACAACATCGGCACGTGCACGCGCGTGAGAAACGCGGCGGCGGCGAAAAAGGCGCGCGCTTCGCGGGAGAGAAGATCGTTACGCATTGGCGAGCGCCAAAGCGTCTTCCAGCGTCGCCATATCGCACATCAGGGCCGCCGCCATATCGAGGAGGGGTAAAAGCGTCAATGCGCCGGAGCCTTCGCCAAGCCGCATGCTCCACTCCAGAAATGGCTCGAGTTCCAGCCACTGTAGAATGAGTCTGTGCGCAGGCTCCGGCGAGAGGTGGGCGGCGATCATGAAGCGCACGCAATCGGGATCGAGCGTGCGCGCGATCAGCGCGGCGGCGCCAGATATCACGCCGTCCAGAAGGATGGGCTTTTTCGCGGCGGCGGCGGCGAGATAAAATCCCGCCATTGCGGCGACTTCCAGACCGCACACAGATGCGATCCCTGCGAGGGGATCATCGATTGAGCGCGCTCGCGTCAACGCGAAATCGACGACCGCGCGCTTGCGGCTCAAGGAGGCGGCGTCCGCGCCGGCCCCGGCGCCGATCAGGCCTTCGGCGGGATGGTTGCAAAGCAGCGCGGCCAGAGCTGCCGCGGCGGTGGTGTTGCCGATGCCGACTTCGCCGGCGATGAGAGTTTCAGCGCCAGCGGCGATCGCGGCTTCTGCTTCGCGCCGTCCGACGTCGAGTGCGCTTTCGAATTCCGCGCGGGTGAGGGCGGGTTCCTGCGCCATGTCCCGCGATCCCTGGCGGACCCTTGCTCTGGTGAGCAGCGCATGAGCGGGCAGCTCGGGGCCGGCCAGCCCGACATCGCACACGCGAAGTTCGGCGCCTGCCCGCCGCGCCAGCACACTGGCGCCGCCGCCGCCCGCCAGCAGCGTTTTCACTACCGCGGTGGAAATGGCCTGTGGCCACAGGGATACGCCCGAGGCCACGCACCCATGGTCCGCGGCGAAAACGGTGATCGCGCGCGGGCTTGTCCGCGGCGTGAGCGATCCCGATGCGCCGCAGAGGCGAACGGCCAGCGCCTCCAGCCGCCCCAGCGATCCGGGCGGCTTGGCCAGGGAATCGAGATAGGCACCGGCGCGCGCTTCCACGGACTTGCCATCAGGCGGGATGTCGGCATTGTGCGGCGTCATGGCGACGACCCTTATTCTCGGCGGCGCGCGCTCAGGCAAGAGCGCGCATGCCCTTAAATTGGCCGAAGCGGCGGCGCCCCGGCGATTGTTTCTGGCGACAGCCGAAGCCCGCGACGACGAGATGCGCGCCCGCATCGCACGGCATAAGGCCGACCGTCCCGCCAGTTGGACCACCCTTGAAGAGCCGCTTGAGATTGCAGGTCTGCTGCAGGCCCAAGGCTCCAACGATCAGAGCATTGTCGTGGATTGCCTGACGCTTTGGCTTTCAAATTTGTTTGAATGCGACCGCGACGTTGAGGCTGAGACAGGCCGCCTGTGTGCGGCGCTGGCCTCTGCGCGCGCGCGGGTTTTTTTGGTCTCCAACGAGATCGGCCTCGGTTTGGTGCCCGAAACTGCCCTGGGCCGCGCCTTTCGCGATGCGCAGGGCCGCCTCAACCAGCGCATCGCGGCGGAGGCCGATGTGGTCGAGTTCGTCGCCGCCGGATTGCCGCTGCGCCTGAAAGGGTAGAGTCGGCTAAGCGCCGCCAACCACATCGTACGCGGACATATCAGGTTGCTGCGTTTCGGCTCTGTAGCGTGTCATCGTATGCGGCCATTGCGTCACGATGATGCCGGACTCCGCCCGGTAATAATCGTTCA
>CAYNCS010000096.1:0-12755 GCA_964395875.1 uncultured Caulobacteraceae bacterium | reverse complement strand
TGGTGGCTGGGGGCGGAGTTGAACCGCCGACCCCGGGGTTATGAATCCCGTGCTCTAACCAACTGAGCTACCCAGCCGCAGCGGCGCACGCAGCGCCGCGGGCGCGTTTCTTAGTCCAAAGCGCTGGCGGAACAAACGGAAATTTGCGCCTTCCCGGATATTTCTGGCCGGGATAATTCTGGCGCCGCTGGCGCGTCCCGCCGTTCGCGGGACGCTGGCCGGGCTTAAGCCCGGCGCCGCGATTAATCCCCTGGCGCGCCTTGTTTGTTTCAAATCGCGGGGAAAAATTGGAAAATCCTTCTAATCAAGGCGTTCCGATTCTAGCGCTTCAATTGAGGCTTTCCTGACCGGCCCGCCGCACACCTGGGGATAGAATGTGGACCTCGACGAGACCGATCTGAAAATCCTGGCCATTATTCAGGATGACGCCGCGCTGGCGGTCGCGGACATCGCCGAAAAGGTGCATCTGTCGTCCAGCCCCTGCTGGCGCCGGATCAAGCGCCTGGAGGAGGCCCGGATCATCCAGCGCCGGGTCACCCTGCTCGACCCCCGCAAACTGGGCCTCGATTTTGAGGTGCTGGCCAGCGTAAAGCTGCAATTGCCCTCCCGCGAGAACCTACAAACCTTTGAAAATGCGGTTCAAAACTGGGCAGAGATCGTGGATTGCGTGACCGTGACGGGCGAATCCGATTATGTGCTGCGTGTCGTCACCCGGGACATGCACGCTTATGACGAATTCCTGCGGGAAAAGGTGCTGGCGCTGGGCCTCGTGTCGGACGTGCAGAGCCAGATCGTGATGCGCGTCGGCAAGCGCACTACCGCCGCGCCGCTCGGTCTTGTGAGCGCGGTATGAGCCGCCCCGCCGCCGGATCGGGCTCGGAAGCGCCTGCGCAGCCCGCCACGCCATACGGGCTTGCGCCCGGCCGCATGCGCAATAGAACGAACCCATGAGCGAAGCGGCCGCCAGCACTGAACCGGACGCCTCCACGCCACTCATCGGCCTGGAGCCGGGCGATGAGATTCTGTCGACGATCCATGTCGGCGCCAGCGCCGCATACATTCCCGTGCCCAAACAGGACCTGATCGTCACCGCGTCCGGCGAATTCGCCGCCGATCCTGAGACGCGCCGGGGCTTCGACAATGTCTGCCGCCTGCTCGCCGCGACCTTGCATTACGATTTCTACGAAACGCAGGAGGCGATGCGAAACGCCTACCGCCCCTTCGATCCGGATTCCGATCAGCCTTTATCCCTCACCGCCGCGGAGCTGGACGCGGCCTGGGCGCGTTTCGACAATGCGCTGACGCGGGCGCTGATCGCCGCCAATTTCGAAGAGATCGACGCCGATTCCGAAGCCAGCGCCGCCGAAAAGGAAACCGAAGCCGGCGTCAAGGTGAAGACCACGCGCGCCGGCATGCGCATGATCCGGCACTTCGTCCGCAATCGCCGCCGCGCGCGCATCCGCCGCCGCCAGTGGTGGGGCCTGCGCAACGTCGCCGTGGAGGCGGACGTGTTCGGCGACGTCATCATGGTGGCCGGCTACAAGGCCGAATGGGAGATTTCGCAGGAAGAGCGGGCGAAGATGCCCCGCAGCAGCGTGAAGAATCTGCGGCCCAGTTGCGCCTTCGTGAAGCAGTTCAAGAATATCGCGCGCGGCGACCTCATCAGCCTGCATCCGGGCGCGCGCATCACCATGAAGCGCAGCGATCAGGTGATGCTGGCCGCCCCGGCCTTGTTCGGCGGCGTGCCGCTGATCATGAACCTCCTGCCCGCGCTGGGCGTGCTGTTCATCGTGATCGGCGCCTATCTGGGATTTCAGGGCGGACAGGTGACGCACGACGCCACGCGTAAGGCGCTGGCCGCCGTTTCGGGCCTCGTTGCGCTGGGCGCCTTCATGATGCGCCAGCGCCTGAAATACGAAGCGCAATCGCTGCGCTATCAGAAACGGCTTTCCGACAACGTGTATTACCGCAACGTCGCGAACAACGCCGGGGTGTTCGACATCCTGATCAGCGCCGCCGAAGAGCAGGAACTGAAGGAAGCGGTCGCGGCCTATAACCGCCTTCTGCTGCTTGGCCCGATGACCCAGAAGGATCTGGACAAAGCCTGCGAGGACTGGATTTCGCGCACCTGGAACGTGAAGATCAATTTCGAGGTGCAGGACGCGTTGCGGAAGCTCCTGAAGATGGGTCTCGTCACGCGCGAAAACGGGCTTTTGACGGCCGCGCCGCCGACGGCCGCTTTGGACAAGCTGGATACGGCGTGGGACGCCATCTTCAGCTATCACCTGAATGCGGTGAGGCCCGCCTAGTTCTGAAGCTCTATTGCTGCGCGGCGCTCGCCGGCTGCGCCGCGGTTTTGACCGGACGGCGCTCCAGATCGGCCAGGAACGTTTTGGCGTTGGCGCCAATGTCGGCGCTCGGCTGCGACGGCGTGGCGTTCATGTCCGACTCCCACTTCGAGATGAGCGTCTTGGCGTCCTCGAAGGCGCTGAGCAAGGGTGCGCCGCCGGCCATCGCATGGGCGAAGAACGCGTCGCCGAAATAGGTCCAGTCACGTTCAGGCTGACAGCCGAACGACGAGCGCTCCGCGCTCGCGGCCGTCAGGATCGCGGTGTCGGCGTTCGCGAGGGTTGGAATGTAGAGGCCGGAGAAACAGGCCGAGATGATCAGCACGCGGTTCTTGATGCCGGCGTCGTTGAGTTCCGCCGACAGACGGCTCGGCGACATCGAGGATTGCAGACGCTGCGTCTCATAGATCGCCGCGCCCTTGTCGCGCGCCCCGTGCGAGGTGATGAAGAGGAACAGGACGTCTTCCGGATTCATCGCTTCGCCGATTTTCGCCAGCGAGGCCGAGAAATGCTCCGGCGTGGCGGCGGGCGTATCCTCGCCCAGCATGGCGGCGGCGTTCGACAGCACGATCTTGCGGGTCGCGCCGCCATAGCGCTTCACCAGGATGTCCGCGGCGCCGTTGGCTTCCTTGTCAAAGACGTGTTCGCCGCCGAACGCCGCGGCGAGGATGAACACGTCGCGTTTTCCCGGCGCGCCGGGCTTCACCGAATCCAGAGCCGTGCGCATCATGCGCTCCTGCCGCAGCGCCTCGCGCGGGCTCCAGTTCATCTGAACCGACACCATCGGTTCGAAGGCCTGGCAGGCCGCGCCGTCCGGCGCCGCGGCGCCCGGCGCACCGAGCGCGACGGCAAAAAAAGCAATGGCCGAAAGGCGCGTGCGCAAACTCTTCATGGAGGCGATCGGGCCACAGACCGGCGCGCAATGCAAGAACCCTTCGCCGTGCGGCGCGCCGACGTTATTTCGCTTCTTCGCCCGGCTTCCAGGGCTTGTCGAACGGAGAGGTCCAGAAGGCCGCCTTGCCGGCGGAATCGATGGTCGTGATCCGGTGATTGTAGCGGCTCCAGGCCACGCCGGCGACCGGCGCGTGGTGACCACGGATGCGCATGACGCGCTCGCCGGTCTTGGGATTGAAGCCCTCAACCTCGCCTTTCTGATTGGACGTTAAAAGGATTTCGCCGTCGGGGCTGCTGTAAACGAGATCCAGAGCCGGGCAATGGTCGTCCTTGTCCAGTTCGGCCGGCGCGCACGGACGGCTGGGGATTGACAGCAGGGCTTCCCCGTTATCCGCGTTCCAGGTCTTGACGAGGCCGTCTTCGCCGGCGCTGGCGAGCGTGGCGCCGCTGGGGGCGAACGCCAAAGCGTTCACCTGGCCCAGATGCGCGGCGGCGGCATAAAGCTCCTTGCCCGTTCTTGCATCGACGAACCTGACGGCGCCGGACTTGAAACCCAAGGCCAGCACCGCGCCGTCGCGCCGCCAGGCTATCGCGGTGATCGGCGAGTCGAACTTGTACTGAACCGGTTTGACGTCGTTGATCAGCGACCGGATGTCCAGCACGCCCGCTTCCGTGCCGCTTGCGATCAGAACGTCGGACGGATGCCATGCCAGCGCGCGCACCGGCGAGTCGCCAATGGCGAATTTGGTCAGGCCGCCGTCGCCGGCGCGGAAGACGTACACATTGCCGTCCATCGAGGACGCGGCGACATATTCGGCGCCGCCATCGAACGCGACGTCCGTGACCGGCTTGGTCCCGGCTTTCAGCGTCGAATAGAGCGTGCCGTCATCGGCCTCGATCAGACGCAGGCCGCCGCCGGAATCGCCGATCGCCTGCAGCCATTCGTTGGAGCCATAGGCCACGGCTGTCAGCGGCCTGTCGCTTTGGCCGAGTTCTTTCACGAATTTCACGCTGGCCGGTTCACCGGAAAACCCTTCCGTCGCCGCCGCGGCCGCTTCCTGCTCCGCCGCCGCGCGTGCGGCGACCGCGATCGGGTGCGTGTTGAATTCGTGGCGCACGGCCAAGACTGCCCCGCCAATGGCCACGCTGAAGACGAGCCCGATCACGAACATGCGCCCCGGCGACATTTCGTACCAGCGGCGCGTCTTCTTTTCGGATTCCGAGCGCGGCTTGTCGGTCTGAAAAACCTCGATCTTGAGCGGCGCGGCGGGTTCCCGCGTTTTCGGCGCGGATTGCGCAGCCGCAGCCGGTTCTGCGATCGCCGCCGACGCCGGAGCGCTCACGGCCTGCGCTTGGCCCGCCGCCTCGCGTCCGAACAGTTTACCGGACAGGTTGGTTACATTGTTGCGCTGCTTCTCCGCCTGCTCATCCTTGCCGACGATGGTGGCGATGGCCTGCGCAACCGGCTCGAGGCTGGGATCGTTGCGCTGCCCCTGCCAGCCGCCGAGATCGATGCGCAGCCCCGCCTGAAAGGCGCGCGGCGTCAGGCCGGACAGCAATTCGACATTGATCAGACGATGATCGTGCGCCGCCGCGCGGGCTTCCTCCAGCACCCATGGCGACGCGCAGCCCGCCGGGCTCCACAGCGCCAGGACGCGGGTCGCCGCGCGGATTTTCGCGTTGACTTCGTCGCGGTCCCCGCCCCCGCCCAGAATGTCGCGATACATCCAGACTTTCAGGCCCTGTGCGCTCAAGGCGCGGCCCAGAATCTCGGCGCGATCCCGGTCTTCGGTGGCGTGCGAGATGACGATGTCCGCCATCAGACGAATACTCCTGAGGCCCGCGCGCGGAACCAATGGTCCCCGCGCCGGTTGGGCGTTGGATCGCGCCCGAAAATCCAAAATCGGCGCATTCGGGATCGCGCCGCGGCCTGTCCCGGCGCGACACACGCCCGGAGGCGCCATGCGATATCCCCTGGCGCATGCAATGATCCGGCCAATTTCGCGACCCCGGGGAAAAAACCACCCATTGCCTAAGCCATTAAGAGGATGTCCCGGCGCGCCCGCGCGGCCCACCGATTGCTGAACCCAGGCAGGAACAACCTTTGTTACACCCCGCGCCTTGAATATTGATGAATCAGCTGTCTCTCCACCCAAATCTGCAGGCGATTTTTGACCTCTGGACGCCCGAAACGCTGCCGGCGGCGTTGTCGCGGCCCGTTGCGGGCGAGTTTCTCGACAATGTTTTCGTCGCTGAAACAACCCAGAACGCACCGCCGGTCCGGATCGCCAAAGCGGGCCAAAGCCTGCGCGAAACGTTCGGCGATTCCATCCAGGGCCTGGACTTATTGTCGATTTTCAGCCCTCAGGACCGCATCCTCGTCTGGACCCTGATGCGCACCGTCTCGCTCAAGGCGCAACCTGGCCTGCTGCGGCTGCACGCACTCCAGCCGGACGGCCCGGTTCCCGCCGACGTCGCCGTCGCCCCACTGGGAGGCGCCGGGGGCCGCTATCTCGGCTTCTTCCACTGCGCATTCGAACTGCAGCGCGAAGGCCTGACCTTCGAAGTGATCTCCGTGCACCCGCCGCACGCGCAAAAGCCCGTGAGCGGCCGCTAGAGCCCGATCTGCCGACCCATTTCGGGCCTCAAATAGCTCTGGACGCTTAAAAGTCATAAGAGTTCATTCATAGTTTTTTTCCATGGTTGCAGAGCATGCAAAGCTCCGACCTGAACGCGCATCTCGATGCTTTGGCCGAGCACCTGCAACCGGAACCGGCGCGGGAGCGGCGGCGGCACCGGCGCGTGGCTCTGAGCCTTGCCGGCACCATGCTCGACAGCCGGGGCCAAGAGCACAGCTTTCACATTATCGACGCCTCCGCAGGAGGGCTGCGCATCAAGACCGACGCGCGCTGCACGATGGGCGAAAAGGTTGTCCTTTATTGTCAGTCGATCGGCCGGCTCAGCGGCGCGGTGCAACGCAAAGGCGACGGTGAACTCGCCATCGCGATGGCGTTGACATCGCTCAAGAAGGACAAGCTGATCGAGGCGCTCACCTGGCAAATCAACAAGGATGCGCTGCAGCTTGAAGAAACTCGGCGCGCCGAGCGCTTCAACGCCAGCGGTGAAGTCGCATGCACGCTTTCCGACGGCCGCGTTCTGCAATGCCAGGTGCTTGATATTTCCGTGCTGGGCATGTCGCTGACGACCGCCGACAAGCGCCCCATGATCGGCGAGCTCGTCACGGTGGGCCGGCACAAAGGCGCCGTGGCCCGTTACACCGAAAAAGGCTTCGCCGTCGATTTCGCCAATGGCCTGAAAGGCGGCGAGCCGCTGGATTAAACGAGCCACCGCGCGCTGTCGGACCGATTATTGAGCGCGTTTCTGGTCCGCAGCCGGTGGGCGCTCTTAATCCCGGTCGTCTACCGGACCTTCGTCATCTTCAGAATCTTCCGACGCCGCGCGCTTTTGCGCGACCTTGCGACGCCGCAGATTTTCCCGCAGCGCAGCAGCCAGGCGCTCTTCGCGGGGCGCTGCGACGGTCCTTTTTGCGCCTTCGGTTTTTTCGCCGCTGTTCATGCCGACAGGGAACGCCAATCGCGGCGCCTTGGCAAGTGCCGCTTTTGTCCGGCTTGCTCAGGTCTGGCTGCGTTACGCCAATCGCGGCGGCGGCGTCCGGCTTGCGGTAAGGCCGGAGCGGCGTCACAATTTGGTATGGTTTCCTTGTGCCTGAATTCCTTCAATGGCTCGCCCTATTATGGCGGCTCCACGGATGTGCCAGCCTGGGTCGATGCGGCGGCGCGCGCGGGCTTTCCATTGTTCGGGCCGGACCGCTGGTCGCTCGAAGCATATCTGGCGAGCGGCGGCTCGCTGGAAAAGCTGGCGCGGCTGATGCGCGATGCGCAGGTGGGCTGCGGCTTCATCGGCGCGGCGGCGGTGCTCGGGATGAGCGAGAATTTGACGGACGACATCAAGGTCGCGCTGCGCGCGGCGCAGGCCTTGGGCGCGCACTTCATCCAGGTGAACGCGAACGCGCCGGACTGGCCGAGCCAAATCGCGGCGATGGAAGACGCGGCGGCGGTCGTGAAAGGCTCGGGCGTGCGCCTCGCCGTGGAGTTTCTTCCGACCATGAGCCTCAAGGGCCTAAAGGAAACGGTCGACCTCACACGCCGCGTGGGCTTCGAAAACGCCGGCGCCCAGATCGACATCTGGCACCACACGCGCGGCCCGAGCACCTGGACGGATCTGGAGAGCGTCAATCTCGACGCGGTGGCCTATGTCGAGTTCGACGACGCCCCGCCGATGCTCGGCGACGACCTTCTGCATGAATTGATGGAGCGCCGGGCGTTCCCGGGTGAAGGCGAGTTCGAGACCCGGCGTTTCGCCGATTCCTTCAAGAAGCGCGGCTATGACGGCATTGTCAGCGTCGAGGTGCTGAACGGCGAATGGCGCAAGCGCGATCTGCGCGAATATGCGGCGCGCGCCTATGAGACCAGCGCGCAATACTGGCTTTAAGCCGCCGCGCCTGGCGTGGGCGGCTTGACACGCAGGCCCCTCCCCTTATCCAGCGGGCCATGACTGACACGACGCCTGCACTCACCTCCGCCGGACGGCAAAACTTTATCCGAGATGTTCTGGACGGCGAATGGAAGGGTTGGTCGGTCTCGGCCAACGACCCCTTCAACGATACGGCCGGGCCGTTTTACGTGCGCGCCCAAGACGACGGCTCGGTGCTGTGCGCCATGCGCGTCGAGCCGCGCCATCTCAATGGCGGCGGCATGATGCATGGCGGCGCTTTCATGACCTTCGCCGATTTCTGCCTGTTCGCCTTCGCGTCGGGCCTGGGCGACGACGATTCCGTCACCTTGTCCTTCAATTGCGAGTTCCTGAAGGGCGTGCCTGCGGGCTCCACGATCTACGGGACCGGCGAAGTGATCCGCCGTACGCGGCGCATGGTCTTCGTGCGCGGCCTGATGCGCGTGGAGGACAAGCCGGTGTTCAGCTTTTCCGGCGTGCTCACAAAATTGCCGACGGCCGCCGCTTAACCGAAGCGTCCGGAAATGTAATCGGCCGCGCGCTGCGTCTTCGGCGTGGTGAAAACTTTCTGCGTCTCATCGTATTCGATCAGGCGGCCCAGATACATCAGTCCCGTATAGTCGCTGATGCGCGCCGCCTGCCCCATATTGTGGGTGACGATGATGATTGTGTGATCCTTGCGCAATTCGTCGAGACTCTCTTCAAGCTTCGCCGTGGAGATCGGATCCAGCGCCGACGCCGGTTCGTCCAGCAGCAGCACTTCCGAGCGCATCGCGATGGTGCGCGCCAGACACAGACGCTGCTGCTGTCCGCCGGAAAGCCCGAGCCCCGATGCATCGAGCGAATCCTTCACCTCGTCCCACAGCGCCGACCGGCGCAGCGACATCTCCACCCGCTCCTGCAGGTCGGCGCGGGAAAGCCGCTCATACATCCGCACGCCATAAGCGACGTTGTCGAAGATCGACATCGGAAACGGCGTCGGGCGCTGAAACACCATGCCGACGCGCGAGCGCAGAGCGGCCTTGTCCAGCCCCCGCGCCAGAATGTTCACGCCGTCGATGGTGATCTGCCCCTCCGCTCGCTGGCCCGGATACAAGGCGTAGATCATGTTGAGGCTGCGCAGCAGCGTCGACTTTCCGCAGCCGGACGGACCGATCAGCGCCGTGATCCGGCCCGCCGCGAAGCGGATCGAGACGTCCTTTAGCGTTTTGTTCTTGCCGTAATAGAAATTGAGATTCTGGACGTCGCACTTGATTTTCCGATTCTCAAGTTGAACGACGTGCGTTTCGGGGGCGGCCTCTTCGGCCTGCATCGGTTGACCGCTCATTTGCCTTGGATCCTCCGCGAGATGCTGCGCGCCAGGGCGCTGGCGCCCAGAACCGCGATCGCGATCAGCAATGCGCCCGCCCAGGCGAGCCTGTTCCAGTCTTCATAGGCGCTCAGCGCGTAGCGGTAGATGACGACCGGGAGGTTCGCCATCGGCTGGGTCATGTCGAGGCTGAAAAACTGGTTGTTCAGCGCCGTGAACAGGAGCGGCGCGGTCTCGCCGCTGATGCGCGCGAACGCGAGCAGCGCCCCTGTGATGATGCCGCCCGACGCCGCCTGCCACAGAATGCTCCAGATCGTGAGGCCCAGCGGCGCGCCGAGCGCCAGGCCGCCGTCGCGCAAGGTGCGCGGCTGCAGGCGCAGCACGTCTTCGGTGGTCCGCGTCACGATGGGCAGCGCGATGAGAGCCAGCGCCGCGGCGCCGGCGAAACCGGAGAACGTGTGGAACGGCGCCACAAGAATACCGTATACGAACAGACCAATCAAAACAGACGGCGCCGACAACAGCACATCGTTGACGAAGCGGACGACATGGGCCAGCCGGCTCTGACGCCCATATTCGGCCAGCCAGGTTCCCGCGAGCAGGCCGAGAACCAC
Source organism: uncultured Caulobacteraceae bacterium (assembly GCA_964395875.1). Lineage (GTDB taxonomy): Bacteria > Pseudomonadota > Alphaproteobacteria > Caulobacterales > Aquidulcibacteraceae > JBEVJO01. The sequence goes on along the minus strand of CAYNCS010000096.1, from coordinate 3,057 downwards.
GGCGATCGCAAGCCCCAGCACGCACAGCATGATCGAACCGACGATGGCGTTCGCGAGACCGCCTTCCGATCCCGGCGCCGGCGTTGAGTCCACAAACACCTTCAGATTGAGGCCCCCGGCCCCCTTGCTGACCAGAGTGAACAAAATCGCCGAGAGCGCCAGAATGCTGAGCGCCGCGGCGAACCAGGAGAATCCCACGAAGATCGCATTGCGGACCTTCCGCATCCGAATGAGCGGCTGTGAGTGATGGTTAGACTGCATGACCGCCTCCCGGAGTGCGCGCCAGCAGCATGCGGGCCATGGCGAGCACGGCGAATGTGATCAGGAACAGAACCATGCCCAAAGCGATCAGCGAGGCTGTGTGCATCGGGTCGGTCGCCTCGTTGAACTCATTGGCGATCGTGGAGGCGATCGTCGAGCTCGAGTCGAACAGGTTCTTCGGGAAAGCGTGCGAATTGCCGATGATGAAGGTGACCGCCATGGTCTCCCCCAAAGCGCGGCCAAGACCCAGCATCACCGCGCCGATGGCGCCGCTGCGCACATAAGGCAGCGAGACGTCGAACACCACTTCGCTCGGTGTGGCGCCAAGGCCATAGGCGCTTTCACGCACCGCCACCGGCACCGTGAGCAGAAGGTCCCGCAGCACCGCCGCCATGTAAGGCAGGATCATGATCGCCAATATCAGTGAGGCGGTGAAGACGTTGGCGCCATTCGGGATGCCGGTGGTCCAGGCCTCGAGCCATGATCCCGCGGGCGCCATGGTCATCAACGGCAGTTGCACGTTCATCGCGAACCAGGGGGCCAGCACGAACAGGCCCCACATGCCGTAGACGATGGACGGAATGCCCGCCAGAAGCTCGATCGCCATGCCGATCGGCGAGCGCAGCGCGCGCGGACAGAACTCAACCAGAAAAACCGCCACGCCGAAAGCGATCGGCAGCGCGATTACAAGCGCCAGAAACGCCGAGATCAAAGTCCCCACGATCGGCCCGGCGGCGCCGAATACGCCGGTGACCGGATTCCATGTCGTCGTGGTGAAGAAGTGGAATCCGAACTTCTGAAAGGCCGGCCAGCCGCCGATCGCCAGCGAAATGAACACCCCCGACAGCGCCGTCAGAAGCGCGATGGCGCTGGCGAAACAAAGCCCTTCAAAAAACGGCTCCATACGGGCGCTGCGCGGCGGCTTGCGCACCTTGTTCATGGCGACGACAGTCATACGCGCCGGCTCTCCTAAAGCGCCAAGAATGGTCGCGTGGCGAAGCGCCACGCGACCAGAGTGAGGGGATTATTCGGCGTATTGAGAAACGTAAACCGGTGCGCCGCCCGACTTCACCTGCTCTTGCCACTTCTGACGCACCAGAGCCTTCACGGCTTCCGGCATCGGGACGTAGTCGAGCTTCGTCGCCATGTCGTCGCCGTTCCTATAGGCCCAGTCGAAGAAAGACAGGACGGCCTTGCCCTTCGCCGGCTTCGCTTGATCCTTGTAGACAAGAATGAAGGTGGCGCCGGTGATCGGCCACGCCTGGGCGCCCGGCTGATCGAGCAGCAATTGATAGAAACCAGGCGCCTTCGCCCAGTTCGCGCCAGAAGCGGCGGCGCGGAACGTCGAGTCGTCCGGCGCAACGAAGGCGCCCGTACGGTTCTGCATCAAGGCGTAGGTCGCGTTGTTTTGTTTCGCATACGCATATTCGACGTAGCCGATCGAGCCGACGGTTTGCTTCACGAAAGCCGCGACGCCGTCATTGCCCTTGCCGCCCAGGCCCACCGGCCATTCCACGGCGTCGGAGGCGCCGACCTTGCCTTGCCAGGCCGCGTTCTTCAGCGACAGATAGGAGGTGAAGAGGAAGCTCGTGCCCGAACCGTCAGAACGATGAACGACGGTGATCGGCAAACTCGGCAGGTTCACGCCCGGATTCAGCGCCGCGATCTTCGGATCGTTCCACTTCTTCACGACGCCAAGGAAGATGTCGCCCAGCACTGCGCCATTCAGCTTCAACTGGCCCGGCTTGATTCCCGGCAGGTTCATCACAGGCACAACGCCGCCCATGACCATCGGGAATTGCATAAGGCCGGCCTCGTCCAGTTCAGCGATGCGCAGCGGCTTGTCGGACGCGCCGAAATCGACGGTTTTCGCCTTGATCTGCTTGATGCCGCCGCCGGAACCGATGGCTTGATAATTCAGCGACTGACCGGTTTTCGCCTTATAGGCCTCGGCCCATTTGGCGTAGACCGGCGCAGGAAAGGTCGCCCCCGCGCCCGAAATATCCTCGGCCTTCGCCGTCACGGCGATAGCCGAAAAGCAGACGCTGAGCGCCGCCATCGCTAATTTCTTCAACATGCCCTGATCCTTTGTCCCACCATGCGCGGACAGCCGCGCGGACGAGCGCAGATGCGCGAGGGGGCGGATAAGCATGCGTCACGACAACGTCATGAATATAATTTATATAGGTTTTATATGTTGCGTCCTTTGGGCGGGTGTCATTTAAGCGTCATATACGGCGCTTACGAAAGCCGCTCATGTTGAAGCCTTTCCGTATTTTTCACGATCCGCTTCCAGGCGGCGCCGGAGCGCCGCCAAATGCTGATGATGCGCCCGCGCCGTCTGCAGTCGATCGATGCCTCGAATTCCTGCGCAGGCGACGAATCATCGTCGTCGCCCTCGCAATCGCCACCGCCACGTTGTGCGGTCATTATTGGTGGGAAACCCTCGGCCATCGCGGCGTGTCGCTGTTCTTCATCGCCGCATTGCTGTGCATCGGCGCCGGACTAGGACAGAACGCCGCCATCTTTGGCGCGCTCCTGTCTTTCCTCTGCTACAAGTATTTTCTGGTGCCGCCTGTCCACTCTTTTGTGATGCAGGCGCCGGATCTGCTGGCCTTCGCTGTATTCCTAGCCGTCGCTTTGTTGGTGGGCGGATTATCCGGGCGGCTCAGCGACCGGGCGCACGCCGCCACAGAACGTAGCTGGGAATTGGCGCGGCTGTTGAACGCCTCGCGCGATCTGTCAGCGACGCTGACGTCCGAGGATGCGGCGGCCCGCACGCTGGCCCACCTGGAG
>CAYNCS010000095.1:262-13097 GCA_964395875.1 uncultured Caulobacteraceae bacterium | reverse complement strand
GTGGTGGACGCCATGAAGAACGGCCAGGTCCAATTGGTGTTCAACACCACCGAAGGTGCGCAATCTTATAAGGATTCTTTCTCGATCCGCCGCACCGCGCTGACCCAGAATATCCCCTATTACACGACTATTTCCGGGGCGCGCGCCTCCATCCAGGCGATCAAGGCCCTCCGGGCGGGCGCTCTCGAGGTGCGCGCCTTGCAATCTTACACTTGACGGTCGGCGTCATCCGAGCGGAACATCCAGCGCTCCGAGAAAGGCGTGTGATTCCCATCCACGTCTTTTTCGGGCGTTGACTCTTTTGTTTAACGGGCGGATAGGCGGGCGCTTTTTTGCAACCGAAATTCGCCCTGCAGGGACCTCCCACGGACACCCGGAATGGAAAAAATTCCTATGACCGCCGAGGGCTATTCCGCTCTCGACGTTGAATTGAAGCGTTTGAAGATGGTTGAGCGCCCGGCGATCATTGCGCAGATCGCGGAAGCCCGCAGCCATGGCGATCTGTCCGAAAACGCGGAGTACCATGCCGCGAAAGAGCGCCAGAGCTTCATCGAGGGCCGCGTCGCCGAGCTTGAAGACAAGATGTCCCGAGCGCAGATCATCGACACGACACGGCTGTCCGGCTCGGCCGTGAAATTCGGCGCCACCGTGACGGTGGTGGACGAGGATTCCGGCGACGAGGCCGTCTACAAGATCGTGGGCGAGGACGAAGCCGACGTGAAGGGCGGAAAGGTGTCCGTCACGTCCCCCATCGCGCGGGCGATGATCGGCAAGGAAGCCGGCGACGTTATCGAGGTGTCTGCCCCGGGCGGCGCCAAATCGTACGAAATCCTGAAAATCGAGTGGCGGTAGGTCCTGATGACAGACGCAGCGACGCGTTTGTTGGTCGTCTCCGACGGCAGGACCGGTCATGAAAATCTGGCGCTCGGCGTCGCGGAGACGCTGGGGCTGACGCCTGACATCAAGCGCGTCCGGACGGACGGCTTCTGGGCGGCCTTGGCGCCCTATGGGCCGCCGCCTCCGGGCAGCGTGGGACCGAACGGCGCCGTGCTCGCGCCGCCCTGGCCGTCGATCGTGATCGGCGTCGGCCGCTGCGCCATCCCCTATCTGACGGCGATCAAAAAAGCCTCCGGGGGCGCCAGCTTCGTCATGGCGCTGCAGAACCCGGTGATCTCGCCGAAAAATTTCGATCTGGTCTGGGCCCCGGCGCACGACCGGCTGGAAGGCGACAACGTCATCTCGACCGTGACCGGCCCGCACCGCCTTTCCGCTCAGGCGATCGCCGCGGCGGGCGCAGAATACGCCAAACAGCTCGTCGGCTTTCCGGACAAGAAGGTGGCCGTGCTGATCGGCGGGCCGACGCCCGCTTATCGCTTCGCCGAGATGGAGGCGCGCCTGTTGTGCGCCCAACTGGATCAATTGGGCCAGGATCTGGGCTTTCTGATCACTACCTCCCGCCGCACGCCGAAGGAAGTAACGCAGGTCGTGCAGGCCTGGGCGCGCGGCCGGAAGGCGAAGTTCTGGTCCGGCGAAGAGGGGCCGAATCCCTATCTCGGTTATCTGGGCGTCGCCGACGCTATCGTGGTCACCAGCGACAGCGCCAATATGCTGGGCGAGGCGGCGTCCACCGGGAAACCCCTTTATGTTTTCCAGGCGCCGGAGCGGGATGCGCGGCGGGCGCAGAAGTTCGTGCGTCTGCAGGAAGCGATCCAGGCGGCGGGCGCGTCGCGGCGCCTGGTCGGCAAGCTGGAAAGCTGGACCTACGCGCCGCTGGACGCGAACAGGCAGATCGCGGCGGCGCTGCGCGCGCGCCTGGTTGATCGCGGCGTGAGTCTCCCCGCTACGGCGTAACGGCGCCGCGCTGGTGCGGCCGGCCTAGAATTCGACGTCCAGTTCCTCGAGTTCCTCGCGCTCTTTCAGCGCGGCCTTCTTCCATTCCTTCATGAAGGGCAGAGCGAGGATGCGCTCTTTGTAGGCTTCGCACACAGGATCGAGCGCTACGTCATAGGTCACGAAGCGTGTGCAGACCGGCGCATACATGGCGTCGGCCATGCTGGGCGTCTCGCCGCACAGATAGGGGCCGCCGAATTCCTCAAGGCAATCGCGCCAGATCTCGGTGACGCGCTCGATGTCCGCCGCGGCGCCCGGCCAGACCTTAAAGCCCGGATGGTGCGACTTCAGATTCATCGGCAAGGCGGAGCGCAGATTGGCGAAGCCGGAATGCATTTCTCCGCACACGGAGCGGCAGCGGGTGCGCGCGACGAGATCGTCCGGAAGCAGGCCGGCTTCGGGGAACATCTCGTGCAGATATTCGCCGATCGCCAGGGTGTCCCAAACGCGCAGGCCGTTATGCGTGAGGCACGGCACCAGGAAAGACGGCGACAGAAGAAGAAGTTCGGCCCGCACGCTCGGATCGTCGGCGGAGGTAACCTCTTCCTCAAACTCGAGCCCCGCCATCTTGCACAGCAGCCAGCCGCGCAAAGACCAGGAAGAGTAATTCTTGCTGGAAATCGTCAGGGTGGCGCCCGACTTGGCGGCGCGTTTTTGCGTGGGCATGGACATCCTCCGCTTCCAATATTGGCGTTTTGTTCTGCATAGGCGGCAGAAGAATTGCACCTATTAGCGCATGGGCGATGTTTTGGGCTTTCTTATGAGCGGTAGAGCACAAAAAATATGCTCTTTCGTGCGTGAGGGGCTTGCGCTGGCGCGACATGCGCGCGCACCTTTATTCTTGCCTTCAACATCCGATAAAGGCGTTACATCACTGATGGGCTGCTAGCACTTATGCTCTATGCTTTGTTTCAGGCGCAGAACGACTTGTTCGAGCCGTTGCGTCTTTTGGGCAGCCAGTTCACCTTTTTCGGGGGCTTCGCTCCCGACATGGTCAAAAGTTCTCCGGAATTCCGGCGCTGGAGCGCCGCGTGGGAAATGGTCAAGCGCCACGGTCTGACGCATGAGCGGCCCGATTACGGCTTCCGCACCGTCGAAGTCGGGACGCAGACCTATGAGATCGTCGAGGAAAACGCTTTCGACACGCCCTTCGGCCAATTGGTGCATTTCAAAAAAGAGGGGCTGAAGGAATACCAGCCCAAGATTCTCGTCGTCGCGCCGCTGTCAGGCCATTTCGCGACGCTGCTGCGCGGGACGGTCGAAACCCTGTTGCCGGAAAACGACGTCTACATCACCGATTGGAAGAACGCGCGCGACGTTCCGATGTCCGCCGGCCGTTTCGGTTTCGACGAATATGTCGAGCATGTGATGCAGTTCATGGGCGTGATCGGCGAGGGCGCGCATATGCTGGGCGTCTGTCAGCCGTGCGCCCATGCGCTCGCCGCCGTTGCGCTGATGGCCGAAGACGACAACAAGGCGACGCCCCTGAGCGTCACTCTGATGGCTGGGCCGGTCGACACTCGGATTAATCCGTCCAAGGTGAATAAGCTCGCCACGGACAAGCCGATCGAATGGTTTGAATCGAATCTGATCTCCACCGTGCCGTGGCGTTACGCTGGCGCCGGACGGCGCGTCTATCCCGGCTTTGTGCAATTGCTGGCCTTCATGTCGATGAACGCCGAACGCCATTGGAAGTCTCATCTGGAAATGTATGAGCACATGAAAAATGGCGAGGACGAGAAGGCGAACTTCATCAAGGATTTCTATGATGAGTATTTCGCGGTCCTCGATCTGACGGAGGAATTCTATCTTGAGACCGTCAACCGCGTGTTCCAGAAGCACCTCCTGCCGCAGGGTTTGCTGGAATTCCGTGGGCGGAAAGTGGATCCGAGGGCGATCCGCCGCACCTCGCTGCTGACCGTGGAAGGCGAGCGCGACGACATCTGCTCGATCGGACAGACCCTGGCGGCGCACGATCTCTGCAAGTCCATAAAGCCGCACCGCAAGCGCCACCATCTGCAGGCGGGCGTCGGCCATTACGGCGTGTTCTCCGGCGGCAAGTGGCGCCGTCAGATCTATCCGCTGGTGCGCAACACGATCCTGATGAGCAGCTAAAGTTTTCCGGCTATTTTTTGGCCTGCATGCATGCGACCCATTTGAGTGCATTGTTCATGCCGCGCACGCCAAATCGCGCAACATGCGCGCCGCCGTTTTCCGTCGGATAGAGCCACGCGACTTCCTTGCCGCCACGGATCATCGCCACCATCCTGTCGGCGACTTTCAAATCGTAGAGTTCGAATTCGTTCCCGCTTTGCGGCGTCAGCGCCGTTTCGGCGGACAGCGTCCATGCTTTATCGTCGACGCTGATGGAGAACTGGCCTTTGGCGGCGGGCATGGGATCGACGCCGACGAAGAACAGCCGGTTGATGGGCTCGCCGTAATTGCGGCGGACGCGGATTTGCTGGCGGTATGCGTAGCCCTGGCCGTTATCAGCCACATGGGTTGCGGCGTAGCAGTTCTTCGCCTTGTCGCAGCCGGCGATGACGTCCTGGAAGAAGGCGCGCGTTTCGCCGTATTTCTGGAAAGTTGTGGCTTTGCAGATGACCGCCGCGTTGACGGCTCCAGCGCCAAGCGCGCCGATCGCCAGCGCTGCGACAAGCGTTTTCATAAGCATCTGCACTCCCAGTGAACACGACGGTTTCGTTTATGGTCTCATGCTTTGCGCCGCAGCAGGCGGCCAGGATGTGCGCCGGTCGCGACGCCGCTCTTAAAGGTAGGGACGCCCGCCAACATGGTGACGTCTATGCCGTTGACCTCCTGCAACAAACGCGGCGCACCGGTGGGCAAATCGCGCACCACGCGCGGCAATTGCAGTTCGAGATTGGTCAGATCGATGATGTTGAGGTCCGCGCGCTTGCCCGCGGCGAGCGTGCCGCGATCATTGAAGCCATAAAGCGCCGCAGGATCGCCGGACAATTTCTTGATCGCCGTTTCAATTGGCATACGCGGGCCGCGGGCGCGATCGCGCACCCAATGCTGCAGCATATAAGACGGATAGCTGGCGTCGCAGATCACGTTCACATGCGCGCCGCCGTCCGCCGCGCCGATCACCGTGTTCGGGTGGCTCATCAATTCGCCGATGACGTCTAGATTTCCCTTGGCGTAGCCGCCCATATAGATGTGCAGGAAGCCGGTCTCATCGTCGCCCGCCGCGCCTTCGGCGAGATCGCAGAGCGCGTCATACATGACATGCTCCATGGGCTTGCCGGATTTGGCGAGATGGTGCGCGAAGTTGCTGGCGGGATCGGGCTCCAGATCCAGCGCGCCTTGCAAGAAATAGGTCGAGCCGATTGCATGCGTGACCACGCCGATGGCGTTGCGCAGCTGCTGCGTGGTCGGCGCCTCATTGAGGATGCGTTCGCGGCGCTTGGGGTCGCGCAGCATCTTGACGCGTTCTTTCAGGGGAAGTTTCGCGATTTCCTGAAAGCCCGGGCGGTCGATGAAGATGTTGAAGCTGTCCCAGCTCATCAGAATGCCGCCGGGGCGATTGGAAATGGCGGCGACCAGATGCGCGCCGTTTCGGTTCGCTTTATCGACATCGTCCATGATGCCGCGCCAATGTTCCGGCTCCACATTGTTTTCGGCCAAGGTGAAGTAGACGGTGCAGCCGGATTCGGCGCTGATCTCGCGATAGAGCGCGACCTCGCGCGCATAGCCCGCCGGGTCTTCGCCCATGAGGCCCTGCGGCACGATCTGGATGAGGCTCGCGCCGCCCTCGCGCGTCGCCTTGGCGATGGCGAGCACTTCATCCTTTTCCGCGAAGGTGCCGGGCACGGATTCGCCGTTCAGCGAAACGTGCATGGCGATGCGGTTGGTCGAAAAGGCGAAGGCGCCGGCCTTGGCCGCGTCGCGCGCGATCCCCGCCATCAGATCGATCTGTTTCCGGTTCGCGGGCGCGTTGACGTTCGAGTCCTGGCCGAAGGCGAACAGGCGCAAAGGCCCGTGCGGCAGCTGCGTGGCGATGTCCACGGCGCGGGTCTTCTTTTCCAGCGCGTCCAGATATTCGGGGAAGCTTTCCCAATCCCATTGAATGCCGTCATTCAACGCAGTGCCGGGAATGTCCTCCACGCCTTCCATCAGTTCGATCAGATATTGACGCTCGTGCGGGCGCGCGGGCGCGAAGCCGACGCCGCAATTACCCATGACGACTGTGGTGACGCCGTGGTGCGAGGAGGGGGCCAGCTCGGAATCCCAGGTGGCCTGTCCGTCATAATGGGTGTGCGGGTCGACGAAGCCGGGGGTGACGTATTTGCCCGACGCGTCGATCACGTCCGCGCTTGATGCTTCCAGCGAACCCGGCGCGGCGATCTGCGCGATCTTGCCGTTCTCGATCAGGATGTCGGCGGCCTTCGGGGATGCGCCGGTTCCGTCCACCAGCGTGCCGTTGCGGATAATCGTGTTCATCAAGCTCTCCCTCGCGCCGGCTGACCAGGCCTTTGTTTTTTTTGCATGCTAACGCGCCGGATTGGCCGCGCCAAGCGGGCGCAGCGCGTAAGTGGACGGGTGTGCGGCGCATGCGCTACCAAACCGGGCGTCGCAAGGATTCGCTGCATGAAGGTATATTTTCTCGGGATCGCGGGGGCGGGCGTCAGCGCTTTGGCCTCGGTGCTGGTCTCCCAGGGTACGGAAGTGACAGGCTCGGACGAGGGGGTTTATCCGCCCGTCAGCACTTATCTCGACCGGCTGGGCGTGAAATATCATGACGGCTTCGATCCGGCGCTTGTGCCGTCCGACATCGATTTTGCGATCATCGGCGCGTCGGCTAAATTGCACGGCGCGGAAAATCCCGAACTTGCCGCGATCAAAAAGCTTGGCGTGCCCACCTATACGTTTCCGGAATATCTCGGCCTGCACACCAATGGCCGGACGAACATCGTCATCGCCGGCAGTTTCGGCAAATCCACGCTGACGGCCTTGTGCGCGCACCTCTTGCGCACCGCCGGCCGCGATCCCGGTTATTTCATCGGCGCCATTCCGCTCGATCTGCCGACCACGGGACATCACGGGGCGGATCCGGAATTCCTGCTGGAGGGCGATGAATATGTGATTTCGCCCGAGGACCGGCGTTCGAAATTCGTTTTGTATCATCCGACGGCGACGCTGATCTCGTCGCTGGTGCACGACCATCTCAACATGTTTCCGACGATGGACTCTTATGTTGCGCCATTTGCGGAGCTGGTGCGGCTGACGCCGGAGGACGGGCTCTTGGTTTGCGCGCATCGCTATAGCTATCTGCACGAGATCACCAAGGGCCGGAAGGTCGTCTGGTATGGTCTCGATAAGTGCGACGGCTATTATTCCGACAACATTCAGATCGGCGAAATCACCAGCTTCGATCTGGTTACGCCGAAGGGCGCGCGCATTCCGCTGCAGACCCAACAGCTCGGTCTGCACAATGTCGAGAACATCGTGGGCGCGGCTGCGCTCTTGATGGAGCGCGGCCTGATCGATGCGGCGGCGCTGCAGCGCGGGGCGGCGAGCTTCCGCGGCGTGGCGCGGCGGCTGGACAAGAAAACCAGCGTCTCGCGCCTGCCGGCGTATGAGGGCTTCGGCTCATCTTACGAGAAGGCGCGCTCGGCCATCGACGCGATCAGGCTGCACTTCCCGGCGCGCAAGATGGTCGTGGTGTTCGAACCGCACACATTCAGTTGGCGCAATCAGGATGCGCTGGCGTGGTACGACACGGTCTTCGAAGGCGTCGAGCAGGTCCTGTTGCTGCCGCCGCCAACCCACGGCGCCAAAAGCCACGATCAGCTGTCGCAGGACCAGATCGCCGCGCGCGTGCGTGGTGTGGGCGTGAAAGTTACACCCGTATCCGGCAAAGCGGAGACGCTGGCCGCGCTGGGAGCGGCGCTGACTGGGAATGAGGTGCTGCTGCTCTTGTCGTCCGGGCCGCTGGACGGATTGGCCGAGGCGGCGCCGGAATGGCTGGATCAAAAATTCAGGGCTTGAAGAACACCAGAGCGGCGCCCGCCGCGATGAAGGCGAAGCCCAGCAATTGGCTCGGCGCGACCTGTTCCTTCAGATAGAAGGCGGAGAAGCCGACAAACACGATCAGGGTGATCACTTCCTGCATCGTCTTGAGCTGCGCGGTGGAATATACCGCCGAGCCCATACGGTTCGCAGGCACGGCCAGCCAATATTCGAAGAAAGCGATGCCCCAGCTCACCATCACGGCGATCCAGAGCGCCGTTTCCTTGTGTTTGAGGTGGCCATACCAGGCGAACGTCATGAAGACGTTCGACGCCAGCAGCATGACGGGCGGGACGAAATAGGCGAGCGGCATGGCATCCCCAAAATCAGCAGGAGCATCCATGGCTCCCTGATTTCGGGCCCGGCCGCAAGCGGCGTTTTACGCGACCTTCCGCTTGGCCGGGAGACCGAATTGCGGGTCGTCCCCGATGGTTTCGGCCTGAAGCGACAAAAGGACCTCAAGCCCGTCGGCGATGACGGATTCGCGCGCCTTGCGCAGCGAAGCCAGAAATGTTTCGCTCGACACCCGCAGCGCCTGCTCCGGGTTGCGCCGGAGCGGACTGGTTCCCACCGTAAAATACAGCCAGCCAAGACTGCTCTTCATAACGCACCATTCCCTAATGCCGGCCGGTTCGGCCGATCGTTGAAGGCAGTATTGCTGCAGGCCTCATAAGGGCGCGCTAAATATACCGTCGAATTCGAGGGTTTGGCGCAGGCGGCCGTTAACCGTCTTTGCTGGGGAAGGCGATTTACCCGCCTGGATTTTTTTCGCAGGGTGCGGCCCATGAAGGAGAGCGACGCCAAAATCGACGCCCTGCTGCGCGAGATCGCCGAATTCTGCCGCCGCTCCGGCATGGCGGAAACGACGTTCGGACGCCTGGCGGTTAACGACGGCAAGTTCATCAGCCGCGTGCGGGCGGGCGGCAAAGTGACGGCGGCGACGATCAACCGTGTGCGGAGCTTCATCGCCGAGGCCGAAGCGCGCGGGGATATCGACATGCGCGCCGGTCTGGCGGGATTTGACAGCCGGCTGGCGGCCGGGGCCGGGGGGCGCAGCCCGGATCTCGACCCGCAGCACAATTTCCGGTTCTTTGACAACCGCCAAAAATACTTAATGTTCGTGAACACCACCAGCGAGAAGCAGGTCGTGGCCCAGAAGGCGGCGCAGGAGCTGGCGAACCTCCGCCCGCAACCGCCCGCCTTGCGCGCCTTCGACGCCGGGGTGGGCGACGGTACGGTGCTGGCGCGGCTGATGCGCTCGCTGCACCAGCGCTTCCCGCGTACGCCATTCTATATCGTGGGCAAGGAGATCAGTCTGGAGGACGCGCGGCTGGCGCTGGAGAAAACCGCGGATCGCTTTTTCGAGCACCCCGAGACCGTCCTTGTTCTGACGAACATGCACTACGCCGAAGCGCCTTGGCTGCAGCCGGCCAAAAACGCGGACGCGATGATCTGGCGGGAGGTGGCGCTCAGAGGGAATTCCTCGGCTGAATTCGAGGAACAGATCACGGCGCTGCATCCGTTCCTGGCCGAGCATTGGCGCGCGAGGGTCAGCGAGAAAACCGGCAACCCGGTCTATGAGAAGCCGTCCGTCCTGGTGCTGTTCCGGGAGGACTGCCGGTTTCTGCTGGATTCCCTGATCCCCAAGGTCGGCGGCGGCCGCGCCGATTATGATTTCATTCTGGCCTCTCAACCCTACCGGGCGCGGGCGAGCGCCGAGTTCAAGGCCGATAAGGTCATCGCGCCTCTGGCGCGCGCGCTGGGGCCTGGCGGCCGCCTGCTGGGGGTGAATTCGTGCGGCGGCGATCCCGGCATGGAGATCATCCAGAAAATATGGCCGGAAGAGCAGCCTTTCGCCACCAACCGGCATGACGTGCTGGCGGCCGTGAAGGCGGCCCTGGGCAAGGCCGCGCGCGACTATGCCTTTATCGCGAACGCCGACGCGCGGGCGATCTTCCGCTACGACATGCACACGCTGCCGAACGAGATCGCGGCGGAGGATGAGATTGGGACCTCGACGCTGCTGGCGGCCTGGAACGCCGCCATTTATGTCGCGCAGATCGAGGACGCCCGCCTCGCCGAAGCCATGCGGACGGACGAATATCTGCGCGCTACGCGCGACGTGCTGCGGAAGCACGGCGCGCTGTGGTTCTTCGACGAGAGCTACATTATCGCGCGCAAGCGCGATGATTAACCGGCAGAGCTCCTATGCGGCGGTCCAGCCGCCGTCCATCGATACGGCCGTGCCATTGATCGAGATGCCGTTTTCCGAACACAGGAACAGGGTCATCGCCGCGATTTCTTCGGTGGTGGCGAAGCGCTTGTTGGGCTGCGCCTTTAGAATGACTTCTTTAATGACGCGGTCGCGGGGAATGCCGTGCACCTTGGCCTGATCGTCGATCTGTTTGTCGACCAGCGGCGTGTGGACATAACCGGGGCAGATGGCGTTGCAGGTGATCATCTGCTCGGCGACTTCAAGGGCCACCGTCTTGGTGAGGCCGATGGCGCCGTGCTTTGCGGATACGTAGGCGGCCTTGAACGGCGAGGCGACCAGGCCGTGCGCCGACGCGATGTTGACGATGCGGCCCCAATTCTGCTTGCGCATCGCAGGCAGCGCCAGGCGGATCGTGTGGAAGGCCGAGGAGAGATTGATCGCTAGGATGGCGTTCCATTTCTCGACGGGGAATTCCTCGACGGGCGCGACGTGCTGGATGCCGGCGTTGTTGACGATGATGTCCGGGGCGCCGAGCGTCTTCACCGTCATGTCCATCATCTCGGCGATGGCTTCGGCCTTGGACATATCGGCGCCGGAGTAAATCACCTTCGATCCGCTCTCGGTCTCGATCTTTTTGCGGAGCGCCTCGATCTCGGCGGCGTCGCCGAAGCCGTTGAGCACGACCGAAGCTCCCGCGCCCGCGAGCTGTTCGGCGATGGTCTGGCCGATGCCGGAGGTGGAGCCTGTAACGACGGCGACGCGACCCGAAAGGAAACGATCAGCGTTTGAAGAGGTCATGACGTTCTCTTTTTGAAAGTAATGATGAATGTCCAATGGGCGTCGCCCACGCTGCCGGACTAGACTTAAGGGCTTATATGCCTTTTGCGAAGGGAAGCCCTAGGCCATGTTTCCCGTGTGAAGGGAAAAGCGCTGTTTTTCGAGCCCTTTGGTCCCTTACGGCACAGCTTTTGCTCACCATTCCGTCAGAGAGGTCCGCGATGGCGCGGATCCCCCCAGGCGCTCACGCGCTGCAACCGATGAATGGACTGAAGCGATGCGCATTGTCCTGTTGAATACACATCCTCTGGTTCGGCTCGGCCTGCGCCGCGTGCTCGAATCCGTTTTGCCGCAAGCCGTGGTCGACGAGACCGACGACATCGATTTTGCGATGAAATCCGACGCCGCTCTGGTGATCCTCGACGGCGACGTCGCGGGCGTCGCCCCGTATGAAATTGTCTCGCGTTTCCCGCTGACGGCGAACCGCCCAGCGCTCGCGGTGCTGATGACCAGCCCGCGCCGCGCGGCGGCGATCGCCTGCGTCGAAGCCGGCGCTTCCGCCGTCATCGAAAAGAGCGCACGTCCGGAAATCCTCGGCAAGGCTATCGAACTGGTCCTGGCCGGCGGTCTCTACATCACGCCGAGCGTCGCCTTGGCGGCGGACGAAACCGGCCTCGAGTCCAGCGCGGCGCGCATGGCCATCGCGGCGGTGACCCCGCCGGCTCTGAGCCCGCGTCAGAAGGAAGTTGTGAAGCTCGCCGCCGGCGGCGCCTCCAACAAGGAAATCGCCCGCGCTTTGCGTCTGGCGCCGGCCACCGTGAAAGTGCACCTGGCGGCGGCGCTCCGCGCGTTCCGCGTGCGCAACCGCGCCGAGCTGGCTTCAGCGGCCGCCCGCTTCGGGATGGTTCACTAAGTTCCGGTCTTAAAGCGGCGCGCTCTTGGAGGGTGCGCCGCGATCGGCCACCGCGGCGATGCCGCGGGAGCGGCCCGACTTGCTGCGGGCGACGAGGCGATAGCCCAAAATGTCCGCCATGCGCGCGGCGATGCTGGGTGAACTTCCCGCATTGGCGGTCTGGCCGGGATTGTCGGCCATCGACCACACCTCAAACCGCGGCTGCGACTGCACGCGGCGCACTCCGATCAGGACTTTCGAGCCTTTCGCCGCCACCATGGCGTGCACCAGCATGGCCTTGATCAAGGCCGCGGCCAAAGCCGGATCGGTTCTCACTTTCAACGTCGAGCGCACGCTGCGCACCCTGATGCCCCGGCTCAACGCCATGGAGCGCGTCTCCAGGATCGCCGCATTGATGGCCTCGTGCACCGGAATCTCCGGTAAATCGGCGTTCTCGGTCGAACTGATCGGCAGCTCGGACAGGCGCTCCAGCAAGGTGAGAGCGCCGTGGGCGGATTCCTCGGCTTCGGCGGCCAGGCGGCGGGTGGTCTCATCCGGCGCCTGCATCTTCAGCGCGCCCAGCAGATGGGCGTGCCCGATATGCCAGTCCCGGATTTCAGACATAGTGTAGGCCGGCGGCGCGTCCGGATTCTCGCGCGCGGCTTCGGACTGATCCTGCGGGGAAGCCGGTTGGTAGACTAAGCCTGCCGCGTGGAGGGCGATGGCGATCGCGGCGATCACGCTCAGGATCTGCGACGGTGCGCCAATGGATAAGAGCGCGGCGATGAAGGCGATCGCTAAGGGAGCGAGCGCCACGTCCCAGCGCCGCCCGTTCAGGCGCGCGCGCGCAAGCATCGTTTCGTGGGGATCGCCGCCAGACCGCATGCGGCGCAATCTAATTCTTAACGCCGTGGGCGCGACTGGGCCCGATGGCCTAATCGAGACTCAATGCTGCGATCAGCGAAAAGGATTGGCGCGGCGTCCGGGGGGAGACGCCGCGCCGCCGGTGGGGGGACCGGTTAGTGTGA
>CAYNCS010000095.1:0-252 GCA_964395875.1 uncultured Caulobacteraceae bacterium | reverse complement strand
GGTATGGGGGGGCGGGGGGGGGGGGCGGGGGGCGCCGGCCCCCCCCCCCCCCCCGCCGGTGGGGGGACCGGTTAGTGTGAAATGCGAAGCTGCGAGATGCTCTTTGCGACTGTTTTGAACGTCGATGCGAGGTCCGCGTTCGTCTTCGGCGTGTTAAAATAGGGCGCGTTCGGCGACGTCGCGCATTCCTTCAGAACGCTTTCGGCGTTGCCGCCCTTCGCGATGGTGAAACCGATCGTGTAAATGATGATG
>CAYNCS010000094.1:0-13523 GCA_964395875.1 uncultured Caulobacteraceae bacterium | reverse complement strand
GGGCCGTTCTTCAATTCGTTCAGGATGCGCGCGGCGCCGGGAAAATCGCCCGCTTCTCTGCGGCGCTTTTGAATGGTCCAGGAAAGATCGGCTTCGATCGGCGAGGTCGTCGGGTCGAGATCGTGCCCATACAGGCAAAGTCCGGCTTCCAGGCGCAGGCTGTCCCGGGCGCCCAGGCCGACCGGTTTCACGTCCGGTTGCGCCAGCAGCTTTTCGGCGAAGCTCGTCGCGAATTCCGGTTTGATCAAAATTTCGAACCCGTCTTCGCCGGTATAACCGGAGCGCGTGATTGTGAGGCGGCCATGGTCCGCCGTCTCGACGCGCATGACATGCATGAATTCCGAGTTCTTCAGCGCCTGAATGTCGGCGTCGGCGAAGGCCGCCAACAAAGCTGCTTCGGCTTTCGGCCCTTGCAGCGCCAGCAAAACGCGATTGTCCGCGCGCACCAGTGTGGCGTCCGCGCCCACCGTCTTTTCGATCAGCGCCCAGTCTTCGTGCTTACAGCCGGCGTTGACGACGATATAGAGATCGCCCTGGCTCTCCGGCTGGAACGGGCGCGCGATCATCAGATCGTCCAGCACGCCGCCGTTTTCATTCAGCAGCATCGTGTAGCGCACTTGGCCGGGCTTCAGGCCCTGAATGTCGGCGGGCACGAGGCGTTCGATAATCTTGGCGATGGCCTTGTGCGCATCATCGCCGGAAAGGCCGTGCCCCTTGGGCAGTGCGAAAAAGCATGGGCCCATATGGGACACGTCGAACAGGCCTGCATGCGTGCGCGTCCAATTGTGTTCGGCGATCAGGCCTTCGAACTGGATGGGCATGTCGTAGCCGGCGAAGTCGCCAAACTTGGACGTGCGCGCGCGCCAAAGCGCGTCGAGTGGAAGTGGAATCAAGCCGTGATCGGCCATTGTGGCGCCCAGTCTAAAAACGTCCGGTGCGAAGTTTGTCCTTCGACCGAATGCCCCCGCTGTCCTGGGCGCCTGAGAGATTCACGAAGGCGATCCGGTCTGGATGCTTCGCTTGCTCCTTCGGCGGCTAAGCTCTTGCGAGCCGCGCGCTTTCCAGCGTGTCTATCCTTGCGCGGTCCGTTTCCCTGAGAGTTTCCGGGGCGGTTGCTCCTTCGGGGCCGGCGCGAAGCCGGGCTCTCCCGCGCAATTCCTATGGCCGACCGAGCGCGAACGCTGAGTCGTTAAAGGATGAGTGGCGCGCCCAGTGCGAAGAGTCAATCGCGGCGGGGTGTCCGGGACTACTTGCCTGTGAACGCGCTGCATTCCTCCTCAAGGTGCTCCTGGAAGGCGTCCAGCATCCAGCAGGCCGCCGGGCCCAGCGGCGCATCTTTCCGCCATAAGGCGTTGAGCGGATAAGCGATTCCGGTGAGCTCCGGCAGCTTAAGCTCTACCAGTTCGCCACGTTGCAGATCGGCGGCGACGGCGTGCTTGGGCATATTGCCCCAGCCGATGCCCTCACGCAGCAAAGCGTGTTTGGCGCCTAAATCCGCCAGCCGCCAGGTGCGCGCCGCCACCACCGAATATTCCCGGCCCGCGGTGAGAGGCGACCGGTCCGTCAGCACCAATTGCAGATGCTTGCGCGTTTCACCCGGCTCCAAATGCTCCGCTTTTGCCAAGGGGTGCCCCGGCGCCGCGACTGGAATCAGTTCCACGGACCCGACTTTTTGCCGGGTCAATGCAGGGAGTTCGGCGATCATGTCGCCGCCGAAGCCCAAAGTGGCGCGTCCGTCCAGAACCAGCGCGCCGATGGCCCCGAGCGCTTCCACATAAAGGCGCAGCGTCACGGTGGGGAACATGCGCTGGAACTCGCGCAGCACGCTGGCGACGACGGTGTTGGGCGCCATAACGTCCATGGCGAGCGTCAGCTCCGCCTCCAGGCCTTGATGCAGGCTGCGCACCTTCGCCATCAAAGCGTCGACATCGTCGGCGACGGCGCGCGCTTCGGCCAGCAGCGCCTGCCCGGCTTCTGTCAGTTCCGGTTTCCGCGAGCCCTCCCGCGCAAACAGGGTGACGCCCAGCTGCGCCTCCAGATTGGCGATCCCGTAACTGACGACGGAGATCGCCCTGCCAAGTTTTCGGGCGGCTGCGTTGAAGCTGCCCTCGTCAGCCACAGCTAAGAACAGACGCAATTGGTCAAGGCTGGGGTGGCCGACATCCATTGGCGGAAAGTCCAATGTTCAACTTATTCGAACATAATGGAGAGTTTTATCGCAATTATATGATTGGGTCGCAAGCCCTATCTACCCGTCAACACCAATCAAGACACGGGAGCATCGAGATGATCGAACTTCGCCCCTTCGACACCCTGGGCGCCGCCAATCATGGCTGGCTGGACGCGCACCACCACTTTTCGTTCGCCGAGTATCACGATCCGGCGCGCACCAATTGGGGGCATCTGAGGGTCTGGAACGACGACGCCATCGCGCCGGATTCCGGCTTTCCGCCGCACCCGCATCGCGACATGGAGATCATCACCTATGTGCGCGAAGGCGCAATCAGCCATCGCGATTCTCTGGGCAATTCTGGCCGGACCGAAGCCGGAGACGTTCAGGTCATGAGCGCGGGCTCCGGAATCCAGCATTCCGAATTCAATCTGGAGAACGAAACCACGCGCCTTTTCCAGATCTGGATTTTCCCGGACGTTCGCGGCGGAACGCCCAGCTGGGGCACGCGGCCGTTCCCGAAATCCGACCGGGCGGGGCGGTTCGTGACCCTGGCGTCGGGCATACGCGGCGATGAGGATGCGCTGCCGATCCGCACGAATGCGCGGGTGGCCGGCGCAACGATCAAGGCGGGCGAGAGCGCGACGTATGAGATCGCACCGGACCGCCACGTTTATCTTGTCCCCGCGACAGGCCGGATCGTCGTGGACGGCGTGGAAGCCAATGCCCGCGACGGCGTCGCCATCACGGGCGTGACGTCCATCACCATCAAAGCGGTCGAAGACTCCGAAATCGTCCTGGTCGACGCCGTCTAGACTTCAACCTTCCTCCCCACCGGGCTGGCCTGAGGGCCAGCCCTTTCTTCCTCCCCCCAAACCTCCCCACTGAAAGGAAAGTCCCATGTCAGACCGTAAAGCCCATCCACGTGTCGAAAAGCTGTTCGTCGACAGATGGTCGCCGCGCTCTTTTGATCAAAGCGCCATTCCCGATGAAGATCTGAACGTGATCTTTGAAGCCGCGGGCCTTGCGCCGTCGGCCTACAATTATCAGCCGTGGAAGTTTCTCTATGCGAAGAACGGCGACGCCAATTGGGAGCGCTTCCTGTCGCTGCTGGTGCCGTTCAATCAAAGCTGGGCGAAGACCTCGTCGGTTCTGATTTACATCGTCTCCGACACGCAGATGCGTCAACCGGACGGCACGTCGAACCCGGCTTACGCGCACAGCTTCGATGCCGGCGCCGCCTGGGCGCAGATGGCCTTGCAGGCCACGGCGCTGGGCTATCACGCGCATGGCATGGTCGGTCTGGATTTCGCCAAAGCGGTCGAAGAGCTGAAAATCCCGGAAGGCTATCGCCTGGAGGCGGCGATCGCCATCGGCCGAAAGGCGCCGGCGGACCTGTTGCCAGAAGGCCTGCGGGAACGGGAAGTCCCAAGCGGCCGCAAGCCGGTTGGGGAAATCGCCATTCCGGGCGACTTCCGCTGATCGCGCCGCTTCGGGCGCCGGTACGGCTGGCGCCCGAGGCCGGCTGCCTCAGATTATTTCGTCCCGGCTCATTCGCCTAAGCCGCGAGCGGTGCGCGAAAATTTCTCAATCTGCAATTCGCGCGCTCGCCTGTAACAGTGCTGTGATCGACATCAGGCATCAGCCGGGTATGATGGCGGCGCTCGCGGGCCTTCCCGGTCGAAGGGCGCCGCTTGTGCGGTTGGGAATAAGGGGCGGATCTCATGTTGCTGCGGCTGATCGCGGAATTCATGCACAAGAGCTTCTGGATCTTGGGGCCGATTTGCTACCTCGTGGTCTTCGGGGTCGTGATGTTCGAGACCGCAAGCTACTGGTCGCAATTCTATTTCCACAGCCCGATCCTGGAACACTCAAAGGGCTGGCTGTCCTGGGTGATCGGATTCATATTCGGCTGGATCGTCTCGACGGTCTTCATCGGCGCGCAGATTCTGATCATGGATCTGCGCCGGGAGCTCATCAATTATGTGAAGGGCCACCCCATCGATTGAGTGGGCTCGGGGCGCCAGCCGTCGCGTCCAATACGATATGATCTTGAAACGAATCCAGCCGCGATCGCCCCAGCGACGCGGCTGAATTTTGTCCGCCGCAAAGGAACCAAGCCAGCCCGATCAAAGGCTGGCTTTAGTCGAAAACGACCTAGTGACGCGTATCCGCAGAGCGGGTCAGCGCTTCATACGCAGTGCGCTGCGCATCGAGCCAGGCCGCGCCCAGTGTTTCGTAGGCGTGCGAGGTGTTTTCCATCGCCTGCGTCAGCGCGCTTGGGGCGTCGGACTTCGCCTTATCACCGCTGCTCAACTGCGTCCTCGTGAAATCCAGCGCCGCATCCTGTTGCATGCGCATGAGATTATGCGCGGCGTCGAACCAGGTGCGCCAAATGCGCATCTGCGCGCTGAGCGCATTCAATCCGAGCAGTGCGGTCGCCGAGACGAAGGGCGGCGCGCCGGCTTTCAACAACGCTTCGGGCGTAGTGGTTTCAAATGCGATGGAATTTTCTTTGCTGCGGGTCGTCATGACGCAACTCCTTCACTGGGCTTGCGCGATCGAGGGGGACGCCAACGCTGGCAAAGTACACGAAATGACGCCCCGGGCCAAGGCTCGACGCCTGCGCGAAATGCCGCGCGACACGGTATTCTGAAGGCGCGCCCGCAGAAAAATCCGTGTAAGGATGGTAGTACGGTGGGCGGGGAATTTTTTTGTTTGATCGCTGAGAGGGTTGGCGTCGGCCTAAAGGGAGACGCCGCCTGAAACTTCAATGCGTTGCCCGTTGATCCAATTCGTGCCGGGCGACAGGATCGCGGCGACTGCGCCGCCGATATCGTCCGGCAAACCGACGCGGCCCAAGGCGGTTTCGTTGGCGATCCGGTCATTGATGGCTTTGTTGTCGCGCACGGCGCCGCCGCCGAAGTCCGTTTCGATCGCGCCCGGCGCCAATGCGTTGACGGAAATTTTGCGCGACCCCAATTCCAGCGCCTGATAACGCGTCAGGGTTTCGAGCGCGGCCTTCATCGATCCGTATGCGGCGAACCCAGGCAGTGAGAAGCGGGCAAGGCCGCTGGAAATATTGAGAATACGGCCGCCGTCCGCGATCAGCGGCAACAGCGCTTGCGTTAAAAGGAAGGGGCCTTTGAAATGGATCGCAAACATTTCATCGAGCTGGGCTTCAGGCGCGTCAGCGACGCCGCCATGCGACCCGGAGCCGCCATTGTTTACGAGATAATCGAAACGGTTGACGCCCCAGCCTTTGAGAATCTCTGACACAATTTTCGCAAAGTCTCCGAAAGTCGCCGGCTTCGCGACGTCGAGTTGCGCGATCGCGGCGCGCGCGCCTTTGGCTTCCACCTCTTTAGCGGCGGCGCGGGCGTCCGCCTCATTGCCGCGATAGGTGAGGATGACGTCGACGCCATTGGCGGCCAGATGGAGCGCTGCGTTCCGGCCCAATCCCCGGCTGCCGCCCGTGATGATCGCAATGGTCATGTGAGTATCCCGCTGTGTTTTCTGAATTGAGGGTCATATGGGGACGCCCCCTCCGCCTGCAACGCAGCTTTGAAAGAAGCGGGAAAACTTCCCGTCGCGGCGCTCCACATTTGGGCAAATCGGGTTAGCGTCACCGCCATATGAGATTCGCGAAAGCAATTCGATGAACCCGGTTGTCCGCCTCGACGCGGTGGCGAAGAATTTCGGCGGCAGGCCGGCGGTGCGGGACATTTCGCTGGAAGTGGCGCCGGGCGCCATCTTCGGCTTCTTGGGGCCGAACGGCGCCGGCAAAACGACGTCCCTGCGCATGGCCCTGGGCATTATTGAGCCGGACGCCGGACAGGCGCTGCTGTTCGGCGCCAGGCCGTCGCCGGAGACGTTGGACCGCGTTGGCTTTTTGCCGGAAGAGCGCGGCCTTTATCGCAAGATGCGGGCCGAAGACGTCATCGTCTATTTCGCGCGCTTGAAGGGCATGCACGCCCAGGCGGCGCGGGAGCGCGCGCGCGATCTGCTGCGCCGCTTCGATCTGGGCGAACACGGCCGCAAGAAAATCAACGAAATGTCCAAGGGCATGGCGCAGAAGATCCAGGTGCTGGCCGCGATCGCGCACCGTCCCGATCTGGTGATCCTGGACGAGCCGTTTTCCGGTCTGGATCCCGTGAACCAGTCGGCGCTGGAAAACCTCGTGCGCGAGATGGCCGCTGAAGGCCGGACGGTGATTTTCTCAACGCATGTGATGGAGCACGCCGAGCGCCTTTGCGATCGCATCGCGCTCATCGCGGCCGGGCGAAAGATATTCGAGGGCGGCGTCGACGAGGCCCTGGCGCAATGCCCTGTCTGGGTCGAGGTCGAAACGCCTCCCGGCGCGCAGATCGAGGCGGCGGCGGCGGCGCTGGGGGGAAGCGTGGAGCAAAGCCTGCAATCGCCGCAGGACGCAGACGCTGTGCGCTGGCGCATCGCTTTGCCAAAAGACGTCTCACCGTCCGCCGCCTTGCGCGCCTGCATCGCCCAGGGACTGGACGTCCGCGCTTTCGAACCGCACCGGCCGCGTCTGCGGGACGCTTTCGTGCAATTGGTCGGAGAGGCCGCGGCATGAGGGCCCGTAGCGTATTTCTCATCGCGCGCCGCGAATTCGTCGCCTACGTGACGACCGTGGGTTTCTGGCTGAGCGTGACCCTTGTGCCGTTCTTCATGGCTTTCGGCGCGATGATGCCCCAGATCCTGGCGGCCGCTAAACCGCCCACGCATTTCGCCATTCTCGATGAGACTGGCCGCTACGCCGACATTGTGCGCCATGCGGTGTCTGAAGCGCGCCGCGCTGATTTGCGCTCGGACCTGCAGGATTTCGCCGCGGCGCATCTGGAAACTGCCGACGCCGCGGCGGCGCTGGGCAAGTTCGACGCAGATCCCGGTCCACCCGAACAGGCGGCGCGCCAGGCGCTCGCGGGGCGCGGGTCGACCACCGCCGAATTTTCGCCTTCGAAGCCCCGCGTGATCGAGACGCTGGTGAACGGCCGGAACCTCGACGATTTGCGGGTACAGATGCAGCGCGCGGCGCAGGACAAGACCGCGCCGCCGCTGGACGCGCTGCTGGTGATACGCGACGACGGCGCCAAACCTGCGCTGGATTACTGGAGCGCCAATCTCGCCGATCATCGTTTGCTCGACATCGCCGAGCGCGCCGTGGCCGAGTCGATGCGCGTCGACGCACTGCGGCGCGCGGGCGTGGACGTCTCACGGGTCGAGGCGGCCGAGGCGCAGCATCCGCAAACGCGCCTTCTTAGCCCCATAAAAAGCGCCGGCGCCGAGGAAGTGACGCGGCGCGACGAAATGCGGTTCGCGGCGGGCGCGCTGCTGGCCTTCCTTTTGTGGATGCTGGTGTTTTCGGTCGCCAACATGCTGCTGGCCAGCGTGCTGGAGGAAAAGTCCACCAAGGTGATGGAATCGCTGCTCTCGTGCGCGCGGATGAGCGAAATTCTGACGGGAAAGCTGCTGGGCGTCGGCGCGATCAGCTTTTGCCTCCTGGGCGTGTGGGCGGCGTCCACTTTGTCGCTCGGCTTGCTGACGGCGGGACGCTCCGAGGGCTTCGGCGACGTCATCGCGGCTTTCGCGGACCCGCGCATGCTCATCGCGTTCGGTGCTTGTTTCGTCGCGGGCTACCTGATGTATGGCGCGCTGTTTCTGGCGGTGGGTTCGCTCTGCGAGTCGCCGCAGGAAGCGCAGACCCTGATGTCGCCGATCATCTTCGTGCTGATGGCGCCGGTCGTGGGGATAATGGCCGCGATGGACAATCCATCCTCGGGCTTCGTGACCACCATGACGTGGATCCCGATCTTCACGCCCTTCATGATGCTGGCGCGTTTGCCGTCCAACCCGCCGCTCTGGGAGATCGCCGCCGCCGTGGCGCTCATGATCGGCGCAGCGTTGACGGTGCTGTTCCTGGCCGCCCGGGTGTTCCGCGTGGGCGCGCTGGGGGGCGGGCGGCAATTCCTGGAAACCAGCCGCATCGCCAAATGGCTGCGCCGCGGGGCGAAAGCCGAATAGGCTCTAACCCAAGCATCGCCCCAAACGGCAAAGGGCGCTGTTTCCAGCGCCCTAAAGGTCGTCCAATTCTATCCAGCTTATTAGGCGCGCGGCTTCCGAACCGGGCCCGCGATCAAGCCTTCGCGCTGCGCCCGCTTACGGGCCAGCTTGCGGGTGCGGCGGACGGCTTCCGCAGCTTCACGCGCACGCTTTTCGGAGGGCTTTTCGAAATAAGACCGGCGCTTCATTTCGCGGAAAGTGCCTTCCCGCTGCATCTTCTTCTTGAGCGCCTTCAACGCCTGATCGACGTTGTTTTCACGGACGAAAATCTGAACCAGGACGAATCCTCCTTCTCGCGGCGACGGGAAATTTCGCCGTTCCGCGCGCCGCTGAACAGCTAAGAAGCCGCCCGCTTACCAAAAGACGTTGCGGCTGTCCATCGCAACTGCGTCAAGGTTAAGGGAAATTTTCCCAATTTAGGGTTGGGCCAGACTGCCTCGAAGGGGCCTAAGCGGGATTGGCCGCATGCCGACCGCTCGATCCATGCTATATAAGTGAAACCATGTCACCTGTGCCGCCGCCCAGCGCCCAATGGCGCGACCGCCTTCTCGCCGCCGCTTTGGAAGAAGCGCCCTTTTCCGGGTGGACCGCGGCCAGCCTGAAGGCCGCCGTGCGAACCGCCGGCCTATCGGACGGAGAGGCGGTTCTGGCGGCCCCGCGCGGCGCTGCAGATTTGCTGGACCGGTTCGAAGAGCAAGCTGACGAGGCCATGCTGGCCAATACGCAATTCGGCTCCAATTCACTGCGCGGCCGGGTGAAGGCGCTGGTCCTGGCGCGCTTGCGCTATATGCAGCCGCACCGCGAGGCGCTGCGCCGGGCCGCGCCGCACGCCGCCTTGGCCGCGCCGGGCTGGATGTGGCGCACCGCCGACCGGATCTGGCGCGCTTTGGGCGATCCCTCCACCGACGCCAATTTCTATTCCAAACGCACAATCCTGACGGGCGTGCTCGCGGCGACTATGCTGGTGTTCCTGGCTGACGAAACGGACGACCTTTCCGAGACCGAAGCGTTTCTGACCCGGCGGCTCGACGGCGTCATGGCCTTTGAAAAGGCCAAGGCCGCGGCGGCCAGATTTGTCCCCGATTCCGGCCCTGTGCTGGACGCTTTGGCCCGCATGCGTTTCGGCCGCTAGCGGCCCTCGCTCACAACGATTTGATTGTTTCCGGCGGCGCGATACCTCTATCGGGAAGAGGAGGAGGATCGCGCCATGAAGAGAATAGTCGGATTGTTCGCTGCAGCCATCGCCGGGATCGCGCTCAGCATTTTCGCCGCCGCGCCCAGTTACGCAAAGCCGGTGGACGTCGGCGATGCCGCACCGGCCGTCACCACGCAGGGCGCGCTCGCCGGGAAAGTCTTCACATTCAATCTCGCGGACGAACTGAAAAAGGGACCGGTGGTTCTGTATTTCTTCCCGAAGGTGTTCACCAAAGGCTGCACGGCCGAGGCCCATGAATTTGCCGAAAAGCACGACGAATTCGCCAAGTACAATGCGACGGTCATCGGTCTGTCGGGCGACAAGATCGACGAAATCTCGAAATTCTCCGTCTCCGAATGCCGCAACAAATTCGCCGTCGGTTACGCTAGTCCCGCGACCATCAAGGAATATGGCGTTTCGTTCCTTCCGGTCGGCAATATGTCCAACCGCACCAGCTTCGTGATCGCCCAGGACGGCAAGATCGTGCTGCGCCACACCGACCTCAATTATGTCGGGCACGTGGACAAGACGCTCGCTGCGGTCAAGGCTCTGTCGGCAGGCCAATAAACTCTCCTCGTTGCGCGCCCGCGCGCTGCAGCGCCGCATAAGGACGGTAAGCCTTTGCGCGGCGTCTGCGCGTGCATCCGCGACTGCGATTCTGTCGGAACTTTCATGGAAGCGGGCAGTTCAGACGGGACCCGCGCCAGGAGGCGCCACGAGGAGATTCAACATGAAGTCCAAATCGATCCTTCTCATCGGTGCGGCGAGCGTCGCGATGGGATTTATGGCGCCGGCTGGTGCTTTCGCCGCGGACATGGCGACAAAGCCCGCGGCGACGTCCGACGCAGTTCCGCCCGCCACGACGAATTCCACGCCGCCGTCGCCCGCCGAGCAGGGCGCTGCGAAGGCCGGTACAAACATCCAGAAAGCCGTTGGCGCCAAGGACAGTTTCACGCCTGAAGAGGCCGCGACCGTTGTGGCGCTATCGTCCGTGGACAAATCCAATGCGACCTTGATGGCGGCGAAGGTCGACGACCCGCAAGGCAATATCGTCGGCACCGTTAAGCGGGTGAAAACCGACAAATCCGGCCGCGTCGCCGCTGTGCACGTCGATGTCGGCGCGTTTCTGGGCGTCGGCGGACGGGTCGTGGAATTGCCGGCCTCGAAGCTGAGCTATCTGCCGAGCCGCAACATCGTGTTCACGAACGCGTCCAAGGCGGAAATCGAAGCCTTGCGCCCGGTCGCCGAAAACGGGGTTAAGGACAAAGCGAGCTGATCGGCTCGCCGCACGTGATGCAGCGAAAGCGCGGCCCTTGCGGCCGCGCTTTTTGCGCGGGGTCATTTGTTCTGCAATTGTTCTTTTGGCCTGAGTGGGCTATGATTCCCTGAGCGGCCTGATTCGGTCGTGTTGCGGATGCCTGTCCATGAACCTCACGCTTCTTGTCGCGGTCGCCCTGGCCGCTTTGGCCGGGTACTTCTTCTGGCGGCTGCAGGAGGCGGATAAAGCCCGCGAAAAAGCTGTGCGCGATTGCGCCGTGGCGCTGGAGCGTACGCGGCTTCTGGAGGACGCGGACCGCCGCGCCAAGGAAGCCGAAGCGCAGGCGGACGAGGCGCGCTTGTTGCTGGAACGCGAAAAGGCCAAGTCCGAGGAGCGCGCCAAGGCGGCCGAGGAAAGCAAACAGGCTCTGGCTGCGATGAAGGGGGAATTCGAAAACGCCTTCAAAGCGCTGGCGGCCGACGCTTTGCAGGGTACGCAGAAACAGTTCCTGAACGTCGCGACTGAAATGTTTGAGCAGCGCAAGGCCGCGCAGGATGAAACCCTGAAATCGATCCTCGATCCGGTGAAGGAGACCTTCGCCCAGTTCAAGGAGAAGGTGGAGGTCATCGAAAAGTCCCGCATCGAAGACAAATCGATGCTGACCGAACAGATCCGCGCCGTCGGCGAAACCATGGCGCAAACCCAAGCCCAAACCGGCAAGCTCGTAAATGCTTTGCGCGCTGCGCCGAAAACGCGCGGCCGCTGGGGCGAGGAAACCCTGCGCAATGTGCTCGAACTGTCGGGCATGGAACGCAACGTCGACTTTCTGGAGCAGAAAAGCGTCTCGACGGAGGAGGGCCTGCGCCAGCCCGACGTCGTGGTGCGTCTACCGGCAGATCGCTGCATCGTGCTCGATTCCAAAGTGGCCATGACGGCCTATCTCGACGCCATGGATGCGCCGGACGAAATCGCGCGCGAGGCGCTGCTGGTGAAGCACGCCCAGCAAATTCGCACCCACATGCAGCAGCTCGCGCGCAAGGAATATTGGCAGCACGTTCCCGCGACCACGGATTTTGTGGCCATGTTCGTGCCGGGCGAGAACTTCTTCGCCGCCGCCGTCGAACGCGATCCGGCCCTTTTGCAGGACGCCATGAAGAACAAGGTGTTGCTGGTTACGCCCGCCACCTTGATGGCGATGCTGAAGGCGGTCGCCTATGGCTGGCGTCAGGAACGCATCAGCCAGGACGCGCAAAAGATCGCCGATCTGGGCCGAGAGCTGTTCGGGCGCATGTCGGTTCTGGCGGATCGCGCCGTGAAGCTCGGCAACGCGCTTGAGGGCGGCGTGAAGGCCTATAATGAGATGGCCGCGACCCTGGAGACGCGCGTCCTGCCCCAGGCCCGCAAGTTCGAGGAATTCGGCGCCGGCATAGACGGCAAGGCGCCGGCCGAAGTGAAGGCCCTGGAAAATGGGCCGCGCCAGCTCTCGCTGGAGAAATTTGAGCCCGAACCGCCGAAAATCGCCAAGGGACGGGCGAGTTAAGTCCCGGCGGCGCGTCGCTTGCCTTGACCTCGGGAAAGGGGGCTCTTAGCTGAAATCCATGGCCGTTCGCGAGATTCTCACCGTTCCCAATCCCCTGCTGAAACAGCGCTCGAAGCCCGTCGCGGCGGTGACGGACGAAACGCGCGCGCTCATGGACGATATGCTCGAGACCATGTACGCCGCGCCCGGCATCGGTCTCGCCGCCATCCAGATCGGCGAGCCGGTGCGGGTAATCGTGATGGATCTCGGCGACCGCACGATCGACGGCCCCCGTCCGCCCGAAGGCGCTGCGCCGGATGAAGAAGCCGCGCGTAATCCGCGCTATTTCGTGAACCCGGAAATCCTCGAAGCCTCCGAGGAAAAGCAGCCCTATGAAGAGGGCTGTCTGTCCGTGCCGGAAATCTATGACGAGGTGGAGCGTCCGTCTCGCGTGAAGCTGCGCTATCTGAACTACAATGGCGAGCAGATCGAAGAATGGGCCGAAGGGCTCTACGCCGTCTGCATCCAGCATGAGATGGACCACCTCAACGGCGTGCTGTTCATCGATCACCTGTCCCGATTGAAGCGCACCCGCGCCATCGACAAGGTGAAGAAGGCCAGGGAACGCGCCGCTTCCGAGGCGATGTAGGGGCCGGCAAGTCATCTCGCGGATGAACGTAGGCCTGTTCGTCTGCCCGTCGGATAAACCCATTGGCGGGCTGGCGGCATTTGCCTCCATCCAGACCCCGCGCTAATCCCCCTCCATGTCCTTGCGCCTCATCTTCATGGGATCGCCCGATTTCGCCGTGCCGGCTTTGGCCGAGTTGCTGGCCGCCGGGCATGAGATCCTCGCGGTTTACTCGCAACCCGCGCGTCCGGCCGGCCGGGGTCAGGCCGAGCGCCCGACGCCGGTGGCCGCGTTCGCCGCCGCGCGTGGCCTTCTCGTGCGCACGCCGCTGAACTTCAAGGCGCAGGAAGACCGCGACGCTTTCGCCGCCTTGAACGCCGACGCGGCGATCGTCGTGGCCTATGGCCTTATCCTGCCCCGCGCGATCCTTGAGGCGCCGCGTCTGGGCTGCTTCAACCTGCACGCTTCGCTGCTGCCGCGCTGGCGCGGCGCCGCGCCCATCCAGCGCGCGCTCATGGCCGGCGACGACCGCACCGGCGTGCAGGTGATGCGCATGGAGGCGGGGCTCGACACCGGCCCGATCTGCCTCTCCGAAGCCACGCCCATCCGGCCCGACGACACCGCGCAAACGCTGCACGACCGGCTGTCGCAGATCGGCGCATCGCTGCTGCCGCG
>CAYNCS010000093.1:0-13593 GCA_964395875.1 uncultured Caulobacteraceae bacterium | reverse complement strand
CGAGCTTGTCTCGGGGAGGGGGACCAGCCGTAGCGTCAGCGAAGGCTGGTGGAGGGGCAATTCCTCAAACCTCAACCTTATAAAGCTTGCTCGCATTCAGGCTGAGGATCTTCCGGCGCTCTTCCAGGCTCAGTTCGGCGAGGCCCTCCATCACGTAATCCGCCCCTTCCGGATAATTACATGTCGGGTGCGGAAAGTCGGTTTCGAACATCACGCGATCGATTCCGACGGCGCGCACCGAATGCGCCAGATTCTTTTTCTCGAACCAGAAGCAGCCATAAAAATTACGCGCAAAATATTCGCTGGGCGTCAACTTCAGCGTGTGGCCGGGTTCGCCTTCGCTGATCTGATAATCCAGCGCTTCCAGCAAGAACGGAATCCAGCCGATGCCGCTTTCGACAGACACGAATTGCAGCTCGGGATAACGATCCAGCAGACCGCTGGCGATCAGATTGGCCATCACGCGGCCATTGCCGAAAAACAGAAACACGCCGCCCAGCGCCATGCGCATGCCCATGCTTTGAGACGGCCACGGCATGTCGCCCACCCAATCCATCTGCGCACTGCTGGCGCCGATATGGAAATTGATCGGCATGTCGTGGGCGCGACAGGCGGCCCACATGCGGTCCCAGTGCTTGTCCGCCAGATCGGGCAGACCGGGATAGGTCTGCGGATCGGTGTTGATGTTGACGCCGCGCAGGCCGCGTTTGGCCATGCGCTCGATCTCTTTCACGGCGAGATCGGCATCCCACCAGGGCAGCATCGCCATCGGAAAAATGCGCTGGCCGGATTCTTCCTGCATGTCGGCCATCGCGTCGTTATAGATCTGCACGCTGACCAGACGCAGATCGGCGTCGACCTTCGCGCCTTCCTGCCCGCCGAAGCCGAGCACGTTGGGGTAGAGAATCTGCGCCTGGATGTTGCAGGCGTCCATGACCTTCAGGCGTTCGCCGACATGCCAGGCGGCGGGGTGCACGTCATCGATCGTCCATTCGATGAATTGCGCGCCGCGGGAGCGCGACCCGTCCGGCAGCACGGTGCTCACCGCCGTGGCGCCGAAGCCGATGGATTTGTCGCCGTCGATGAACCAGCTTTTCTTGCCCGTGGCCGCATCGACGATGCGCACCTGCGGCACGCGATCCTTCAAGGCCGCCGGCGCGCGATTGAGCCACAGATCATGCGGCTCCGTGAAATGGGTGTCGACGTCGATGATCTTGATGCCGTCGATGAGCGGATTGACCGCCCGTTGCGGAATTCGAGAAAACTCGATGCCCATATAAGCCTCCCGTGCGTGTGATCTTATCCGCGAGTCCCAAGCAGAGACCGCGCGTTTCGCACAGCGTAACGCATGCTTGGCGTGCGCCAACTGTTATTTGGCGCCACGCCAGAACGGCAAGGCCCGGGCCGCGCGCCGCGGACCGGGGCTCTTGCTTCCACGCGATAATTCCGCGTTTAGGACTTCGGTTCGTCCACGTCCGACTTGTCCAGCTTCTTCACCATGTCGAGATGGCTCTGAACCTTGGGCGCCGTCGCCTGGGCAAACGCCTTCAGAGCGCCGTTCGTGCCGTTCTTGGCCTGGTCGTTCAGGAGGTTGAGCGCGTTTTCATGCGCGTCCGTCTGCTGATCGAGATACTTTTCGTCGAACTCTTTCACCGTCGCCTTCTGAAGGTCGGCGAGCTTTTCGGCGTGATCGTTGTCCAACTGCATGGGGGGCGCGATCTTCAGGGAATCGGCGATCGGCTTGAGCGTATTGGACGTTTCAGTGTGCGCGCTGATCATGCTTTGCGCGAACGCCTTGACCGACGGCGATTGCGACTTGGTGAGCGCGATTTTGCTGGCCTCGATTTCAAACATGTCGCTCAGCGCGGCCTTCTGAATGAAGTCGATGGAGCCCTGATCCGCCGCGGTGTTGTCGGCGGAGGCTTCCGGCGCCTGACCTTGCTCCGTCGTACCGACGCCCGGCGCCGTGGAGGTCGCTTCGTCGGCGGTGTTCTTGTCCCCGCAGGCGGAGAGCGTCAACGCTCCAAACAACAAGGCGGCCGTGGTCAGGGTTTGATAATGTAGCTTCACGCTCAGCTCCCTAGAATTGCGCGGATAATCCGGTTCGCCCGTCTCAACGCGGCGTCGCGCTTCGCGTTCCGGCCACATTGCAAAAGATTTAGACACGAGCGCTTCCGGAGGGCGCGCATGCACATCGCTTCCGATCGAGCATCAGCTCGCACGCCTCTCATGGCGAGCGTCGGGATCGCCTTGAACGCCACGATCGCGCGCCCAGGATAAGTGAGTGCGGCGGGACCTTCCGCATGGGAGGGCTGATGATTTCAAGTCTGCGCGCAAGTCCTCATCGCCGAATGGTGTGTCGCCGGAAGAAGCGGCCGCGGCGCGTTTTCTGAAGCAGCGGCTGCAATCGGTTCCGGCGTAAGGCGCTGACGCCCGACACGCCGCTGCGGGACGGGCGCTCGCATCGCTGGGATGACCGAGCCTATGTTCGCGGCGTGGCTGCGGCGTTCGCCCGGCCTGGCCGGTTACGCACGATCTTGCCTGTAGCGTTCTAGTAACAAAAGCGCGGCATTCCATCCCGCCGCAGACCGGGTGACGAATCCAGAAGATAAGTGAGCGCGAGCGCCGCGGAATCCATGCGCCGTCAACGCAGGCCCCCGGCGCCGTGTTCCGTTCCGCGCCGCTTGGTCGTCAGACCCGCCCTTGATAATCATGGCCCGCCGCGCGCCAGGCCGCGATGGCCGCTTCGAGATTGCCGCGCCGCACCAGCACATAATCGGTGTCGAAGGTGGAGACCGCGAGCAGCGAAATGTCCGCCGCCGCCAGCGCGCCGGAAAGACTGCTCATGAGTCCCACCATCGACGTATCGAGCGGGCCGAGCACCTTTAAGCAGGCCCAACCATGTTCAGCCTCCGGCGCCCCGGGCGCATGCGCCGTATCGCAGATGACGCTGAGCTCTTCCTCGGTGCGCGTCATGGCGCAGAGGCGGCCCGCGAACGCGCCTAAGGGCGGCGCCGAGTCCGGCGCCAAGCGCACCATGCTGTACTCGCCGGTGTAATGAACGAACGCCACGCCCATGGAGAGTTTCCCCGCCGCCGCCATCAATAGGCCAGCAGATTACCCCGCAACGTGTCGTGCGCATAATCCTGCCGCACCAGACCTCGCGCGCGCAGAGTGGGAACGAGCAGATCGGAAATCTCGCGCACATATTTGGTCGATAACGGCCCCGCGATGAGGAACCCGTCGCCGCCGACGAAATTCATCACCTCCTCCATTTCCGTCGCCACTTCATCCGGCGTGCCGATCATCGGCGTATCGGGCATCAGGCGCGCGAGCTTCAGCCCGATCTGACGCACAGTGGCGCCGCCGCTGCGCAGCCAGTCCAACGTGCCGCGGCTGCCCTCGGTCTGCACGTGGTCGGGCAGCGGCTTGTCGAGGTCGTACAACGAGAAATCGATTCCAGTGATCGCGCTGATCTGCGCCAGCCAGGCGATGACGACGCGGTCGGGCACGTGATTGAGCGACGCGCGAAACGCGTCCGCGCCAGCTTTGTCCTCGAACACATGCGGGAACGCCATCGCCATCACCTTGATGGAATCCGGATCGCGCCCTTCCTCCACCGCCAAGCGGCGGATTTCGTCGCGGAACGCCTTGATGGCGGGCGGGTAGTTCACGGGAGTCAAAACAATGTCGGCGTGGCGCGCCGCGAAACGCATGCCGCGCGGCGACGCCCCCGCCTGCGCGATCACCGGCCGGCCCTGCGGCGATTGGGGCACGTTGAGCGGGCCCAGCACTTTGAAGTTCGGCCCTGCGAAATTCACCTCGTGCACTTTGGATGCATCGGCGAACACGCCCGTCTCGGCGTCCGCCAGCACCGCCCCTGGCGCCCACGAACTCCAGAGCTGCTTGCACACGTCGAGATATTCGTCCGCGATGTCGTAGCGGTCGTCGTGCGGCGGCAGGCCGTCCATGCCGAAATTCTTCGCCGCAAGTTCGCTGGAGGACGTCACCACGTTCCAGCCCAGGCGTCCGCCGGACATCAGATCCATGGTCTGCGTCTGCCGGGCCAGAATGAAAGGCGGATAGAAAGAGGTGGTGAGCGTCGGGATGATCCCGATCTTCGACGTCGCCGCCAGCATGAAGGCGGCCATCACCGGCGGATCGAATTTCGGCGCGTGCACCGCCTCGGCCAGATAGGTGTCCCGGCTGCCGCCATAAATGTTCGGGATGGCGCTGAGGTCTTCTAAGAGGATGAAGTCGAAGCCCGCGCCTTCGAGCTTCACCGCCATGTCCTGATGCAGCTTCGGCTTCGACCAATCATAGGACGCGTCGTAATCGTCCGAGCCCCAGCCCTGGATCGCCTGAAACACAAACCAGCCCAGATGAAACATCGCGTCCCGCCTTCCGATCGCGCCGAAGATCCGGCAAGGCATCAGACGGGCGCCGCGCAGGGCCGTAAATGCAAAGACGCGCCCTGACCCAGTCAGAGCGCGCCGTTGCCGCTTGAAGTTTCATTCGCCCCCGGCCTTGACCGGCCTAAGGGCGCCCCACCCAGTTTTGAACTGGTTCTATTTTAGACCGAGTACGCCACCCAGACGTTCGGTTCGGCGTACAGGCCCTTGCCGGTCTTCATGTCGATCTCGACCGGCGTCAGGCCTCCCGGCAATTCATACAAGCCGGATTGCGTGTATTCGCGCTTGGCCCAGGTCTCCCAGAACTGGACCGGCTCTTCCACGACCATGGAACGGTGACACGGCTTCACCACCTGACAGCCGGCGGCGATGTGGCTGCGCAGCCAGGGGTCGTAGGCGCGCCCATCTTCAGTGGTCCACGTGATGTAATCGTCGATCGAGACGTTGGGGTGCTTGTGCTTGGCCGAAGGCCGTACAGCCACGATGACGCCCTTCAGCCCCTTCTTGGCCGCCAGCATCAGCAAAGCGTGGATCATGCGCCGGGCGTAGCCCTTGGAACGATGCACGGCGGGCACGGAAATCGCCAGACCGCCCAGATAGTCCATCCGGCCGCCGCCTTTGGCGCCCATTTCAACCAGCCAGTCCCAGCCTTCCGGCGGCAAAGCGTCGGGGCCCGAACAGGCGATGGGCACGGAATTGGCGGATGCGACGGGATACCCGGTTTCCTCGTCAACCAGGCACAATTGGTATTCAGGATATTGGTCCAGGATGCCCTGGAAGAACTCGTAATGGGCGCGGGTGTAGTTCAGGTAACCCAGATCAGCCCATGCCGCCTGTTCGATTGCGGTGGCGCCTTTGCACAGGCTCGGGTCTTCGGCCCGCGAGCGGACCACCAATTTGCCAGCCATGGTTTCCATCCCTTTGGTGAGGATCCACAGCGCCGCCCAAATACGCCCGCCATCGCGCCCGCAGACCTATTCCCTAATAAAGTGTAAATATAAAAATAGCAAGTCCTAATAAGATAAAGTTTTCATTAACCATAAAGACTTAGCGCGTCAATACTCGTTAATAAACGAGTGGTTTTTGGTTAACGCAGAGGATGAATACAGTAACCAACATGCACAAAATGGGTCGGAAACAAAAATTTGCGAGTAAAAATGTCATTTTAGCGAAGTATTGAGACCCATTCCGCACAATGACTCAAGGCCCAACCAGAGGCTGTGTCGAGAGGGTGCGGGGGGCCGATGGTCCAAGCGCAAAAATTGCTGGCGTTGATTTCGAGGTGGCGCGAAGCGCCGCCCCTGAAGCGCCTTATCGTGCTCACTGCGTCATTCCTGGCGCTGTTCGCCGCCACCCTGCTCGCCGTCATCGCGTACGCCGGCTGGTCCGCCAACCAGACCGCGGTCGAACGCGAGCGCACCCTGGTCGAGAACGCCCTGAACCGTTCGATCGCGCGCAATCTCGACGAGCAGAAAAGCATCGCCTGGTGGGACGACGCGATTATTCACAGCCGCAAAGGCAAGATGGATCTGGCCTTCCTGGACGCCAATTTTGGCTACTTCCTCACGGAAACCTACGGCCATCAGGAAGTGTACATCCTGGATGAGCAGGACAAGCCGATTTACGCCTTCACCGACGAAGCGCGACAAAATCCAGAAGTCTACGGCATTCACAAAGCCGATCTGGAGCCGGTGGTTCTTGGCGCGCGCCGTCAGCCCACCATCGAACTGCGTCAGCGCCCCGATTTGTTCGAGCGCGGCAACCAGGGCTACAAATTCCTTGCCGCCGCCCTGACCAAAGCAAGC
This sequence comes from uncultured Caulobacteraceae bacterium, assembly GCA_964395875.1. Taxonomy (GTDB): domain Bacteria; phylum Pseudomonadota; class Alphaproteobacteria; order Caulobacterales; family Aquidulcibacteraceae; genus JBEVJO01. The sequence continues at coordinate 7,376 of CAYNCS010000093.1, read as the reverse complement.
TGGTCCGGTCATATCATTATGGTCGGCGGCAAGCCCGCGGTCGCCAGCGCCATCACAATCCTGCCCAATCAGGACATGGCGCTTATGCCCGAGACGCCGAAATTGCTGGTGTCCGTGCGCTATATCGATGACGCATTTTTCGGCGAGATCGGGCGCACCTTGCTGCTGCCCGAACTGGCGCTGGCGCACAAAAAGACCTCGACCGCGGGCGCCGTCTCCGAGCCCTTCCAGACCGACGACTACAAACTGTCCGGCTATCTGCAATGGCAGACCAAGCAGCCCGGCCGCCCGATCCTGCAATTGATTCTGCCCCTGACGGCTCTGGGCCTGCTGGCCGCCGCGGCGCACTTCGCCGCCATGTTCCGCCGCCTGCAAGCCGCCTCAAAGGACCTAGCCGACCGCGAAGCGAACGCGCAATTCACCGCACGGCACGACGATCTTTCCGGCCTGCCGAACCGTCTGTTTTTCTCCGAGCGCCTGAGCGCGGCTTTGGCGCCGTCGGAATTCAAGACGGCGATCTTCGCCTATATCGACGTCGACCGCTTCAAGGACGTCAACGACACGCTGGGCCATCGCGCCGGCGACGCGCTGATCCAGTCCGTCGGCGCGCGCCTGCGCGCGTCGCTGGCGCCGGACGATCTCCTGGCCCGTTTCGGCGGCGACGAATTCGCCGTGCTGCGCGCGGCGAACGACGTCGGCGAAGCCGAACGCCTGATTCAGCGCATCGAATCAGCGTTCGACGACCTTTACGAAATCGAATCCCAGCTGATCCGCATCACAGCCTCGGTCGGCATCGCGCACGCGACGCCCGGCGGCATCTCGCCTGAGGAATTGATGCGCCGCGCGGATATCGCGCTGTATCGCGCGAAAAGCCAGGGCCGCGACCAAGCGGTCATCTTCTCCCGCGAGATGGGTCTGGAAGTCGAAGAGCGCCGCGCCATCGAACTCGACCTGCGCAAGGCTTTGAAATCGGGCGAGCAGCTGGCGCTGCATTATCAGCCGATCGTCTCGGCCGGTTCGCAGGACATCATCGGAGCGGAAGCGCTGCTGCGCTGGAACCACCCGACCCGCGGCGCCATCGCCCCGTCGACGTTCGTGCCGATCGCCGAGGATTCAGGCCTCATGCCGACGCTCGGCGAGTGGATCCTGGAGCAATCGCTGCGCGACGCGCGCCGCTGGCCGAACCTTGAGATCGCCATCAACCTGTCGCCGGTGCAAATCCGTCACATGGATCTGCCGGCCACCCTGCGCCGTCTGCTCAATCGTCACGAAGTCGATCCGCGCCGGATCGTCCTTGAAATCACCGAAGGCGTTCTGCTGGAAGACAACGAGCGTTCCCAGGAGACGCTGGCCGCCTTGCGCGCGATGGGCTTCAAGACCTCGCTCGACGATTTCGGCACCGGCTATTCGAGCTTGGCGTATCTGTGCCGGTTCGAATTCGACAAGATCAAGATCGACCGCTCCTTCATTACGGGCCAGACGCGCAACGCCGCCTCGCGCACCATCATTCAGGCCGTCGCCACCCTGGGCCGCGGCCTGGGCCTCTCGGTCGTCGCCGAAGGCGTCGAGACCGAGGCGGACGCCCTGATGATCAAGCATCTGGGCTGTACGGAAATGCAGGGCTATCTGTTCTCCAAGGCGATCCCTGCCGACGCGTTCGACCAATTGCTGGCCCGGGAATCGGCGGCCGCCGCGCCGCGCACCGACGTGCTGCTGAACCTGCGGCGCATATAATAGGCTTGAAATTTCACGCGACTCGAATTGACTGGGCCGGTCGTTTCACGCGGAGCGCCGGCCGGTGTCGCAAGCAGAAGAGCCTTCGGGCAACGCGGATTACGTTTGGGATCAGTTCGATTCCGAAGCCTATTTCCAGCATTATTACGGCGACCCGCACCCGGACGACGATCTGGTCATCCAGCTCGCGGTGAAGGCCTTCAAGAAGGCGGCCGCGGACGGCGACAAGCCTTATGACCTCGTCGACGTCGGCACCGGCCCCAATCTGATCCCGTTCTTCTCAGCCTTGCCCGTGTCGGCCCGGCTCACAGCGTGGGAATACGCGCAGAGCAATGTGGACTGGCTGAAAAAGGAACTCGCCAGCGACGAGATGCGGCCCCAGTGGCGGCATTTTTGGCCCGTGGCGCGCGAAGCCTATGCGCCGGAATTCGAGACGCCGGAAAATCCGCTGCCCGCGCTGCGCCGGATGACCACCGTCACGCAGGGCTCGATTTTCGACCTGCCGAAGCGGCAATGGACGGCGGGCACAATGTTTTTCTGCGCGGAATCCATCACGTCCCGCTTCGACGAATTCGAACAGGGCGTGGCCGCCTATTGTCAGAGTGTGAAACCGGGCGGACTTCTGGCGGCGGCCTTTCTGGTGCGCTCGGGCGGCTATGTCGTGGCCGACCGGCCCTTCCCCGTGCTCCACGTCCTTCCGGACCAAATTCAGGACACCTTCGCAAAGCATGCCACCGGCGTGCATGCCGATCTAATCGGCATCGTCGAGCGTGAAATCCGCTCCGGCTATTCCGGCTTTATCTTCCTGACCGGCCGCGCCAAAGGCTGAAGCCAGCCCGGATTCGCTTTTGTTTGGCAGCCCGCGGCATTTCCAATCCGCCGTATGCGTCCTATGCTGCGCCCGCTAGCGGGGGCGGCGTATGGCGAGCTACGTACCATCTGCGGACGAGCAATTCGTTCTCGATCAGACGGCCAAAGGCCAGATCGCCGATTTCACGGCGCGCGCCAGCTATGACGAAAATGCGAAACCATCCTTGCGCGCGGACTTCATCCGCACGCTGCTGCTCGGGCTGGAAAAGGAATGGCGCGTGGCCATGCCGGGCATTCGCGTAAAGGGCGCGCGGCTGGACGGCAGGCTCGACCTTTCCGATTGCGCGGGCCCGCTCGGCGGCCTCGCCGCGTTGGCGCTGGACGCCTGCGATCTTCCCGAAGACATCGACATCAGCGGCGCGCATCTGGCGCGCTTCTCGATCGAGCAAAGCCGGTTCCGCGCGATCCTGGGCAACGGCGCCGAAGTGGACGGCGATTTCTCCTTCACCGGCGCGACTCCCCTGCCCGGCGCCGGCGGAAGCGAAGGCTCCGCCTATATCCGCTTACGCGCAGCCCGCATTGGTGGAGACGTGTGGGGACGCTGCGCGCATTTGCGGGCGCCGATCTTCTGGCCGCCCGACATCCACCCGTCCGTGTTTTACGCGCAAGCGGCGCAGATCGGCGGCAATGTCCTGCTGGACGACGGCGCCAAATTCGAAGGTCAGGTCTGGCTCCTCGGCGCCAAGATCGAAGGCGCGCTCTCCTGCGGCGGCGGCCGTTTCATCAATCCCGGCGGCGACGCGCTGGTCGCCGCCTCGGCTGAGATCGGCGGGGGCGCGCTGCTGCGCTGCGAGGGCGTCAACCGCTTTGAAGCGTATGGCGGCGTCAATCTGTTCGGGGCCAAGATCGCGGGCACGGTGGATTTCGACGGCGCCTATGTGGCGAACGAAGGCGGCTACGCCATCATCGGAACCAACGCCGAAATCCGCGGTGGGATCCGCATGGGCTCCAATGGCGCGCACCCGTTCGAAGCCGCCGGCGAAGTCAGTCTGCTGGGCGCCAAGATCACCGGCAATCTCGAATGCGCGGGCGGACGCTTCATCAATGGCCGGGGCGCGGCGCTCGTTCTTTCAAACGCGGAAATCGGCGGCACAGCCTTCGTCTGCGCCATGGCCACGCACACATTCGAAGCGGAAGGTCAGGTGAGCTTCCTCGGCGCCCGGATCAGCGGCAGCCTCGATTGCAGCGGCGCGCGCATGCAGGCGATCGGCGGACGCGCGCTGTCGGCGGACAATGTGCAGGTGGGCGGCGCCGTGCTTCTGCGCGCCGCGGGACAATACATATTCGAGGCCCAGGGCCATGTGAGTTTCCTCGGCGCGAAGATGAACGGCAATCTGGAATGCACCGGGGCGCGCTTTCTCAACCCCGGCGGCTTCGCGCTGGGCGCCGAAAACGCGGAAATCGGCGGCGCGGTCCTGCTGCGCGCCAATGCCGGGCAGCCCTTCGAGGCCAACGGCGCCGTGAGCTTGCTGGGCGCTAAGATCGAACGCGATCTGGATATGCGGGACGGCAAATTCTCCAATCCGTCCGGCTACGCCATTGTCCTCAAAACCACGCGGATCGGCGGCGAATTGTTCGCGCGCGACAACGAAGTCGACGGCATCGTCAGTCTGGAAAGCGCCCGAATCGGCCGCCTGTTCGACGATCCCGACACCGCCTGGGGCGCCGCATCCTCCATCGCGCTGAGCGAATGCGTCTATGAGCATCTGGGCGCACAGACCACGGCGCTGCGTCCCCTGTGGCGCCGGCGCGCCGTCTGGCTGCGCCGCGCCACGCCAAAGAACGGCGCATTCGCCAATCAGCCATGGCGCGTCTGCAGCGCAGCGCTGGAACGGGCCGGACTTCATCCCGATGCGCGGCGTTTGTCGCGCGAGGAAAAGCGCGAGGAAAACCGGCATCGCGGACGCGTCAGCCAGATCTACGCCAAGTGGATGTCCGTCTCCGACCGCAGCGCGGTGAACCGGTTCTTTCAGGCCAAGGAGCGTTACGATGCGGCGCGCGCCAAAGGTGAGGACGGCGATCTGAACGATCTGTTCGCCTCTACGTCGTGGTGGCTGTTCTTCGTCAATTGGCTGCGCCTTCTGGCCTGGCCCGTGTTGAAACTCTACTGCATGGCCAAGCAGGTCGCCGTGTTCCTCTTCGCGGAGCTGCCGTTCGGCTATGGCCTGTCCGCATCGCGCGCGGCGGTCAGCGCCGGTTTATTCTGGCTCGCAGGTTCCGTGGGCACGTCGCTGGCCCTGGAGCGCGGCGCGCTGATCGAGGAGCATGACGGCGCGATCGCGGTCTGCGACGAAGTTCTCCCGCCGCTTTATGCACTCGACGTCGCCGCGCCGGTGATCGATCTCGGTCAGGAGAAAGAATGCAAGATCGGCCGGGCGCCGGGCGCGAAGCCATGGCCCGGGATCAAACTGCCGGATTCCGATCAGAACCTGTTCGAGGAAACTGGCCTTTGGCGCTGGGCGCAGGCCGCCTATGCGGCCTTGGGCGCGATCGTGATCGGCTTCTCCATCCTGACCTGGACCGGCGTGTTCAAGCCCAAGACGACGCGCGATTAGGCCCGCCAGATAGGAGACAATCTGCTTGCAATGAGACTGTTGTCTCATTATGACATTCCCGTCTGAAGATGGGAGGGGCTCCAATGCTGACGAAAGACCAGATGGACCGGCGGATGGACGAACATTTCGGCTTCGAGGCCACCGACGACGTCAATGGCGTGTTGCGCACGCTGACCGACACGGTTGAGCATGACATTGTGGGCTGGCCTTCAGGACCGACTTATGGCCGTGAGGCCGCGCGCGCTTTCTATGAGGCGCTGTTCCACGATTTGTCCGATTCGAAATTCGAGACGATCCGCCGGCTGTACGGCGATCATTTCATGGTGGATGAATCGCGCTGGAGCGGTACGGCGGTCGGCCGACCGTTCGGCCTGGAAGGCCGCAACCGCCCCCTGGAGTTCCGTCTCCTGCACGTGGTCGAGTTTGCAGGCGACGGCGCGATCAAGCGCGAGAACGTCTGGATCGACCTCGCTGCCATCCTGCAGCAATTGCCGCAATAAACATGGCCGACGACCAGACCGGACGCGTCAATCAACGCAATCGCACCCGCAAGGACCTGTTGCGGGCCGCCGGCGCTCTGATGAAAGATGGCGGTCCGCTGAGCCTTGAGGAAATCGCCGCGAAGGCGGAAGTCTCGCGCGCCACCGCTTACCGTTATTTCCCAAACCTCGACGCGCTGCTGCTTGAAGCTTCCGTGGATATGCAGACCCCGGAAGCCGACGCCCTGTTCGAAGGGCTGGATTCGAAGAACCCGGTTGCGCGCCTGGAACGCGTGGACGCCGCCCTGCACGACATGATCGCGCAGAACGAAGCGTCAGTGCGCGCGATGCTGGCCCACTCGGCGACAGCGGTGCGCAACGCCGGCGATCCGCCGCGCCGGCAGAACCGCCGCACGCCGCTGATTGAGGCCGCGCTCGCCCCCGCGCGCGATCAGTTCAAGCCCGCTGCCTTCAAGAAACTGGTGCAGGCGCTCGGCGTCGTCGTGGGCTCGGAAGGCTACGTCACCTGCAAGGACGTGTTGGGCCTGAACGGCGCCGAGGCGCAGAAATTGCGGCGCTGGATGATCGCCGCTTTGGTGGAGGCGGCGCGCAAATAGCAGGAACCATCGCAGCGGCGGAGCGTTTCTCCGGCACAGAATCCACTGAGCCGGGAGACCGCCATGAGCGATGTTGAAAAATTATCTGAAAATCCGAAGAGCCAGTTCTTCGAAGAACTGAACGACGCCCGAACCTGCATGCTCGGCGAAGCCAATCGGGACAGCCTGCTTCCGATGACGCCGTATGTGCGCGAAGACGACGAAAGCATTTATTTCTTCACGCGCGCCGATGCGCACATCGCCAGCGCCGGCGGCGCAGACGCACGCCTGGTGTTCATCGCAAAAGGCCAGGATTACCACGCCTTCGTGCGCGGCAAACTTGAGCGCATCGACGACGATTCCGTACGCGATGAATTCTGGTCGCCGACCCTGGCCGCCTGGTACGAAGGCAAGGACGACCCCGCGATGGTGATCCTGCAGTTTCACCCCGAGACCGCCGACGTCTGGGCGAGCACGTCAAATCCCCTGCGCTTCGGCTTCGAAATCGCCAAGGCCAACATGTCGGCGCACGATACGCCTGACCTCGGAGGTCACGCGGAAGTTCGCTTCTAATTTTCAGCCCGCCAACGGAGGTCGAAATGCCAAACCAACCCAAAGACCCGCGTCAGGAAAACGCCGAAGGCGAAGGCAGCTACACCGCCTCGCGTGATTACAAGAAATCGATCGACAAATTCATGCAGGAGCGCGGCGACGACATCGATGACATGGCGCGCGACGCGGCCGAGGCCCTGGATTCGGATGAGGAGCGCGCCAAGATGAAGAAGGCCGAAAATCAAGGCCTCAAGCACGGCAAGCACTAGCGCATATTCCAGGCGCAAAAAAACGGCGGGCCGCAAAGCCCGCCGTTTCGTTTTTCCAGGGAGACGAAGGTTATTCGCCGTCCTTCTCTCTCGGCTGCGGCGCGATCGGCTCGCCAGTGACCTGGTCCACGCTCTTCATGGACAGGCGCACCTTGCCGCGATCGTCGAAGCCCAACAGCTTGACCTTCACGATGTCGCCTTCCTTGACGACGTCGGACGTCGCCTTGACGCGATGCGGGGCCATTTCGGAGATATGGACGAGGCCGTCCTTGGCGCCGAAGAAGTTCACGAAGGCGCCGAACTCCATCACCTTCACGACCT
>CAYNCS010000092.1:10830-13771 GCA_964395875.1 uncultured Caulobacteraceae bacterium | reverse complement strand
ACCGTCTGCGCGCCAACCTCGCCATCTTCTACAGCGACTATAAGGACCTGCAGATCCAGAACTTCACGAACGGCGTTCAGACGTTCGAAAACGCGGGTAAGGCTGCGCTGTCCGGCTTCGAACTCGAAGTCGTCGCGCTGCCGATGGAAGGTCTGACCCTTGAAGGCAATGTCGGCTACACCGACACCGACTACAAGGAATTCATCACCACCGATCCGCGCACGGGTCTCCGCGGCGACGTCGCCGACATCGCCCGCACCACCTACAAGTCGGACTGGACGCTCCGTCTGGGTGCTGCGTACGAGTTCGCGAAGTTCAACAACGGCATGTATCCGTTCATCCGCGGCGACGCCAACTGGCGCAGCGACTACGCCCTGACGGCGTTGCCGCTGTACTCCTCGATTGGCGGCCCGATCGCGCCGATCAACGACGAAGGCCGCATCCGTCCGGATTACTGGGTGTTCAACGGCCGCATCGGCGTGGCGGACATTCCTGTCGGCCGCGGCATGACGTCGATCTCGATCTTCGGGAACAACATCTTCGACGAAGATTACATCGCGTTCGGCACGCCGGTTGCGGCGCTGCAGGGCTCGTACGAGCGTGGCGCCACTTACGGCGTTGAGCTCGGCTTCGACTTCTAATTCCAGCGATGGAACATCATCGCCCGGTTCTCCGAGCCGGGCGATCCCTCCAAGACTTGACGCCGGCGAGACATCGCCGGCGTTTTTGTTTGTCGAAACGATTATTCCGGCGGCGCGGCGAGGGACCTCGCAAGCGCCAGCGTGTCTTTGGTCAAGGCGCTTTGACCGGCGCCGGTTTTCGCCAGCGCCAGGACGAGAGTCGCCGTGGCTTCGCTCAGGCGGCGTAGCTGGCGCGGGCGCGCATCGTGTTTGGCGTCCGCCGCAATATCGACGCCCTCGAACAGATCGAGCAGGCGGCGCATCCAGGGGCTGGTGCGCACCGCGGGATCGGCGGCCATGGCTTCAAAGGCGGCGAAGCTGATCACGCGACCCTCGTTCAGCATGCGGTCGCCGATCGTGCGCTGCCATTCACGGAAAAGGCGCGCCTCGCGAAACGCCAAAGCCCGCGCGGTTTCCTCGACGCTCTCCAGGACCGTGCTGGGCGAGGGCGGCTCCTCGCCACGAAATTTTGCAAGGTCGAAGGCGAGCTTGCGAAACAGTTCGAGCAATTCTTCCCGGCTCAAAATCATGAGCGCGCCGACCAGATCGTGTGTGTTGGAGACTTCCACGCCGGGGAGATGCTTGCGCAGCGCCGCGTCGAACCGGGCGGCGTCGTGCATACCATGCGGGTCGAACGCTTCGCCATCGCTTCTAGCCGCGGCGAAGGGCGGCAAATCCCAGACGTCGCACAGGCGGGCTGCGCGCAGATATTCCTGAGGCGGACCGTCGGCCAGAACGGCGCTGAAGGATTGAATGGCGGCGAACAGGCTGCCTTGGGCGTCGAGACGTGTTTCGCCCAGTACATGGGTTTCGCGATCCACGGCGCGGATTGCGCCCAGCAGCGCTGCGAGCCGAAAGGCGGTGCTGCCGCGCTTGTAATCGTAATAGTCCCCGCCCGGCGCGTTGGGCGCGATGTAATAGCCTGAGCCGTCCTGCGTGATTTCCTTGAGGCGCCAGAGAAAATCCGAGGCGGCGATGGCTAGCGTCTCGGCGTTGGCGCGAATGGCGACAGTGCTTCGCGTGCGGCGGCTGACGCGCGCCGCATGTTCGCGTTGTGGGCGGGCCTTGACCGCCGCCGCCGCGACCGCGCCCAAAGCAGCGAGGCCCGCGCCGGCGCTCATTTCAAGTCCGCCATGCCCCCACCAGTTCAGTATCGCCGACGCGACCTGATCGAGCATTCCGTTTCCGGCCGCCAATTCCGCCATACATCCAACCCCCTTGTTTGGTGCTTGTAGCTGCTTTCGGCGACGCTGACTTGATGGCTCCGCAGCCCGGCGCGCCGTTCTGGGGCGGTTCATGTCTTCCGGTGCATCGGAGGGGTGTGGTACGAGGGCTTTGCCTGATCGAATTGAATCGGTTCGATCGGATAAGAAGGGCTCTAATTCAAAAGTGTAGCGCATCATTCATCGACCAATCTGGAGCCGATTGATCGGATGATGCTCTAGCGGGCGGTCCGGGGAAGAGGGAGACCGATCATGTGCGAATTGCATGCCGATCAAGGCGTGGATGCGACTTTGCAATCGAATGAAATCAGCGCAGTGACGCGGCGAAACCTCGTTCGTGGGCTCGCGTCGGGATCGATCGTGTTGTTTGCGGCGGGGTGTGAAACCAACGCCCTTACGGGCCGGAGCCAGTTGGTCTTCATCGACGACAACCAGCTCGCGCAATTGTCGCTGAGCGCCTGGGAGCAGACCAAGAAGGAAACGCCCGTCACCCGCGACGGCGCCGCGATCTCCCGCGTTCAGCGCGTGGGGCGCAAAATTCAAAGCGCCGCCGGCTACGGCAATCAGCAATGGGACATCCAGGTTTTTGAATCGAAAGAAGTAAACGCCTTCGTTCTGCCTGGCGGTAAGGTCGGCGTGTATAAGGGTATTCTGGACGTCGCGAGTACGGACGATCAGCTGGCGGCGGTGCTGGGGCACGAAACCGGCCATGTCAGCGGTCGGCATGCGGCCGAGCGCTACAGCCAATCGACGCTGGCCGAGACGGGCATGGCGGCTGCGGGCGTCGCGCTCAACAGTTCAAACTCTCAATATAAACAAGCGCTTTATTCCGTGCTCGGCCTTGGCGTGCAGGTAGGCGTTCTGTTGCCATATTCGCGTCTTCAGGAAAGCGAAGCCGATCGCATCGGCGTCGATTACATGCACGCCGCCGGTTATGACGTGAAGCAATCCGTGACGCTGTGGGAAAAGATGGCGGCGCAGGGCGGCGCTCGTCAACCGTCTTTCCGCCCTCAGCGGCCCGGCCCTCCGCCACAAGCT
>CAYNCS010000092.1:0-10820 GCA_964395875.1 uncultured Caulobacteraceae bacterium | reverse complement strand
CCGGACGCCCGCGCCGAGGATCTGCGCAAATATATCGCGCTTAACGGCTACGCGTGAGCTGCGGGGTGGCGGTTTCCGCGTTCTCCTCGAACTGCAATTCATAAAAATGTCACGCGCCGCCCGACAGCGGGCGGCGCGGCAAGCTGTTACTGGCGCATCCTCATTTTTCTAGGGGGCGGTGTTGCACCGGTCAGGAGAAGAGTTTTGCAGTCCGACAAAGAACCGCTTCCGGCGGCGCTCAGCGATGAAGCGGCGCGTGAGTTGATCGAGGTGGCGCGTCAGATTGAAATCATGGCGAGCCGCGCGGCCGAACATTTGGAAGCGACCTTTTTTGCCTACGCCAAGGACCTGCGCGCACGCGCGCAATCGCGCCTTGCCGATGCGCCGCGTATGGCGGGCGACTACATTATCGAGGATGATTACTCTATCGAAGACTGACCGCTGGTTGGACTTATCGATCGATGCACGCGCATGCCGTAAGCCCCGCCGCCGAGAAATTTCAGAACCGCCTGAGCGCGGCTCGAGACGTCCAGTTTGGCGAAGCATCGCCTGACATAAGTGTCCACGGTGTGTTCGGAGATGCCCAGGGTCGCAGCGATTTCTGCGTTGGACTTCTCTTCGGCCATGGCGACCAGGACTTGCCGTTCGCGCTTCGACAGGGCGCCGTTTTGGGCGCGCGTGAGTTCGCGATGCCGGAAGTAGAACTCGTCGAAGATGATCTTGATGATGCGCAGATCGGAAGGCTTGAGGTCATGGCGTTCGCGATCAAACGCGGCGGAGAAATACGCGTAAAAGCCCGGCTTTGCGAAAACGGGCGTCATGACGCCGTCGTGCAGACCGGAATCACGCATGAGGTCCAGGACCTGTTTCGTCGCGGGGCTGAGCGGCAAGGTGTGTTCGATTTTCGAGAACTGGAGCGGCGCCCCGAGAGTCATCGCGGCCAACATCAGGGGGTCATGTTCGGCCATTTCCGAGCGGTATGCGATCTGCACGACTTCCGGAAACGTCGAGATGATGGGGTCTCGCAGCCCCTTCGACGTGGCGCTGCCGAACGGAAAAGCGAAGCCGCTCAGCGCCTTCACGTCGTAGGCGTCCATTAACGTTGAAATGAGGAGACGTTTCAGCGAGTGCGGGTCGGGGCAGGCGCAGACGCCTTCGACGTAGGCTGAAAGATCCATCCCCACGCCCCCCGAGCAGCGTCCGTCGAGGATGGGGGGATAGGCCTAAAAACTCAAGGCGTCTCACCGTTGTTTCGGACGCATCCAGGGATTTGATGGGCTAGGGGCATTGCGGAAGGCAGCGGAATCCCTTATCTGCCGCGGATAAGGGAAAAGGAAACGGCGGCCGAGCTATAAAATTAGCTCGGCCGTTGCGCCTTTTTGCGTTCCTGCTTTGTTCGGGCAATCGGTGAGCGCATTCATTTCGCCGCATTAGGAGATCCGCATGTCGTCGTCCGGCTTGCGTAACGTCGCCATCATCGCACACGTCGACCATGGCAAAACCACTCTGGTCGACAAGATGCTCGCTCAAGGCGGCGCCTTCCGCGACAACGAAGAACGCGCCGAGCGCGCCATGGACTCCAACCCGCTGGAGCGGGAGCGGGGCATCACCATCCTCGCCAAATGCACCAGCGTCGTCTGGGACAAGGACGGCGTGGAGCGCCGGATCAACGTCATCGATACGCCGGGCCACGCCGATTTCGGCGGTGAAGTCGAGCGCATCCTCTCGATGGTCGATGGCTGCATCCTGCTGGTCGACGCCAGCGAAGGCCCGATGCCGCAGACCAAGTTCGTCCTGGGCAAGGCGCTGAAGCTGGGCCTGCGCCCGATCGTCTGCCTGAACAAGGCCGACCGTCCGAACGCCGATCCCGACAAGGCGCTGAACGACGTGTTCGACCTCTTCGCGGCGTTGGACGCGACCGACGAGCAGCTCGACTTCCCGTTCCTGTACGCTTCCGGCAAGGAAGGCTGGGCCGCGAAGGATCTGAAGGACGAGCGCAAGGATCTCGCGCCCCTGTTCAATCTGATCCTTGAGCACGTGCCGCCGCCGCCGCCGGCCGACCACATGGACGAGCCGTTCCGCATGCTGGCGACGACTTTGGATTCCGATCCGTTCGTCGGCCGTACGCTGACGGGCCGCATTGAGAGCGGCCGCATCGAAGTGGGCCGCACCGTGAAGGCGATGACCCGCGACGGTAAGGAAATCGAGCGCGCGCGTCTGACCAAGCTGTTCGCATATCGCGGGCTGAAGCGCGTGCCGGTCGAAAGCGCCGAAGCCGGCGACATCGTCGCCATCGCCGGTCTTGGCGGCGTTACGGTTTCGGACACGATTTGCGATATCGAGGTCACCGAGCCTGTGTTCTCGAACCCGATCGATCCGCCAACTCTGGCCATCATCATGTCGGTGAACGATTCGCCGATGGCCGGCCGCGAAGGCGACAAGGTGCAATCGCGCGTCATCCGCGAGCGCCTGTACCGTCAGGCCGAAGGCGACGTCGCGATCAAGATCTCCGAAAGCGAAGGCAAGGACGCGTTCGAAGTGGCGGGCCGCGGCGAATTGCAGCTCGGCGTGTTGATCGAAACCATGCGCCGCGAAGGCTTTGAGATGACCATCTCGCGCCCGCGCGTGCTGACCATGCGCAACGAAGAAGGCCGTCTGCTCGAGCCGATCGAGGAAGTCACGATCGATGTGGACGAAAACTTCGCCGGCGCCGTGATTGAGAAGATCTCTCTGCGCCGCGGCGAAATGAAGGACATGCGTCCCAGCGGCGGCGGCAAGCAGCGGATCATCTTCCACGCGCCGTCGCGCGGGCTCGTCGGCTATCATGGCGAGTTCATGACCGATACGCGCGGCGAAGGTGTGATGAACCGCGTCTTCCACGAATGGGGCGATTGGCGCGGTGAAATTCCGGGCCGCCACACCGGCGCGATCATCTCGACCGACCAGGGCAACGCGGTCGCTTATGCGCTGTGGTATCTTGAAGAGCGCGGCTCGCTGTTCATCGATCCGGGCGAGGCCGTTTACGAAGGCATGATCATCGGCGAAAATCCGCGCGGCGAAGACATGGACGTCAACCCGCTGAAGGAAAAGAAGCTGTCCAACGTGCGCTCTTCGGGCAAGGATGAAGCCATTCGTCTGACCCCGCCCAAGCGCATGACGCTGGAGCAGGCGATCTCCTGGATCGAGGAAGACGAACTTGTCGAAGTGACGCCGAAGGCGATCCGCATCCGCAAGCGTTATCTCGATCCGAACGAGCGCAAGCGGAAGGCGAAGGACAAGGACGCCGCGTAAGCGCGTCTGTTCTGCAAATGCAAAAGGCCCGGATCGCTCCGGGCCTTTTTATTGGTCATTTGCGTGCGACTAATAGCCAGTCTGTCACCATGTTCTCGTAGTCCGCGTACGGAATAGCGGAGTTGTCAAAACCTAATTTTGCGCTGATTTTTAAGCGTGCTTTTTGAAAGCGATCATAGAGTGCGCCAATCTCTTTCGCGCTTGGAAGGGTTCGGCGAGAAACATTCTTGAGCCAGTTACGTAGCTCGAGAGACGCGCGGGCAGGGTCTGCGCCGTGTTCTCGAATGTCCATGCCAGCAATATCCGAAATGAATTTTTGATACCTGAATCGCTCGGTATCTAAAATTAGGCAGCGTTTATGGCGCTGATTTTCGTCTCCATATCTCTTTGCTCCGAGAAAGAGGCCCAATTCCAAAGGCATATTGAAACGCGGCAGATTGTTGATCGAATCCAATTCTGTGCGTGACAAGTCATGGACGCTGAATCGGCATTCCTCGATAATGTTGTAGAGTTTTTCGATGCGAGTTTGGCTGGCGTCATCCAATTCAAGGGCGCAGCGTGGTCGAAATCCGCATGCATGGATTGTGAAAACCAGTGCCTCGAACGTAGTGCGGTATTCAATATCGAAGGGGCAGTTGATGAAGACGTTGTCGATATCGACGGCAACGTCTGCGGTCACTTCCCTTCGCTCGCCACTACTTCACGAACGACTTTGCGCATTTTCTCGGAACTGACAGTGCCCTTGGACTGGCTCGCGGGCTTCAAAACGTATTTGCCTGTTACGGAGCTCCGGCCGAGTCGTTCGCTATGTTTTCCGGATTTAGCTGTTTTCGCCATGGCTATAAATTACTCGGTTCGTTTCGACCTTCAAGGCATAACACTCAGGGCTTTCGACATCGTTATGGCCTCTGACCACCTTTGTCGGCCGAGTGGCCTTTGGACACCGCTGGTTGACGTCCTTTTTCCATGATTTCGTCAAACGAGCGTTCCGAAATCCCGCTCTCGATACCCTCGGTAATCAACGTTTGCAGCCGTGCAATCTTCTCCGCCTTTTCCTGATCCCGGCGGATCAGATCCCGCACATAATCGCTGGAATTGGCGTAGCGGCCTGTTTCGGCCCGGGCCTCGACCCATTCCTTCATCTGGTCGGGCAGGGAGATGTTCATCGTCGCCATAGGTCTCACCTCTGATCCAAATATAGGTGCCTTTGGCAAAGTTTGTCAAAACGCATTGGCGGTGACGCGGATGACAAGCGCGGTTGGGCCCGGCACAGTGCGCGGACAAACAGCGGCGGTCATCCGCCGCAGAATCCAGGGAGGAAACATGCCAGCCTATCTTCTTTTCGTTCGCGAGAATGCCGTGAAAGACCCGGCGAAATTCATGGATTATCAGATGGCCATGCAGGCGAACGGGCCGAAAGTGAAAATGAACCCGCTGATCGTGTACGGCGCTTCGACGGCGCTCGAAGGCGCGGCGCCCGACGGCGTCGTGCTTCTGCAATTCGACACAGCCGAGGACGCCAAGGCCTGGTACCACAGCCCTGAATATGAGGCGGCGAAGCAGCACCGTTTCAAGGCCGCGGATTACCGAGTCTCGCTCATCGAAGGCTTTACGATGCCCGGGCAGTAAAAGCCGGTAAGGGGCGGCCCGGAGCGATCCGGGCCGTTTTTCTTAGCGCATCAATGATGATGATCGCTGACGCGCGACAACACTTCCGCCGCCATCTTGTCCGGCGCGGTGTGCCAGACGTCGCCCAGCGCCAGCATGCCGACCATGCGCTTGCTTTCATTGATGACTGGCAGACGGCGCACTTGTTTGTCCTGCATCAAGACCGCCGCGTCGGCCAGTTCCTCATCCTCACGGCACCAGACGACGCCTTTGGACATGATTTCGCGCGCCGCGACCTTGTGCGGGTCGAGACCCAGCGCGATGCAGCGGCAGACGATGTCGCGGTCCGTCACCATGCCGACCAGACGGTCGGCGTGTCCGATGGGGATGGCGCCGATTTCGTCTTTCAGCATCAGGCGCGCGAGTTCGATGACAGGTGTATTCGGCGTCGCCCAGGTGACGCCGACATGCATGGCTTCACTGACTTTCATGACAGCCTCCGGCTCAAAATAGCTCCATCCGGGTTCGCAGGGAGCGAATGCGGGGAGCTGAGCGCCAGAGGCGATGCGCCAATGGCGCCGAGCGCTCATTCTGGCGTAAGTTTGGATTGAAGACCAGATCAGGCTGTCGCTGATTGACCGCGGCGTTCGCTTGCTGCACGCATTCTTCATGTCTCATCCGCCGTTCATTCAGTCGCGTGCATTGAAGCTGCCCGGCATCGCGCACGGCTTTTTCGGCCGCGTGGGTGGAGCGTCCAAGGGCATCTACGCTTCGTTGAACGCTGGGCCGGGATCGAAAGACGATCCGGCCGACGTGGCTGAGAACCGGCGGCGCATCGCAAGCGCACTGGAGATCGCGCCGGAGCATCTGTTGTCGGTCTATCAGGTGCACAGCGCCAAAGCCGAAATCGTCAGCCAGGCGTTCGCCGGCGCCTATGCGGACCGGCCGCAGGCCGACGCTATGGCGACGAGAGTTCCGGGGCTGGCGCTGTCGATTCTGACCGCCGATTGCGGGCCTATTCTTTTGAGCGATTCCGAAGCGGGCGTGATCGGCGCGGCGCACGCGGGATGGAAGGGCGCCGTAGGGGGCGTGATCGAAGCAGCCCTCACGGCGATGAAAAGCCTGGGTGCGGACGAGGCGCGCATCGTCGCGGCGATCGGGCCCTGCATCGCACAGGCCTCGTACGAAGTCGGCCCGGAATTTCTCGCGACGTTCGCAGCGGACGATGCAGAGAACGAGCGCTTTTTCAAAGCAGGGCAGGGAGATCGGCTCCACTTTGATTTGAAAGGGTATTGCGCCGCACGGCTTTCGCGCGCGGGTGTGCGGACTGTGGATATCTTGCCGCAGGACACCTGCGCTGAAGAGGCCGCCTATTTCTCCAACCGGCGCGCAGTGAAGCGCCAGGAAGGCGATTACGGTCGCAATCTATCGGCGATAGTGTTGCGCCGCTGACCACATCGGGTTTTTGTCGCGCCTTAATCTCGTCGCGGCCTTGCGCCGGATGTGCGCTTTGCTACAGAGCCATGACATAGCGCGGCGATGCGGCGCGGGCGGCATGCGGGGCCACTCAAATGAAATTGCTGTCGGGAAATGCGAACCGGCCTCTGGCGGAGGCGGTCGCGGATCACTTGGACGCGCCCTTGACCAAGGCGCAGGTCAAGAGGTTCTCGGACAACGAGATTTTCGTCACCATCGACGAGAATGTGCGGGGCGAGGATGTTTTCGTCATCCAGTCCACATCCTACCCGGCCAACGACCATCTGATGGAATTGCTGATCTGCCTGGACGCGCTTCGGCGCGCTTCGGCGCGGCGCATCACGGCGGTGATCCCGTATTTCGGCTACGCGCGTCAGGACCGGAAAACCGGCGGCCGCACGCCGATTTCGGCGAAGCTGGTGGCGAACCTGATCTGCACCGCCGGCGCCAATCGGGTCCTGACCATGGACCTGCATGCCGGGCAGATTCAGGGCTTTTTCGACATCCCGACCGACAATCTGTTTTCGCTTCCGGTGCTTGAGGCCGACATTCGCGCCAATTACAGCCTGAAGGATCTGGTGATCGTGTCGCCGGACGTCGGCGGCGTGGTGCGCGCACGTCAGATCGCCGACAAGCTCGGCGCGCCGCTGGCCATCGTCGACAAGCGCCGTCCGCGGCCGGGCGAATCCGAAGTCATGAACATCATCGGTGAAGTCGAGGGGCGCTCCTGCATCCTGATCGACGACATCGTCGATTCCGCCGGCACGCTCTGCAACGCCGCCGCCGCCATCATCAAGAAGGGCGCGAAGTCGGTTTCGGCCTACGTGACGCATGGCGTGCTGTCGGGCGGAGCGGTCGAACGCGTCGAAAAGTCGGTCATGAAGGAATTGGTGGTGACGGACACGATCCTGCCGTCGGACGTGGTGAACAAGTCCAAGCAGGTGCGGGTGCTGCCCGTGGCGCCGCTGATCGGGGAAGCCATCCGGCGCATCGCCAATGAAGAGAGCGTCTCCAAATTGTTCGACTAGGCGCGTAGTATAGGCGCCGTGGGAGGGGGCGATGGGCGATCTCTACACGGCGCTGCACCAGAGCAATGAGTGGCTCAAGGGCATCGGCCTTGAGAACAAAGACGTCGTCTTCGGCGCCCTGTTCGGCGTGCTGGCGTTTCTGGCGCAGGGCTTCGCCCGCAGCCAGGCGGAAGTCCGCCAGCGGCGCGACCAGCTCTTTTCCCTCATGACGCGCATTCTGGAGCTGAAATCCGATCTGGCCAGTGCGCGCGCCGACGCGCTGGAGGGGGAAACCGTCAGCTACAATGCGCGCATCCAGGCGCTCTCCGATCAATTGTCCCTGTCCTGCACGCGGGCCCTGGAGCTCGCCGAGAAAGGCCGGACGCCGCTGGGGACCAACGACGTCGGATTGATCGCGGAAGCGTCCGGCGTGATTAATCATCCCCGGGCGGACGAGTTCTGGGCTCGGGCCCTGTCCCAGTCCAAAGACCCGATCCGGGCGTTTGAGCTCTATTCGGCTCGCGGCATGCAGCTTTATGAATGGGGCAGGCTGGCTGAAGGGGCCGCTTTCTTTGAGAAATTCCGGGCGGATCTGCAGGCGCGGGGCGCCGATCCGGATTTTATGGGCCGCGCGCATTACGCCCAGGCGATCCGGGAATATCCCGCCGGACAGCGCGCCGACGGCCGGAATAATTTCAAAAAGGCCTGGGACTGGTATGCGCGGCACAGCAATGAAGCCTTGAAAAACAGGCGTTTCACCGAGATTAACCGGGCTTTGGCGGCGCTGGGGGACGAACCGTTCGCTTTGCCGGCTGCGGCGGCGCCCCCGGCCGCCTGAGGCCGGGGCCGGGTTTCCTGCCTTTGGCCGCCATTTTTGTCGAAGCGGACCGCCGGGCCGACTTGCGCCGGAGAGGCGGTTCGGTTAAACGCTCCGCTTCTCATTTGACCGCCGCGGCGCCAAACCAGAAATGGGGCGCGCGGCTTTATGCGCTTTTGAAGGATTAAGAGGCGATCATGGCCGGCATCGTTCTGAATGTTGAAGTGCGTGAGCGCACTGGAACGGGCGGCGCCCGCGCTTCCCGCCGGGCAGGCAAGGTGCCGGGCATTCTTTATGGCGGCGGCAAGGATCCGGTCGCCATCGATCTGCGCGCGGCGGAAGTCGTGAAGGCGATCAATGCCGGCAAGTTCATCTCGCATCTCGTGCAGATCGAGCACAAAGGCGAAGTCCAGCCAGTCATCCCGCGCGAAGTGCAATTTCATCCGGTGACGGACGAACCGCTGCACATCGACCTCTACCGCGTCGACGAACACGCTGTGATCGACGTGAAAGTGCCGCTGCACTTCATCAACCAGGAAGCGGCGCTGGGCCTGAAGCGCGGCGGCGTGTTGAACGTGCCGGATCACTTCGTGCACCTGCGCGTGCCGGCGGACAACATCCCCGAGCGCATCGACGTCGATCTGACCGGCCTCGACATCGGCCAGTCCATCCACATCTCGCAAGTCGCATTGCCGGCTGGCGCTGCACCGAAGAACCGCAAGGTCGACTTCACGCTGGTCTCTCTGGCCGGCCGTCTGAAGGAAGAAGCGCCGGCGGCGGAAGCCGCGCCTGCGGCCGACGCGAAAGCGGCGGGCGGCAAGGCGGCTCCGGCTGCGAAGGCTGCGCCAGCGGCCAAGACTCCCGCGAAGAAGTAGGATTTCGCCATGCTTCTGCTTGTCGGCCTGGGCAATCCCGGCGCCGAATATGCGAAGCACCGGCACAATATCGGCTTCATGGCGATCGACGCGATCGCCGAGCGTCACAAATTTGGTCCGTGGAAGAGGAAGTTCCAGGGCGAATGCGCCGATGGAACGATTGCGGGCGTGAAGTGTCTGGCGTTGAAGCCGCAGACCTACATGAACGAAAGCGGCCGCTCGGTCGCGGAGGCTGCGCGCTTTTTCAAAATTCCCGATTCCAAGATCATCGTGTTCTACGACGAGCTTGATTTGGCGCCCGGGCGCTTCCGCATGAAGACGGGCGGGGGCTCGGCCGGCCATAACGGCATCCGCTCTATGATGGCGCATCTGGATTCGGACTTCCGCCGCGGCCGCATGGGCATCGGCCATCCTGGCGACAAGGCGCTGGTGCACAACCACGTCCTTTCGGATTTCAGCAAAGCCGAGATGAAATGGGTCGAGGGTCTGTGCACGGCGATCGCGCGGGCGGTCGGCATGGCCGTCATGGGGGCGGACGAGAAGTTTCAAGCCGAAGTCATGCGTCTGGCGCCGGCGCCCAAGCTTGATCCGCGCAAGGCGTCGCGGGCCGCGGGGCCGGCGGACGACTAGATCCTTTCCCGATCGAACGGCTTCAGTTCGATCGGATAAGAAGGGCTCCTATTAAAAAACAGAGCATCATTCACCGATCAATCTAGGGAGGATTGATCGGATGATGCTCTGGAGAAACTTGCGAATTTGGGCGCACTCGGCCATGAAGCCGCCGCGCCTCGATATGCGCGCAAAGGGATTTGATCCATGGGATTCAAGTGCGGAATCGTTGGCCTGCCGAACGTCGGCAAATCGACGCTGTTTAACGCGCTGACGCGCACGGCCTCGGCGCAGGCCGCGAATTATCCGTTCTGCACGATCGAGCCGAACGTCGGCGAAGTCGCGGTGCCCGAGCCGCGCCTGGACGCCCTGGCGCAAATCGCGAAATCCAAGGAAATCATTCCGGCGCGGATGAATTTCGTCGACATCGCCGGTCTGGTGCGCGGGGCCTCCAAGGGCGAAGGGCTTGGCAACCAGTTCCTCGGCAATATCCGCGAGTGCGACGCCATCGCTTATGTGCTGCGCTGTTTCGAGAACGATGACATCACGCACGTGGAAGGGCGCGTCGATCCGCTGGCGGATCTGGAGACGGTCGAGACCGAACTGATGCTCGCGGATCTGGACAGCGTCGAAAAGCGCATCCCGAACCTCGAGAAGCGCGCCAAGGGCGGCGACAAGGAAGCCAAGAAAAATCTGGAGCTCTGCGCCCTCGCCAAGGAGGCGCTTGAGAAAGGGCTGCCGGCGCGCACCGTGACGGTGTCGGACGATGACGACAAGGCCTGGCGCATGCTGCAATTGCTGACGGCCAAGCCGGTTCTGTATGTCTGCAACGTCGACGAGGAATCGGCGGCCAAGGGCAACGACTATTCCGCCAAGGTGTTCGCACACGCCGAGAAGGAAGGCTCCCGGGCTGTGGTCATCTGCGCGCAGATGGAGGCGGACCTCGCTGCGCTCGATGACGAAGAGCAGAAGGAATATCTGGAATCGGCGGGGTTGGATGAGCCGGGCCTGAACAAGCTGATCCGCTCAGGATATGACCTGCTTGGCCTGCAGACTTATTTCACGGTGGGGCCGAAGGAAGCGCGCGCCTGGACCATCCATCGGGGCGACACCGCGCCGAAGGCGGCGGGCGTGATC
>CAYNCS010000091.1:0-13884 GCA_964395875.1 uncultured Caulobacteraceae bacterium | reverse complement strand
ATGCCGTGCAGCACTTCGGTCTCGACCGCGGTACCAGTGCCATAGGACTTGCGCACGCCGGCAAGCCGCAGGACGTCGCCGGCCGGCGCCGCACCGCGACCGGGATCAGCCACGGATCGCCACCACCGGGTCGAGGCGCGATGCGCGGCGGGCCGGCGCCATGGCCGACACGATGCCCACTGCGGTCGCGATCAGCGCCGCCCCGGCGAGCAGTCCCAGATCCACTTCGACGGGGAAGAGCGGCGTGCCGTCCGGATTGCGCGCGATGCCGTGCCAGATCACCAGGAATCCGGCCGCGATCGCACAGCCGAGCACCGATCCGGAGAACCCGACGATGCCGCCCTGGATCAGGAACACGCGCAGGATCTGGCCGCGCGCGGGTGGCAGGTCAAGACTCATGTCCCCAGCTTTACCGGGCCTTGGGCCACTTTGTCATCGTTGCGTCATGGCGCGGGATTAGCGAACCTGCGCATTCCACGGAGCGCGATCATGGCGAGCCCCCATTTTCAGGATATTTTGAATGAACGGTTGAGCCGGCGCGGGCTGCTGCAAGGCGGCGCGGCGGTCGGCCTGCTGAGCCTGGCTGGACCGGCCCTCGCGGCCAAGGACGCGGCGCCGAATTTCAAACCCGTCGCGGCCAACACCCACGATCAGATCAGCGTGCCGGAAGGGTACGAAGCGCGCGTTCTGATCAGCTGGGGCGATCCGCTGTATGACAGCGTCACCGCGCCCTTCGACCGCAAGACCTCCGATCGCGCCGACCAGGAAGTGCGTTTTGGTTTCAACAACGACATGCTGGCGCTGTTTGCGGCGCAATGGTCGTTCCCGAAAACGCCCGATCCGAAGGGCGATTATATTCTCTGCGCCAACAACGAATATTTCGACCAGCCTCTGATGTACGGCGACCGCGTGCTGACCTTTGAAGGCTCGCGCGACAGCTGCGAGGCGGCCTATGCGTCTATGGGCGTCAGCGTCGTGCGCCTGAAGACCGCCGGCGGCGCCTGGAGCGTCGTGAAAGATGCCGCGCCCGGACCGGCTGCGGTCAATCGCCGCGTCACGCCGTTCTCGCCGGTGATTTTCTCCGGCCCCGCCAAGGACCACCCCTGGATCAGAACGGCGGGCGCAAAGGCGAACGAATTGCAGAAGGTCGCGCCGGCGGATGGCGCTTACGCGATCGGCACGCTGGCCAATTGCGCCGGCGGCTGGACGCCGTGGGGCACCTATCTGACCTCGGAAGAGAACTTCAACACCTATATGCTGACGGCGGCGAAGGTTAAAAACCCGGACGCCAAGCAAGCGCAGGACGCCGACATTTTCGGCTATTCGTTGTCGGACGCGTTCCGCCGTCCGGGCCAGCCAGCGCAGCTGGATCTGTCGCAAAACCCGCACGTCGCATCGCTCTATGGCTGGGTGGTCGAGATCGATCCGCACGATCCGTCCTGGACGCCGCGCAAGCGCACCGCCATGGGCCGCCGCAAGGGCGAATGCGCGACCTCGGCCCTCGCCAAGGACGGCCGCGTCGCCATCTATGCGGGCGACGACGAGAAAGGGCAGTTCCTCTACAAGTTCGTCTCGGCTGGAAAGTTCAATCCGAGGGACCGCGTCGCCAATCGTGACCTTCTGGATTCCGGAGCGCTCTATGCGGCGCAGTTTCTGCCCGACGGCAAGGGCAAATGGCTGAAGCTGGACGTCGCCGCCGTGAACGCCGCCCTGAAAGCGCAGGAAGTCGAAGACGAATTGCTCATCGCCGATGAGGCGGATCTGATGGTGCGCGCGCGCGTCGCCGCTGCCGCGCTCGGCGCCACGCCGATGGACCGGCCCGAAGACGTCGAATGCCCGGTCGATGCGCGCTTCGATTCCAAGGGCGTTGTGCTGATGGTGTGTACGAACAATTCGGATGCGCGCGCCGCCGTCCCGGGTAATCCGCGCCGCGGGCAGGGCACCGAACCGAACGTCACCGGCCACATTCTGCGCCTGGATGAAACGGGTCAGGATGCCGGGGCCGTCACTTTCAAATGGGACGTGTTCGCTCTGGCGGGAGACCCCAGCGGGGCGGACGTCAAGGCCGACGGCAAGGACAAGGCGCCGGCGAGCGCCTGGCTCGGCAAGGCGCCCAGCTTCAAGGGCGACCGCTTTGCGTGCCCAGACAATATCGCCTTCGACGGTATGGGCCGCGTCTTCATCGCCACGGACGGATCGCCCGCCGTGTTCCGTGATTGCAATGACGGCGTCATGGTGACCAGCGTTTCCGCCAAGGCGCCGCGTCTGGTGCAGCGTTTCCTCACCGGCCCTGTCGGCTGCGAGATTTGCGGTCCGCTGGTGGGGCCGG
Source organism: uncultured Caulobacteraceae bacterium (assembly GCA_964395875.1). Taxonomy (GTDB): domain Bacteria; phylum Pseudomonadota; class Alphaproteobacteria; order Caulobacterales; family Aquidulcibacteraceae; genus JBEVJO01. The sequence goes on along the minus strand of CAYNCS010000091.1, from coordinate 11,555 downwards.
ACGCACGCACCTTCTTCTGCGCCATCCAGCATCCGGGCGAGGCCGACAGCGCCGGCAAGCATTTCGGCTCGGCGCTGGTCATGGGCGAGATGCAGCGGCCGCCGTCGTCCTGGCCCGCGGGCGGCGAGAGCTGGCCGCGACCCAGCGTGATCTATGTCACGCGCAAGGACGGTGGCCGCGTCGGCGGCGATTAATCCTGCTGCGCTAAAGCTTCGCAGGAATTATTTCGCGCTCTGTGCGCAGGCCGATTTCAGCTGCGCCCATTCCTCGGAATTCAGCGCCTGACCTTCCGGGCCCATCGCGGGACGGCGCGATGCGTCGGCGCGCGCTTTCGAGGGCGGGTGATCGCTTAAGAACGCGCCGCGCTCCTCTTCTTTTCCCTTCGCGGCGGCCATGCGGTCGAAGAAGGACGACAGCCCCGACGCGTCGAGCTTCGCAGCGTCCAGATAGGCGATGCCGGTGCGATCGGCCTCGGCCTCGTCCTCACGCGTGAAGGAGAGCTGCGCCGCCTGATTGGCGATGGTGACGAGCGTCTGCCCGCCGCCGGCGCCGGTGAGCGCAGCCAGCGAGATCTGCGCGCCCACCGCACGGATCAGTCCCGCCATCACGTGCCTTTTGGTGACGTGCGCGATCTCGTGCGCCAGCACCGCCTGCAATTCGGCGGGGCTCTGCAATTCATTGATCAGGGGGCAGGTGACGACGACATTGCCGCCCGGCAAGGCGAACGCGTTGGAGATCCCGGAATCGATCAAATGGGCGCGCAGCGGAAAGCCGGCGTGCGCCACTGCATCGATGCGGCTCACCACATGCTGCAATTGCGCCTGTGCGGTGGGATTGGGAATGGGTATGCCGAGCGCCTGATCGACTTCATTCATGATGCCCTGGCCCATGCGCGCTTCGACGGACGAGGGCACGATGTCCGCCAGAGGCTTGGCCAGACGCGGCACGCCGACGAACGCGATCGCCACCAAAGCCGCCGCACCCGCGGCGAGGCCGATGACCAGCGCCGCGCTCTGGCGGCGCAGGTGCTTTTTGTGAAAGGCGTGCGGCGCCTTGTGCGCCAGCACGGCCATCACTTCGACAGGGATGCGCTTCACGTTCAGGCGCGCGTCGTGATCGCCGCGCACGCTGATGAAATATTCGCCTTGCCCTGGAGAATCGTCGGCGCGGATTTTTTTTAGCGGCCAGCGCACGTCGGCGCCGTCACCGAAAATGTGCAGATCATTGCCGTCGAGGCTGACGATCACGGTGCGGCGCACCGGCGATTTGCCGTCGACGAAGGAGCCCTCGAAACCCGCTTCGCTCATGACTTAGAGCCCACCGTCGAGGATGGAGATGTGCATGGCGTCCGCGATGCCTTCGCCCGCGCTGGGGCCGCGGCTGGCTGCCTGTTCGATGGCTGCGAGATTGATGGCGCCATGGGTCGAAAGCCGCCGCACGAAAAACCGCCAGGAGCGCGCCTGCGCCAGCGGCGACAGAATGCCGAGCGAGAAAACGATGATCAGCAGATTGCCCAGCGACAGCCAGAACAGCGGCAGTGATTTTACATCCATCCTGAAGCGCAGATTGTCGATGCGCAGCTTGTCGGCGATGCGCCGGTACACCGCCGCTTGATAGGGAAGGCCGATGAACGCCGCTACGACAATGGCCGGGATAAGGATCGCATAGACCGCGGCGACCATGGCGAACATCTTGGCCGGGTCGGCCTGAGCCTGCGGCCCGAGACTGCCGCCCAAGGCCAGACCAAGTGCGCCGATCAGCGTGAAGGCGACGATCATGACCGCGAAGGCGCCGAACCAGGCGAACGCATAAGCTTGATACAGGCCGCCCGCGAGATGTTTGGTCTCGCCCTCGTTGAAGACGAACTTCTCATCGCCCCAACTTGTGCGCCGCCACAGATCGTAGGCCATGCGCATCCGCATGCGCGGCGACCACCAGCCTAAAGTGATGACGGTCATCAGCGAGTGCCCCACGACGGACCATCCGAAGCCCCAGCCCCAATCGGGGCCCTGATGCATGCGGATGCCGCGCCAGGACGTACGGCTCAGGAGATAGGCGCGGGCGCGATAGAGCGCGACGCAGCTCAAATACATGCCCGCCAGATAGAGGATGGAAACCACAAGGCTTGCGATCCACGGATCGAGGAAGAAATGCGCGAGGCCGATGATCAGCGACGCGGGCAGGAAGATGCAGAGCGTCACCAGCAGGAAGCCGAGGAACAGCTCCATGCCGCGTCCACGATATTCCAGCGGCTCTCCGTTCACGATTGTGCCGGCCCAGACGCGCCGGCGCACTTCCGTCCGCGCCCAGAAATTGTAGAGACCGAGGGTGAAGATCGTGAACAGAAGATTTTTGAAGCTAAGGCCGACCAGCCGCTTCAGCACGATGTCTTCGGAAAACACGAGATGTTCGCCGGCGGGCGGCGCCGTCACGGGCATGCTGGTCGTCTGATCGTCGGACATGCTGCTTCCCCCGCTCCCGCAGAAGCCAAACTAACCCATTGTGTTGACGAAGGTAAGACGCTGGCCCGTTCTCGCCGCCGTTGTACTTCGCCCGCCGAAGGCATTAAATTCACGGCGTTTATCGCGCACGGGAGAGGTTGGGGAATGGCAATTCGTTTTTGGGTCGCGGGCGCTTTGGCGCTGCTGACGTCGGCCTGCGGTCCGTCCGCGGAAAAGCGGGTCGGCGGGTTTGCGAACGATCTGCTCGGCAATGAAATTGCGGTCGAGGCGCTGCGCGACCCCGAGATCCCCAGCGTGGTGTGCCATATGGCCTATTTCAACCGCGGCTTTCTGGACCGGATGCGCCAGGGCAATTGGTTTGAAAATCCCTCGAACTCGGCGGTGTCCTGCCAGCGGACAGGGCCCATCGACCTGAAGGGCGTGGCGCTTAAAGACTCAGGCGAGGAGATTTTCAGTCAAAAGCAAAGCCTCTTGTTCAAGCGCCTGGCGCTGCGGCGCGTCGTGGATCTGGAAAACCGGTCGATCCTCTACATCGCCTATTCGCGCGAGCTGATCGAAGGCTCGGCGAAGATCGCCATGTCGAGCGTCGCACTGACCGACGACGATCTGAAAACGGCCAAGACCCGCTAAGAGCAAGCGTCGCAATCACTCGTTCGGCAGCATGCGTCCGGCGGGGTCAGCGGTGGCCTGCACGAATTCTTCTGCTTCCTCCATGGTCGCGATCATGCGCGACTGACGCCACGGCCCGTAAATGTAATAGGCAGCCGTCAGCGCCAGCGAGACGGCCGATCCTAACGGAAAGCTCCACCAGATCGCGTCGTCGCCGATCAAAGGGCGTAGGCTGAAAATCGCGCCGAGGCGGCCGGGAATATAGGCGATGATCAGAATGATGAGCGGCGCCACGGCGACCCCGTTCGCGCGCATCACCGCCGACAGCACCGAGGTGACGCCCATCAGGATGAAGCTCCAGCTGGCGATCACGCCGATCCGGCTGCCGATGTCGAGCGCGGCGTCCGCGTGCGGCAGGAACAGGCGCAACACAAGGCGGTCGAACAACACCGTAAACAGCACAAGACTGCCGGTGAGGCACAGATTGATGACGATGCCGGCGCGCGCGATGTCGCCTAAGCGGTCCCAGCGCTTGGCGCCGATATTCTGCGCCGCCATGGCGCTCACCGCCATGCCGATGGCGATGGCCGGCATCTGGATATAGGTCCATATCTGGTTGATGGCGCCATAGGCCGCCGTTGCCGCTGTGCCGATGGCGTTGATCATGCCGATCATCACGATCGCCGAAAACGACATCACGATCATCTGCAGGCCCATGGGCGCGCCCTTGCGCAGAATGACCGAGGAAAGCTCTTTTTTCGGCTTCAGATAACGCAGCTCGGCGCCGCGCAGCCGGATGGGCAGATCGCGCTTGTAGATGACCCACAGAAACGCCAGCACCGACACGGCGCTCGCGAGGAGGCTGGCGATGCCGGACCCGGCGATGCCCAGACGCGGCGCCGGTCCAAGCCCCAGGATCAGCACCGGGTTGAGCGCGATGTCGACCACCAGGCCGGGCAGCATCAGCAAAAGCGGCGTCATGGAATCGCCGACGCTGCGCAACGCCAGCGCCAGATAGGTGCTGAGCAGCATGAAGGGCATGCCGGCGAACATCACGCGCAGATAGATCAGCGCCATCTCATAGGCGTCCGGCGGCGTGCCCAGCATCTGCAGCAGTCCCGGCGCGCAGACCCAACCCACGATCGCCGCCGCGAGTCCGAGCGAGAGAAAGATGGCGACGCCGGTACCGAAGGCCTCGCGCATAGCGCTAACATCCTTGCGGCCCATGGCCTGGCCGATGACGATGGTGGAGGCCATGCCGAAGCCGAACACCATCGAGATCATCATGAAGGTGATCATGTTGGCGTTGGCCGTAGCGGCCAGACCGCGTTCGCCGAGAAACTGTCCGATCCAGATTGCGTTGACCGACGCGTTGATGCTCTGCAGCACGTTGGAGGCGAGCGCGGGCAGGGAAAACATCAGCAACGTGCGCGGGATCGGGCCCGTGGTCAAATCCACGGCGCCGGCGCCGAATTGTTTTTGATTAGCCATCGCCGAAATGCATCTCCCGTCAAAGCCATGACGCCAAAATGGGGGAGCGCCTGACCTGTTTTTATCGTTGCGTGGAAAGGCGGCCCTTTAACTGCGCCGCCCGAACAGGCGCTCGATATCGGCGAGCTTCAGTTCCACATAAGTCGGTCGGCCGTGATTGCACTGTCCCGAATGCGGCGTCGCCTCCATCTGGCGCAGCAGCGCATTCATCTCCTGCGCGTCGAGACGCCGGCCGGAGCGCACCGACGTGCGGCAGGCGAAATTCCCGCAGACTTCCTCCAGGCGTTCTTTCAAGGAGAGCGCCGCGCCGCTTTCGGCGATGTCGTCAGCGAGATCGCGGATCAATCCCTGAAAGTCCATCTCGCCCAGCATCGCCGGGCCGGCGCGCACCGCCACGGCGCCGGGGCCGAAGCCCTCGATCTGCAAACCGAGTTCGGCAAGTTCATCCGCCCGCGATAGGACGCGCTCGGCTTCGGCGGGGTCGAGCTCCACGATCTCCGGGATCAGCAAAGCCTGCGTCTTCACGCCGCCGCCGGCGATGGCGTTCTTCATGCGCTCGTAGACGAGGCGCTCATGCGCCGCATGCTGATCGATCAGCACGATGCCGTCGGCCGTCTGCGCCAGAATGTAGGTGTCGAACAATTGCGCGCGCGCCACGCCCAAAGGCTGTTCGGCATTTTGCGCGTTCGGCGCCGTGTTCAGGATTTCCGGCGCGGCCTCGCGCACGCTGCGTTCGGAAACGCCGGGCAGGGTTTGGGCGTCCGCGCTGAACTCGCGCCATTCAGAGGCGGGATAGGTTGAGGCGGGGCGATAGCTGCTGCCCATGCGCGTCGAGGCGTAAGGTATGTCCGCATGCGGCGTCGCCGCGCCCAGCGCGAAACCCGCGACGGTGGTGGAAGCCCGATGGCCCGCCGCCGCCAAAGCGTGCCGCAGCGCGCCCACGAGCAGGCCACGCGCGGCGCCGGGGTCGCGAAAGCGCACTTCGGTCTTCGCGGGGTGTACGTTCACATCCACCAGCGATGGATCGACTTCCAGGAACAACGCCGCGATCGGATGCCGGTCGCGCGCCAGAAAGTCCTGATAGGCCGCGCGCAACGCGCCGGTCACCAGCCTGTCGCGCACCGGCCGTGCGTTCACGAAAAGATATTGGTGGTCCGCCGCGCCGCGATGAAAGGTTGGCAGGCCGGCGAAGCCCATCACGCGCATGCCCTCGCGCGCGGAATCGATGGGCAAAGCGTTCTCGCCGAAACTGGCGCCCAGAAGCGCGGAGAGGCGTGACAGGCGGCTCTGATCGTCCGCGCCCGCTTCCGGCGCGAGGCGCAATTGCACCTTGCCGTCGGTCTCCAGAATGAAGCCGGTTTCGGGGTGCGCCATGGCGAGGCGCTTCACGGCGTCGATAATGGCCTGCGTTTCCGAGCGGTCGGAGCGCAGGAACTTCAGGCGCGCGGGCGTGGCGTAGAACAGATCGCGCACCTCGACGCGCGCGCCGGTGCGGCCGGCGCCGAACGAGGCGGCGGGGATGGGGCCTTCGACGGCGCCGCCATGCACCTGGATGCGCCAGGCTTCACCATCAGCGTTTTGCGTCTCGATGGACAGGCGCGCCACAGCGCCGATGGAGGGCAGCGCCTCGCCGCGAAAGCCCAGCGAGCGGATGTTCAGAAGGTCGACCGAGCCGTCGTCTTCCGCGCGCAATTTGGATGTTGCGTGGCGTTCGACGGCGAGCGGCAATTCATCGCGGCTCATGCCGCTTCCGTCGTCCTCGATCAGCAGGCGCTGCACGCCGCCGCCTTCGACGCGGATCGTGATATTGCGCGCGCCCGCGTCGAGCGCGTTCTCGATCAGCTCCTTGGCCGCCGCGGCCGGGCGTTCGATGACTTCGCCCGCCGCAATGCGGTTCACGGCTTCCGGCGGCAGGCGGCGAATGGTCATTGTTAGTCCAGCCGCACGATGCGCAGCGTGTTGGTCTTGCCGGGGCGGCCGAAGGGAATGCCGGCGGTGATCACGATGCGATCGCCGGAGGTCGCGGCGTCGATGGCGCGTGCGGCGCGTTCGGCCTTGGCGACCATGTCTTCCACGTCCGTCACGTCGTCGGTCACCACGGGGCGCACGCCCCAGAACAGGCACATCTTGCGCGCCGTTTCGATCCGCGGCGTCAGCCCCATCACGCCAGCCTGCGGCCGCTCGCGCGACACGCGCGCCGCCGTCGAGCCGGTGGCGGTGAAGGCAACCACGATGGCGCAATCCAGCACCTCCGCGATATGGCGCGCGGACAGCGCGATAGCGTCCGCCGTTGTGGGCTCCGGCGTCGTCAGATCGTGACCGATGCCGGACCAGTGGCCGGGATCGGCTTCGACTGCGCGAATGATGCGGTCCATGATCGCCACGGCGCTTTGCGGGTGGCGGCCGGCGGCGGTTTCCGCCGACAGCATCACGGCGTCGGCGCCTTGATAGACCGCGGTGGCGACGTCGGAGGCCTCGGCGCGCGTGGGCGTCGGGCTCTCGATCATGCTTTCCAGCATCTGCGTGGCGACGATCACCGGCTTGCCCGCCGAGCGCGCGGCGCGAATGATCTGCCGCTGCGCCACCGGCACCAACTCCGGCGGCATCTCAACGCCGAGGTCGCCGCGCGCCACCATGATGGCGTCAGAATGGCGGACGATCTCATCGAGATGTTCGATGGCGGCGGGCTTTTCGATTTTGGAGAGGATGGCGGCGCGGTCGCCGATCAGGCTGCGCGCTTCGGCGACGTCTTCCGCCGCCTGCACAAAGCTCAGCGCGATGTAATCGACGCCCTGATCCAGCGCGAAAGCCAGATCCTCGCGGTCCTTTTCGGTGAGGGCCGAAATCGGGATGCGCCGCGACGGCACGTTCACGCCCTTCTGGTTTTTCAACTCGCCGCCGACGTCGACGCGCGCCTGCACGCCTTCGCCCTGGCGGCCAACGACTGTCAGCATCAACCTGCCGTCGTCGAGGCGGATCACGTCGTCCGTCTCCAGAGAATGCACCACTTCCGGATGCGGCATACGGATCAGACCCGCATCGCCCATTTCCGTGGACGCCTCCAGCGTCACGATCTCGCCGAAGCGCAGCTTGATGGCGCCCTCGGGAAAGCGGCCGACGCGGATTTTCGGGCCCTGCATGTCGGCCATGATGGCGATGGGATAACCGACGCGCGCTTCCGCCTCGCGGATGGAGGCGACGCGGCGCGCGTGATCGGTGCGGTCGCCGTGGCTGAAATTCAGACGGAAGCAATTCACGCCCGCTTTGATCAGCATCATCAGACGCTCGGGCGGATCGCTCGCCGGGCCGAGAGTGGCGACGATTTTACAGGCGCGCGGACGCATGGAATGCCTTTGGTTTATTGAAGGGAATCGCGAGCGCTCAGCCTAACGCGTTCCTGTGACGAGCCAAAGCGTCCGGCGGCCCAAATACTTGATCGGATAGGCGCGCAGGTCAGGCGGCGGCGGGCGTGAAAACCAGGCCCCGGCGTGCATAAATGCCCGCCAGTTCGGTGAGGGCGGCCAAAGCGATGGGCGCGTGCGGGCCGCAGAGCTGCTGGGCCGCGGCCAGCGCCTCTGCGGAGCGGTTGCGAGCGATGGCTTCAAGCGCGGCGGCGATCAATTCCTCGTGCGGCTCCAACTGTGTGGAAAACGCATCCTGCGCTGGCGGCGTGGCGCTTTTTTGAACGAGGAAAGTCAAAACCTGCGTGGCTTGAATGGCTTGCTGCGCATCTTCGCCGAGGTGCTTGGTCAGCTCCTGCAGGAGACCGGGGCATTCATGGCGGCCGACGCTGATGACGCGCAGGGTCCAGATCGCCAGCCGCGCCGGCGTTAGATCCCACTCAAACATCACGTGTCCGCGCACGGCCGTCTCCTCTTGACGATCGAATATAAGCCCTGATGGGCTTCATGACGACATGCGAATTGTTTTATTAATGAGAATGCTTCGCAAGAAACTTCAGGCGGATGGTTTTTCCGCCTGGGGGGCCCGTGCCCGCGCGGCGTAAAGCCGGGTAACTTCCAACATGTTCGCCGTGCCCCAGGCGCAGAGCGGCGCCAGGGCTTCGGCCAGGCTGCAGCCCAAAGGCGTCAGGCTGTAATCCACCCGCGGCGGCACTTCGTGATAGTCGGTCCGCTTCACAAGACCGTCCGCCTCAAGCTCTTTCAGTTGCTGAATCAGCACCTTGTCGCTGACGTCGCGCATGGCGCGCCGCAAGGCGCCGTAGCGGGTCGGTCCGTCCTGGGCGACGAAATACAGAATCAGCGGTTTCCACTTGCCGGAGATCAGCCGCAGCGTGGCGTCGAGGCCGCAGGTGAAGCCCGGAATGGTTGGCGTGCAGGCCGGGGTGGAGCTGGATGGACGTTCTAGCGACATTTTAGGGTACTTACCAAAAGGTGCATACTTGTCCATAAGTAGGCGACGCGCCAGCTCAGTGCAACCTCAATGAAGGAGCATGCAATGAGCAGATTAAAGGGCAAGACAGCCGTGGTGACGGGCGGCGGCAGCGGCATTGGATTGGCGGCGGCCAGACGGTTCGTCGAGGAAGGCGCCTTCGTCTATGTGTTCGGCCGGCGCCAGGACGTGCTCGACGCGGCATTGGCGCAGCTTGGCGATTCCGCGCGCGCGATCAGCGGCTCGGTGACTGATCCGGCCGAACTCGACCGATTGTACGAAACGGTAAAGGCAGAACGCGGCGGGCTCGACATCCTGTTCGCAAATGCTGGCACAGGATCCTTCGCGCCGCTCGGCCAGATCACGGCAGAGCATTACGATCAGATCTTCGACGTCAATGTGAAGGGCCTCATCTTCTCAGTCCAGAAGGCGCTGCCGCTCATGAAAGAGGGCGGGTCCATCATTCTCACCGGCTCAAGCGCGGGATCGACGGGCACGCCGGCTTTCAGCGTGTACAGCGCCACGAAAGCGGCCGTGCGCAATCTGGCGCGCACCTGGGCGCTCGATCTGCGCGGCACGGGCGTGCGGGTGAACGTGCTCTCGCCCGGGCCGACGAAAACCGAACTGGCGGTGGGCGCTCTGGGCGAGGAGGGCTTGCGCGCGATCGGCGAGTCCACGGCGCTGGGGCGCATGGGCGACCCTGAGGAATCTGCGGCGGCCGCGGCGTTTCTGGCCTCGTCGGACAGCAGCTTCATGACCGGCGGCGAAGTGTTCGTGGATGGCGGGCTGGCGCAGGTCTAAGCTTCAGGCTTGAGGGCTTCGCGAATCGGCGAAGCCCTCGAACTGAAAGCCTGCGGCCGTCTTAGATCGCGCCGAAAACTTTTTTCAAAATCGCGGTCGTGCGTTTGGCCGGGTCCTTGCGGATCGCTTTCTCTTCCTCGCCCAGATACAGGAACATGCCGTCCAGGGCTGCGCCGACGGCGTAGGAGGTCAGTTCGCCGCGCAAATCCCGGCGATAGCCGTATTTGGCCGTTGCGGCGGTGACCTGATCGGCGGCCTTCAACGCGCCGACGCTGGACAACGCCGAATTCATCGGCGGCGTAAAGGCGGTGGTGAGCGAGGGCAGCGTCTTGCCCTTCAGATATTCGGTGCCCGCCGTATCGCCGCCCTTCACGATGCCGATGGCGTCCTGAATGGTCATGGCTTTAACGGCGTTGACGAACAGCGTCTTGGCTTTCGGCGCTGCGGTTTCCGCGCCGCGATTGATTTTCAGCTCCAGGTCGTCGAGCGGTTTGCCGTAACCAATGGCGCGCATCGCCGACTGGATTTGCTGCAGCGACTTAGGCAGCGGGATATGCACTTTCGGGTCGGCGAAATAGCCGTCGAAAGCGCCCAGCCGAGCCACCACATTGCCGGCGCCAATGGTCAGCGCCTGACGCAGGGCCGAATCCGCATCCGCGTTCGTGAAGCCGCCCAGCAGGCCGCCCACGCCGGACGATCCTTGTCCCTTGCCGAACATGGAGCCGAAGAGGTCGCTCAAGGCGTCGGCGTGCGCCATGCCCGGCGCAAGGAGCAGGACGCCCGCAAGCAGCGTCCGTCGATCATGATCTGCGCCCATCAAATCCCCCTGAGCCGGAAACCGCTTCCGGCTTCCTTCTGCCTTAGACGGCGCCGCCGCGTCGACAGTTTACGCACTGCAATATGCGGAAGACGCAGCAACCGGAGATGAACACTGCGTCGCGCAGATTGCCGCGGCGCAAAAAAGCCCGCCTCCCGAAAGAGGCGGGCTGTGTATGCACGGCGCTGGGCGACGCCTAGAAGAAACCGAGCTTCTTCGGGCTGTAGCTGACCAGCATGTTCTTGGTCTGTTGATAGTGGTCCAGCATCATGCGGTGGGTTTCGCGGCCGATGCCCGATTGCTTGTAGCCGCCGAAGGCCGCGTGCGCCGGATAGGCGTGGTAGCAATTGGTCCAGACGCGGCCGGCCTTGATGCCGCGGCCGAAGCGATAGCAGGTGTTCACGTCGCGGCTCCATACGCCGGCCCCCAGGCCGTAGGGCGTATCGTTCGCGATCTCCAGCGCGTCGTTGGCGTCCTTGAACGTAGTCACAGACACGACGGGCCCGAAGATTTCCTCCTGGAACACGCGCATCTTGTTGTGGCCCCTCAGCACGGTCGGCTGGATGTAATAGCCGCCCGCCAGTTCGCCGCTCAATTGCGCCGGTCCGCCGCCGATCAGGGTTTGCGCGCCTTCGTCCTTGCCGATTTGCAGATAGCGGAGGATTTTTTCCTGTTGTTCCTGCGAAGCCTGCGCGCCGATCATGGTGGTGGGATCTAGCGGGTTGCCCTGCACGATGGCGCCGACGCGCTTCAACGCGCGTTCGATGAACTTGTCGTAGATCTTTTCATGCACCAGCGCCCGTGACGGGCAGGTGCAGACTTCGCCCTGATTGAGCGCGAACATCACGAAGCCTTCGATGGCCTTGTCGAAGAAATCGTCGTCGGCGTTGCAGACGTCGTCGAAGAAGATGTTCGGCGATTTGCCGCCCAGCTCCAGCGTCACCGGAATCAGATTTTCCGAAGCGTATTGCATGATCAGGCGG
>CAYNCS010000090.1:5640-13907 GCA_964395875.1 uncultured Caulobacteraceae bacterium | reverse complement strand
GGCGGTCTGGCTGACGCTGAAAGACAAACTCGGCGCCACGGAATTCCTCGGCTACAGCGCCGAGGAAGGCGAGGGCAAGCTGATCGGGATCATCGCCGGCGGCGCCGAACAATCGGAATTGAAGGAAGGCGCCGAAGCCGAATTGCTGTTCGACCGTACGCCGTTCTATGCCGAATCCGGCGGCCAGGCGGGCGATCACGGCCGCATCAAATTCAAGGGCGCGGAATTCGAAGTCGCCGATACGCAAAAACGCGCCGGCGCGCTGCACGCGCACGCAGGTAAACTGCTCTCCGGCAGCATCAAATTGGGCGACAGCGCCAAGCTCGCCATCGACGCGACGCGCCGCAATCAGGTGCGCGCCAACCACTCGGCGACGCACCTGCTGCACGCGGCTTTGCGCCGCAATCTCGGCCCGCACGTGACGCAAAAGGGTTCGCAGGTGGAGGCGGATCGCTTCCGCTTCGACTTCAGTCACAACGCGGCGATTTCGCGCGACGACCTCGACAAGATCGAGGCCGAAGTGAACGCGGTGATCCGTCAGAACGAAGACGCGCAAACCAAATTGATGAAGCCGCAGGAGGCCATCGAGGCGGGCGCCATGGCGCTGTTCGGCGAGAAATACGGCGATGAAGTCCGTGTGCTGACGCTGGGTCATGCTTTGGACGGCGACAAGCCGTATTCAGTCGAACTCTGCGGCGGCACGCACGGGCGCCGCACCGGCGATATTGCGCTGTTCGCGATTCTGTCGGAATCCGCGGTCGCCGCGGGCGTACGCCGCATCGAAGGCACGACCGGCGCGGCCGCGCTGGACTTCCTGAAAAAGCAGGCGGCTTTGGGCCGTCAGGCGGCGGACGAATTGAAGACGACGCTCGCCGAACTGCCGGAGCGCGCGGCCAAACTCGCGGACGAAAAGCGCAAGCTTGATCGGGAACTGGCGGACGTGAAGAAGAAGCTGGCGCTGGCTGGCCCGGCGACGGGCGGCGGCGCGGCGGGGGCTGAGGAAACCATCGCCGGAATGAAATTCCAGGGCCGCGTGCTCGAAGGCGTCGCGGCGAAGGATCTGCGCGGCATGGTCGACGACGCCAAGAAGGCGCTGGGCTCCGGCGTCGTGGCGTTCATTGGCGTGGCCGACGGCAAGGCCGCGCTTACGGTGGGCGTGACGGCAGATCTGACGGCCAAGGTTTCGGCGGTGGATCTGGTGCGTGTGGGCGCAGGCGTCGTCGGCGGTCAGGGCGGCGGCGGGCGCCCGGATATGGCGCAAGCGGGCGGTCCCGACGGCGCCAGGGCCGACGACGCGCTTGCCGCTATCCGCGATGCGCTGAAGGCGAAGGGGTGAGGTCTAGAGGCTGATCGAAGGCAAGTGGCTCAGATCGCCGCCCGTGAAATACAGCACGGCGGCGATCGCCACGGCGGTCAGCACCACGATCTTGATGAGATTGCCGAAAATCTTGAAGACGATGAATGCGCCGACCAGCACGGCGGCGAGAATGAGAATGGATTCCATCGGCATTGCGTGTTCCTGCGCGCGTGATCGTTGTCGTCTCACATAACGATTAGCGGGAAAAATCGTTGCAAAGGATTAACGGCGCGGCGCGCCAACAATCCGCCGGGTGTATTCAACGGTTATGCTGTTCAGTGCGCGGGGGAGAGCGCCTTCAGGCGCGGCTGCGCTTTCTTCAGGGCTGCGCGGATGATCTCCGCGTGGTCGAAGGCGAGCGGCGGCAAGGCATGGATGGAATGCCATTTGGCGGCGCTGGCGTCGTCCCCGCCTTTGGCCCGTAACGCTTTTGGAACGGCGCCAAAGAAGGCGAGGCTCAAGGTGCGTTCACGCGGATCGCGGCCGATGGCGTCGAAATAGGAGACGAAGTGCAGCGAAACGTCCGTGACGCCCGTTTCCTCGGCCAGTTCACGGGCGGCGGCGTGCGCGGCGGTTTCATCCATGTCGACGAAGCCGCCCGGCAGCGCCCAGCAATCCTTGAAGGGATCCTTGCGCCGCTGGATCAGCAGAATCCGCGTTGGGTCCGTCGCGGCGAACAGCGCCACATCCACCGTCACCGCCATGTGCGGATATTTGTAGGTGAAGCTCATGCGGGCGCCGCCAATGGATTCACGCGTCGCCCTCTTTGGCCGGCGGCTGAATGATCCAGTCCGCGATCATGGGCGAAACGGGCTGGCCGGCGGCGGTGATCGGCGCATCCGCGCTGGCGAGGCGATCGAGCCGCACCAGCGCCAGCGCGCGGCCGGGAATGGAAGACCGCGTTTCGCCGATGCGGAAGTCTCCAGACAGAACGTCCGTATTCGGAGGAAGCGCCGGGCCGGGCACATCCAGCGCGACGATCTTGGAGCGCGTAATGCCGCGGCGCTTCATGCGGCTGGCGGTTTCCTGGCCGATGAAGCAGCCCTTCTTGAAGTCCACGCCATGCAATTCGTCGAACAGACCTTCCAGCGGGAAGTCGCCGTCGATCTTCAGATCGCGAACGGCGTCCGGCACGCTTTGGCCGATCCGGTGCGCGTCATAATCGGAGGCGACGGCCGCCTCGAAACCAGCCGCGCGCAAAGCATCCTGCACCTCGAAGCTTTGTTCGATGGGGACGATGGCGCGCCAGCCCATGGCGGGAAGACGTGGATCGGGCAGGGACTCGGGCAGAGGTGGTGCGGCGCCCCAGATAGCGAGCACCGCAAAGTCCGCCGCGCGGTCTTCGATCTCCACCTTCGCGCGCAGGCGGTACATCGAGAGCTTCTTGACGAAATCGGGGATGCGCTCGCGCGCGATGTCGAAGAGAAAGGAATCCCCGGTGTCGGGCGTCAGAAAGAAATCAAACAGATATTTGCCCTGGGGCGAGAGCAGGGCCCCGAACAGCAAGGCGCCCGGCGCGGCCTTGTCCATATCGGCGGTGATCAGGCGCTGCAGGAAATCGCGCGCTTCCGGGCCGGCGATGCGGACGATCCCGCGGTCGGGCAGGAGGGTGAAAGCTGCGGGGCTCATGCCCTTCACTTGGCGCCTTTCTACGCGTTCGCCAAGGTCCAGAAGGCTCAAGGCGCATTCCAGCCGCTCATCCCGGCGAAAGCCGGGATCCAGGGATCGAAGGACTCACCCAATTTCTCCTGGATCCCGGCTTTCGCCGGGATGCGCGGCAATGATGGTTTCAATTCAGCGCGCCCGGGTCTAAGCCTCAAAGCAGGAGAACAACCATGCCTCAGACCTTTGATTTGATCCTGCGCGGGGGCGCGGTCGCCTTGCCCGGCGGCGTGGTCGAAACCGATATCGGGGTGCGGGGCGAGACCATTGCGGCCATCGGCGACCTTTCGGCCGCCAGCGCCGGCCAGGTCTATGACGCCAAGGGCCTCACCATCCTGCCGGGGGTGATCGACACCCAGGTCCACTTCCGCGAGCCGGGCGTGGAGCACAAGGAAGATCTGGAGAGCGGCGCGCGCGCGGCCGTTCTGGGCGGCGTCACGGCGGTGTTCGAAATGCCGAACACCAAGCCCTCGACGACAAGCGAGGCCGCCATCAACGACAAGCTGGCGCGCGCCAAAAACCGCATGCACGTCGATCACGCTTTTTATGTCGGCGCGACGCTGGAGAACACCAATCAGCTCGGCGAGCTGGAGCGCCTGCCGGGCGTGTGCGGCGTCAAGACCTTCATGGGCTCCTCGACGGGCTCGCTTCTGGTGAAGGACGAAGAGGGGCTGGACCGGATTCTGTCCGTCATCAACCGCCGCGCCGCCTTTCACGCCGAGGACGACGACCGCCTGACCGACCGCAAGAGCGTCGCGCGCGAAGGCGACTGGACCAGCCATCCGGAAGTGCGCGACACGGAGACGGCGCTGATCGCCACCAAGCGCCTGATCGCCGCCGCGCGCCGACACGGCAAGCGCGTGCATGTGCTGCATATCTCTTCGGCGGAGGAGATCGAGTTTCTGGCGGGCGCCAAGGATGTGGCGACGGTCGAAACGCTGCCGCAATTTCTCACCTTCGAGGCGCCGGAAGTCTATGAGCGCCTGAAGGGCCTCGCCCAGATGAATCCGCCGATCCGCTATGCGCGCGACCGCGCCGCCTTGTGGGACATTGGCATCGCGCAGGGCGTGGTGGATGTTCTGGGGACGGACCATGCTCCGCATACGCGCGAGGAAAAGGCGCAACCTTATCCGGCCTCGCCCTCGGGCATGCCGGGCGTGCAGACGCTGGTCCCGGTGATGCTGACGCAGGTGGCGGAAGGGCGCTTGAGCCTGCAACGCTTCATCGACCTGACCAGCGCCGGACCGGCGCGCATTTTCCAGATCGCGCGCAAGGGCCGCATCGTTCTGGGCTATGACGCGGACTTCACCATCGTGGACCTGAACGCGCGCCGCACCATCACGAACGAAGACATGGCCTCGCGCGCGGGCTGGACGCCCTATGACGGCTTCGAAGCGATCGGCTGGCCTGTCGCGACCGGGCTGCGCGGCCAGATTGTGATGCGCGACGGCGAGGTGAGCCTGCCCGGACGCGGCAGGCCCATCGAGTTTCTGGAGACGTTGCCGCGGCGGTGAAGGAGCGGCGCATGAATCTGTGCGCGATGAAATTGAAATCGGCGCTGGCGATCGCCAGTGCGATGACCTTGGCCGCCTGCGCAACGACGGCGCCGACGAACACTACGCCGCTGCCGCGTGAAGTGCGCGCGGCCCGCCAGGCTTTCGTCGACGATTGCAAGCCGGATGCGCCGGTTTTCGGGTCCGATCTTGTTCTGCAGGCCGATCTGAACGGCGATGGGCGCGACGATTACGTCGTGAACGGCTTCGCCTATCAATGCCGCAATGACACGCCTTATTGCGGCTCGGCCGGCTGCGAAGTGCAGATTTTCATGAGCGCGCCCATGGGCCTGTTGGAGCAACGTTTTGACGGCTGGCTGCAGGAGCCGCCGAAGATCGTGCGCGCAACGGGCAAGCCCGCGCTGGTCTCTGGCGTCGGCAAACTGCGCCGGCGCTTCGACCTGAAAACGATGACCTTCGTTCCCGGCTAGGCTTGGACAAGGTCAGGGCGCATCCCAAATGATGCTGCGGCGGAACGCGAAAGGCGCGCGCATGCAAAAGACGCGAGTGCAGGAGACTCTTGGCCTCGGTTGGCCGATCGTGCAGGGGCCTTTCGGCGGCGCCTCGACCGTCAAGCTGACGGCGCTGGTTTCCGAAATGGGCGGGCTCGGCTCCTACGGCGCCTATATGATGACGCCAGACGCGATTGAGAGAACGATCGCCGAGATCAAGGCCGCCACGTCCAAGCCGTTCAACGTCAATCTCTGGGTTTCCGATCACGATCCTGGCGGCCTGTCGCTGACGCGCGAGGAATTCGACCGCGCCTGGACGCACTACGAAAAGCTCTACGCGAAGTTCGGTCTGGAAAAACCGGATCCGCCGGAAGGGAGCTATCATCCACGCTTCGAACAACAGGTCGAAGTGATCCTCGCAACCAAACCGCCGGTCTTCAGCTTCGTGTTCGGCGTTCCGTCGAAGACAATTCTGGATGAGTGCAGACGCCTCGGCATTCTCACCGCTGGCGGCGCCACGACGCTCGCCGAAGCGGAGGCGTTGGAGGCGGCGGGCGTCGATTGCATCGTCGCCAGCGGCTTCGAGGCGGCGGGCCATCGGCCGTCTTTTCTGGCCAAAGCCGAAGACAGTCTCACGGGGACGCTGGCGCTGACCCGCGTGATCGTCGCAAAGCTGAAAACGCCGGTCATCAGCGCGGGAGGGATCGTAGACGGCGCAGGCGCGCGGGCGGTGCTGGAGCTCGGCGCGGGCGCTGCGCAGATCGGCACGGCGTTTTTCGCCTGCGCGGAATCCGGCGCCAATGCCCTTCAGCGCGAAGCGATCTTCAGCGGCCAATATCAAAGCGTGCTGACCCGCAATTATTCGGGCCGCCTGTTGCGCGGCCTCGGCAACGATCTGGCGCTGGAGCCGCGCGCGCCGGATTCCTGGCCGCCGTTTCCGATCCATTCCTGGTTCATGGCGAAGGTGCGCAACGCCGCCGCGGCCTCGGGCGATCCAGAATGGGCGGCGCTTTATGGCGGGCAGGGAACGCCGCTCGTCAAGCACCGCAAGGCGGAGGACCTGATGCGGGACTTGATTGCAGGCGTGGAGAGCGCCTAGCGCAGGCGGCCTTCGGTGCTTTCGAATTCGTCGTGCAGCGCCGAATGGCCGAGGGCGGCGAGCGAGGAATCGATCCCCATCAAGTGTGTGGCCAGTCTTTGCTTCAGATCGACGGGGACGTCGGATCGGTCCGACATCCATTTCGCGACAAGATGAAGGCCGTAAGCGGCGTGCACGGCCAAACGCTCAACGCTCTCTTTTCTGTCCATCGCGGATCTCCCGGCTGGGTGATGCGCGGAGACTGAACCTCAAGCGTTGAGCGCGCAAGCCGGTTAAGGTTTGCCGATCTTTTCGTCGAACAGGTCCAGCATCGCGCGCCAGGAACGCTTGTCGGCGCGTTCGAGATAGGCGACGCCCGGAAAGCCGGTGCGTTCCACGCCTTTCATGGTGAAGCCATGCAGCGTGCCGCCATACAGCATCATCGACCAGTCGACGCCCATCTCGTTCATCTGGGCCTCGAACGCATTGCGCATGTCCGGGGGCACCATCGGATCGGCCGCGCCCTGCAGCATCAGGATCGCGCCTTTGATGGCTTTAGCGTCCTCGGGCCGGTTTGTCGGCAGACTCGAGTGAAAGCCGACGGCGGCCTTCACGTCCTCGCCGGTGCAGGCCAGTTCGAACACGGCCGCGCCGCCGAAGCAGAAGCCCGCCGATACGATACGCTCGGAATCGACGCCGTCCTGCGCGCGCAGCGCATTCAGCGCGGCAAGCATCGCGGGACGCACAAGGCTTGGATCGGCCAGAACCGGGCCGATGCGCGTCATCATGGTCTCGACCGGCAGCAACTCGCCGTCGCCGTGATAGTCCGCCGCCAGAACGATATAGCCGCTCTGCGCCAGGCGCGTCGCGAAGTCCCGCTCGTGATCGGCGAGACCGAAAGCGGAATGCGCGATGACGACGGCGGCGCCGGAGGGCTTATCCGGACGTACAAGAAAGCCGACATAGCGTTTGCCGTCCGCGCCGCGATATTCGAGATTTCCTGACTGCATATTCTTCCTCCCTTTTTGTTGTTGCGGTTTTTGCTCAGAGATTCGAGATCATCTGCTTGCCGACGAAATTTTCACTCGTGTTTTCGCGTGGATAGGGCGCGTCGGGAACGGGGACTCCGAGGAACTTACAGAGCGGTTCCCAGCCTTGCGCCGCTTCATGCACCAATAAGCGCACCGCCGGCACGCTCGCCTTCACATTTTCATTGTGACGCTTGAAGTGCGCGATGCAGACGTCGCGATTGTGCGGGTCTCCGCCGATATCTGGAAAAATGGTCTTCGACAGCATCTCGATGAAGATCGGCGGCGCCTTGTCTGGGACAAGCATGGCCGGGTTGAAGATGGTCGCTTGCGTCGAGTCGAACCATTTTTCGGCGTCGCGTACGGTGAGGATAATTTTTGCGTCAGGATAATAATCCATCAATTCGCGCCAGAAATGCGCGGCCGGCCAATCGATCGCGGATTGATAGCCCTTGAAGATCGCATCCCAGTCAGGTTTGCCGTCCGCCGCCCTGATCCACTGGCCGGGCGCTTCGGGCTTGGGAAACACTTCGATCATGTGGTAACAGGGCCCGAAGCCCAATTGCTCCAGCGCCATTTTGAGCGAGGTCGTGCCGGTGCGCCCGAAACCGGCGCCGATCACTTTTAGCGGCATATCTGTTCCTCCCGAGAATCCGATGCCTGATATTTGCTTGCGCCAGCGCCTTTACGCCTTGCGAAATGTGAGCGTGGACCAGCCCTCCAGACGCGAGCGGCGCACAAAAATCAGACCGCGGCCTTGATAGGCGGCGCGGATCAGCGGTTCCTGTTCTTCCAGAATGCCGGACAGAATGAGATTGCCGCCCGGACGGATCGAACGCACGACTTCCGGGGACAGCCGGATCAGCGGCCGCATCAGGATATTCGCAAACACCAGATCGAAGCGGCCGAGCTTGCGCACGCGCGTCGAGGAAAACCCCGCCGCCGTGATCGTGCGCACGGGTGCGCGGTTTTGTTTCGCATTGCGTCCGGCGACTTCGGTGGCGCGTGCGTCGATGTCGGTCGCGGCGGCGGATTTTGCGCCGGCGCGCGTGGCGGCGATGGCGAGCACGCCCGTCCCGCCGCCCAGATCCAGCACGCGGCCGATCTTCTTGCGGCGCGCCAGATATTCCAAAGCGG
>CAYNCS010000090.1:0-5540 GCA_964395875.1 uncultured Caulobacteraceae bacterium | reverse complement strand
GCGGCTTCATCTTCGGCCAGGGCCTCCAGCCGCCAGGTGAAGCGCGTCACCTCGAAATGCGAGACGGCGTTGGCGGGCGAGGGGTCGGCCCAGGCCAGCACATTGGCGGCGGTTTGAATGGCGCGTTTCGGGCCCTGGGCGGTGATGGTCCACATGTCGGTCATGGGGTTTTGCTTAGACGCTGCGGGCTGGCCCGTCCATGCGGGCGTAATCGCCCGGGCTCAAATCAGCTTTCCGTGCGCACAGCGCCCAGAACCGGATGGACGCGGCGGGTAGGCTCCGATAGCAGCCATGTCGCCGCGGGCAAGGGCGGCGCGCAAGGGGGGATCATGCAGGCCGTTTTCTGGCCCATCGTGTTCATGTCGATCGTGTTCACGATCCACGGCGTGAACATGCCTTACATGCCGGTCTGGTATGAAAAGGTCCGGCATCTGTCGGGGCCGCAGATCGGCGGGATGCTGTCGGCGGCCTTGCTGGCGCGCGTTGTGACGGGCCCGGTCATCGCGGCATGGGTCGAGGGCCAACGGGATCCGCGCAAAGGCTATATGGCGCTGGCGTGCGGGCTGAGCGTCTCGACGATCCTGGCGGCGGTCGCGCCCAATTACGCGACGCTCGTGGCGGCGGTGTTTCTCATCCAGAATTGCCTGTCGTCGCTTATCCCATACGCGGAATCCTCCGCCGTCATCGCCACGCGCACGGGCGCCGTGAGCTATGGCCAGGCGCGCGGCATGGGCTCGGGGGCGTTCGTGGCGACGAACCTGTTGATGGGGGTGTTGCTGGCGAAGTTCGGACCGTGGGCGGCTTGGTCATGGCTGACCGTGGTGGCGATCATCGCGGGCGTCACGATCTTTCGCATGCCGCCGCCGCTGCCGCATACGGGGCCGCGTCAGGGCTTTCGCGAGCGCCTGAAACAGATGCGCGAATTCCTGCGCGATCCGAACTTCCTGCGCATCACGTTCGGCGCCGCTTTCATTCAGGGCGGCCACGCCTTCTTCTACAATTTCGGTACGCTGACCTGGCTGAAGCAGGGCATTCCCAGCCAATGGATCGGCTTTCTCTGGGCGGCGGGCGTTCTCACCGAGATCTGCCTGCTGCTGGCGTCGCAGCGTCTGTTGCGCGGACGCGATTATGAATGGCTGCTGATCCTGGGCGGTTTGATTGGTATTCTGCGCTGGTGCCTGGCCAGCACCGCGCCGCCTTATTGGGCGTGGGCGCTGATCCAGACCATGCACGCAGGATCGTTCGCCCTGACGCATTTCGCGACGATGCAATTGCTCGACCGCATCGCCGGCGACCGGCTGCCGGTGGCGCAGACTCTGTATTTCTCGCTGGGCTCCGGCGCGTTCACTGGCCTCGCCACTCTGGCGGCGGGCTATCTCTATCAGAATTACGGCGGCAAGGGTTATGCGGCGATGGCGATCATGTGCGCCATCGGCGTAGCGATCGTGGCGGCGCATAAGCTCCGCAACAGGCAGGCGGCGGCCTGATTACGCCGCCACCGCCGTGGCGTTTTCCTTTTTCGCTTCCTCGCGTACCCAGCTCATGAAGGCGCGCAAGGGTTGCGTCAGTGTGCGGCCCTTCGGCCAGACCAGCCAATAGGCGAAGGCCAAAGGCGTGGTGTCCTCAAACAGAGGCAGCAGGCGTCCGGCTTCCAGATCGGATTGCGCGATGGCGCGTTTGGCGAGCGCTACGCCGCGTCCGGCCGCCGCCGCTTCGATGACGAGCGAAGTCTGGTTGAAGCGCGGCCCGCGCGCGCTGTCGACGCCCTGAACATTGCGCGCCTTCAGCCACATCGGCCAGTCGGGGCAGGTCGGGTCTTGCTCCACCGAGCCGTCGTGCAGCAATGTGTGCTTGGCCAGGTCCGCCGGTTTTTCAATCGGCGAGGCGCCTTGCACCAGGCTCGGCGCGGCGACCGGGATGATGGTTTCGTTGAGCAGCTTCTCCGAGACGCAGCCCTCATAGAGGCCGGCGCCGTAGCGGATGGCGATGTCGACGTCGGCCACGCTGAAATCCACCGTCGCCATGTCGGCCGAGATCCAGACCTCCACTTCCGGGTGGGCGCTGTGAAAGCCGTCCATGCGCGGCACCAGCCATTTGGCGGCGAAGGAGGGGGCCACCGAGACCGCCACTTTGCGCCGCCCCATGGGCTGGCGCATCAGGCGGGCGGCGTCGTTGATGCGGTCGAAGCCCTCACGCAAGGCGGGCAAGGCGCTCTGGGCCGCGTCGGTCAGGAGGATCTGCCGCCCCAGCCGCTTGAAGAGGGGGGTGCCGATTTCCTCCTCCAGCGTACGGATATGCTGGGAGATGGCGCCGGGCGTCACCTTCAGCTCTTCTGCGGCTTTAGTGAAGCTCATATGGCGCGCCACGGCCTCGAAGGCCTTCAGTGCGTTGAGGGGAGGCAAGCGGTCCTGCGCCATTTAAAATCTCAGGAAATGAAGTAAGTGACTGTAATATAATAGATCGGCGTCGCATGCCGAGTCTGGCCAATTGGCGGCGCCGACGGTCGAGAGACTCTTGAGCGATCCTTTAGATTGTCTCACTTGCTTTGGTGTGCGCCAGCCACAAAATTGCCTGCTAAGCCAGTTTTTCGCCCGCTGCGCGCAATCTGATTGCGGCGTAGCAAAAAGGCTTTTCGGATCATATGTTTGAACGCATTCTCCATGCGATCGAGAAGGTCGTGCGCGCCCCCAGGAGGGAGCCAATCGCGGGCCGCGGTCTCATCCAACTCGTCGGGGCGGGCCCGGGCGATCCCGAATTGCTGACCATCAAGGCCTTCAAGGCGCTGCAGCGCGCGGACGTCGTGCTGCACGATCGTCTGGTCGGCGAGGGCGTTCTGTCGCTTGCCCGCCGGGGCGCCGAGCGCATCTATGTCGGTAAGATCGGACGCGGCGAATCCACGCCGCAACAGGCCATTGAAGCGCGCATGGTCGCCGAAGCCCTGAAGGGCAAGCGCGTCGTGCGCCTCAAGGGCGGCGATCCGTTCGTGTTCGGGCGCGGCGGCGAGGAGCTGGAAGCGGCGCGCGCGGCGGGCATTCCCGTTGAAGTCATCCCCGGCGTGTCGGCGGCGCTTGGCGCTGCGGCGGCGCTGCAAATCCCGCTGACCCATCGCGATCACGCCCAGACGCTGATCTTCGCCACCGGCCATTGCAGGGAAGACGGCGGCAAGGGCGCCGCGCCCAATCTCGACTGGATGATGATGGCGGACCCGCACGCCACTTTGGCGATTTACATGGGCGTCGCGACGGCTGGCATCATCGCCGAACGCCTGCAGACGGCCGGCCGCGACCCCGCGACGCCCGTCGCCATCGTCGAGAACGCCACGCTGCCGAACCAGCGCGTGGTGCGCACCCGGCTGGAGCGCATGGCGAACGATCTTACGAAGTCCGGAATCGCCGGCCCTGCCTTGCTGCTGATCGGCGAAGCCATCGCCAGCGTTGACCGCGACGCCATCGCCTCTTACGCCGCTGCGGCAGAAAAACTGGATTGAACCGCCATGGCGTTGAAAGCTGTCACCGCAAATTTGTTGGCCGAAGGCATCGTGGTCTGGATGAAGGCCGACGGCGCCTGGGCCGAGCGCATCGAAGACGCCGCCGCTTTTGACGGCGCGGAGGCGGACGCCGCCTTGAAGCGCGCTGAAGCCGATTTCACGCGCGTCGTCGGCGCCTATCTGATCGAGATCGAGCCCGGCAAAGGCGCGATCGGCCAGGAGCGCCTGAAGGAAACCATCCGCGCCAAGGGGCCGACGGTCCGTCTCGATCTCGGCAAGCAGGCGGGGGATCGATGAGCGGTCCCATCCAGATCTATGGCGACCGCATCAGCGG
Organism: uncultured Caulobacteraceae bacterium; assembly: GCA_964395875.1. Classification (GTDB taxonomy): domain Bacteria; phylum Pseudomonadota; class Alphaproteobacteria; order Caulobacterales; family Aquidulcibacteraceae; genus JBEVJO01. Next base: position 1,719 of record CAYNCS010000090.1, on the reverse strand, counting down.
CAATTGCCTGAAGGTGCTCTACACCGCGCAATTGCTCGGCCGCGAATTCGTGTGGCGCGACGTCGACGTACTGAAGCGCGAATCCCGCACCGAGGAATTCCTGCGTCTCAGCCCGGCCGGTCAGGTGCCGATCGTCGTGACGGAGGACGGGTGCGTTCTGGCGCAGTCCAACGCCATCATCGGCTGGCTCGCCGAAGGTTCGGCGCTCATTCCCGCCGATCCGTTCGAACGCGCGAAAATGTATGAGTGGCTGTACTGGGAACAATACAGCCACGAGCCGCTGATCGCCGTGCGCCGCTTTCAAAAGCACTATCTGCAGAAAGACGACGCGAAGATCGATCCGGATTTGCTGCCCAAGGGCAAGGCGGCGCTTGGTTTGATGGACCGGCATTTGTCGAACCAATCCTATTTCGTAGGCGCAGGCCTCACGCTCGCGGATATCGCCTTGCTGGCGTACACACGCCTCGCGCACGAAGGCGGCTACGATCTGAACGAATTTCCGAACGTGCGGGCATGGGTGGCCCGTTGCGAAAAAGATCTGAATATCTCGCCCGCCAGGGAGGCGGCATAAATGTATCGCTATGACGAATTCGATCGCGCTCTGGTGGAAAGCCGCGTCGCCGAATTTTCCGGCCAGGTCGAGCGCCGCCTGAAGGGCGATCTGACCGAAGACCAGTTCAAGCCGCTGCGTCTGATGAATGGCCTGTATCTGCAATTACACGCTTACATGCTGCGCGTCGCGATTCCGTACGGCACGCTGAACTCCGCGCAGATGAAGGTGCTGGCCGGCATCGCGCGCGATTACGATCGCGATTACGGCCACTTCACCACGCGCCAGAATATTCAGTTCAATTGGCTGAAGCTGAAGGACGTGCCGCCGATCCTCGCGCGCCTGTCGGCCGTCGAAATGCACGCCATGCAGACCTCCGGCAATTGCATCCGCAACATCACGACGGATCAATTCGCCGGCGCGGCGCAGGACGAACTGGAAGATCCGCGGCCCTGGTGCGAATTGCTGCGCCAATGGTCGACGCTGCACCCGGAATTCACTTTCCTGCCGCGCAAATTCAAGATCGCCATCAACGCCGCAAAGCATGACCGCGCCGCGATCCGTCTCCACGACATCGGCCTGCAAATGGTCGAGAAGAACGGCGAGCGCGGCTGGGAAGTCTATGTCGGCGGCGGCATGGGCCGGACGCCGCATGTCGGTCCGCTGATCGGCGCCTTTGTGCGTCAGCACGAATTGCTGGGCTATCTGGAAGCCTGTCTGCGCGTCTATAATCGCGGTGGCCGGCGCGACAATCTCTACAAGTCGCGCATCAAGATACTGGTCGCGAGTCTGGGCGAAGAGGAATATCGCCGTCAGGTCGAGGAAGAGTTCGCGCAGATCGATCAATCGATCTTCGATTATTCCCGCACAGAGCTGGCGCGCATCAGCGCCGCCTTCGCGCCGCCGGTTCTGCCGGCGCGCGCTGCATCCTCTGAGGCCGTCGAGCAATTGAAGGCGCAGGACAAGAGCTTCGCGCGCTGGGTCCGCCGCAACGTCACGCCGCACAAGCTGCCGGGCTATGCGATCGTCAACATCTCGCTGAAGCCTTATGGCGAAGCGCCTGGCGACATAACATCCGCGCAGATGGAGCTGGTGGCCGATCTGGCGAAGCAATTATCCGCCGACGAAATCCGCGCCACGCACGAGCAAAATCTCGTTCTGCCTTATGT
>CAYNCS010000089.1:0-14314 GCA_964395875.1 uncultured Caulobacteraceae bacterium | reverse complement strand
GGATGAAGCCCCAAGCTGCCATCTTCATTTCCAGTGATGCGCTTTGCCAATGCAGCAGACCTTTCCGTTTATGAAAAGCACCCCGTGCACACGGAATCGGTGACCCAGGTGCTGCGTCCCTTGTCGAAAAAGCTGCTGGTTTATGCGTCCGAATATTCGCGCGACTTCAAGCACGCCGAAGGCTTCGGCTGGAGCGTCGGCGAACCGCAATTTGAATGGGCCAAATTGCGCGACGCGGTCGCCGCCGAAGTGGCGCGGCTGGAAGGCATCTACGCCAAGAATCTGCAAGCCGCCGGCGCGGAATTGCACCTAGAGCGCGCGGTGATCGCCGGGCCGAACACGGTTCGTCTGGAAAAGTCGGGCCGCGAAATCCAGACCAAACGCATTCTGATCGCCACGGGCGGACGTCCGTCTATGCCGACAGAAACGCCGGGCTGGGACTTGGCGATTTCGTCGAATGAGTGCTTCACCCTGGAGAAGCTGCCGAAGAAAATCCTGATCGCGGGCGGCGGCTATATCGCGGTGGAATTCGCCTGCATCTTCCTGGGGCTGGGCGTGGACACGACGCTGATCTATCGCGGCGAACAAATCCTGCGCGGTTTCGATGAGGACGTGCGCGCCCATGTCAGCAAGGAGATGCAGCGCCGGGGTCTGAAAATCATCACGGGCCGGACGATCAAAAGCATCGAGGCCAAGGGCGCGTCCAGGATCGTCGAGCTCAGCGACCGCAACATGATGGAGGTCGATCAGGTGCTCTACGCCATCGGCCGCAAGCCCAACACCAAAGGTCTGGGCCTGGAAAGCGTGGGCGTGAAGCTCGACGAGGAAGGCGCGGTGGTCGTCGACGAATTCTCAAAGACGAGCGCCGCGGGCATCTGGGCGGTGGGCGATGTGACCAACCGCATCAATCTGACGCCCGTGGCCATCCGCGAAGGGCACGCTTTCGCCGACACCGAATTCAACAACCGGCCGACCAGTTTCGATCACGATACGGTGCCGGCGGCTGTGTTCTCCCAGCCTTCGGTCAGCGTCGTGGGTCTGACTGAGGCGCAGGCCGAGGCCCGCTTCAAGGTGGACATCTACCAGACCGATTTCCGGCCCATGAAGAACATCCTCGCCAAGGACGACGAGCGTATGTTCATGAAGCTGGTCGTACGCTGCTCCGACGATGTGGTCGTCGGCTGCCATGTCGTGGGGCCGGACGCAGCGGAAATCGTGCAGATGGCGGCCATCGCCGTGAAGGCGGGGCTGACCAAGGCGCAATGGGACAATACCTGCGCGCTGCACCCGACCGCGGCGGAGGAATTGGTCACCCTGCGCGAAAAGTTTGTGGGCTAGAGGGCAGTGGCCTAGGCGTCCAGGATGAGCAGGTCGTTGTGGCCGAAGCCCTGGCTGTAATCGAGCACCGAGGCGACCTTGAGCTTGATTTTAAAGACAGCCAGCTCGCCGCCGATATCCTGTCCCGCATACGTAAGAACTTGCGGGAACTTCCTCAGCGTCAGCGTGGAGAAATGGCCTATCTCCGATGGGTCGGTGACGCGCGTGCAAAGCCCCGCCGCCGATATTCCGAGAATATGGTCCCAATCCTCGTAGGGCAGGTTGATGGTGAGGGACACCTCGGGCCGCTGAGACAGGTTCCTGGCCTTTTGAGACGTCGCGCCGCAGCCGAAATAGATGTCAAAGCCGTCGGACACGTAGGACACGGTGGTCGCTTGCGGATAATTATCGGGCCTCAGCGTGGCGATCGTCATATCGGCGCCGCGTTGGAGAATTTCAGCCAGCCTTTCGCGAACGGGGTCCATCTTCCGTCTCCCTGCTACCCCGAAATGCTATTCGCGCCGCGGCGCATGTATTTGCGTCCGCGCAATCGCAGCATAAAACAGCGCAGGAACGACTTGTCGGAGCGCGCATTCGCGTGAGACAAGCGCCGCTCTCAGAAACAGATTCGGACCCCGACCTTGGCTGGAAAAATCTGCGCGATCGTCAACATGAAGGGCGGGGTGGGGAAAACCACCACGACGGTCTCGCTCGCCGAAACCCTTGGCGCGAAAATGAAAAAGTCGGTGCTCGTCGCCGATTTCGACGCCCAGGCGAACACCACGTTCTGCCTTGGCGGGCGGAATATGATGAACGATCTCCTCAACCGGGGCATGACGATCGACGCCTATCTGGGCTTCATCGGCTGGAACGAGCGCCCGCCGGCGTTGGCGGAATCCGTTCACAAAGGGGCGTCGCTGCTCGAGGAAAAGCCGGAGATCGACATCCTGGCGTCGTCGCCGCATTTGCGCTTCGTGGAGCGCGAGCTGCAGCACCGTCTGGCCAAAAAGGGCTATTCGGAGCGCGGTGTAGAAACGCAGATCTCCAAGCCAGTAATGCAAGGCTTTGAAAAACTGCGTAAAAACTATGACTACGTGCTGATCGACTGCGCGCCGGGCATTTCCGTCCTGAACGAAGTGGCGGTGAAGATGGCGGACATGATCATCGCGCCGACCATCCCGGATTACATCTCGACCCTGGGCCTCGCGGCGCTGACCAAATCGGCGCTGGCGCAAATCAAACTCGACGGCGATAAGGTCGGCGAACTCTGGGTCCTGCCCACCAAGGTCATGGACAAGAACTCCCAGCACCAGGAGTTTCTGGGCTTGCTGAAGGCCGACGCCAGCCGCAAGGACGCGCCTTTCAAGATGTTCGAGAGCCAGATCCCGCAATTGCCGTCTCTGGCGCGGGCGCTGCAATATAATGAGATCGCACTGCCGTACGCCGATAAATACGGCGACTCAGCCAAGACAATGGAAGGTTTCGCCTTTGAGTTCGTCCGACGCATCGCCGACGCCCAGCGGCGCTAAGCTCAAGGCCGCCTTCAAGGGGCTCAAGCCCCGGGGCGCGGCCGCCGAGGAGCGTGGGGCCCGGCTGCTTGAAGCCCTCGAGCTTGCTGCCATGGGCATGATCCTCGATCCGAAAGGCGACCGCGAGGATTTGCGGAATTTCGCGCGCGCGTTCGGCAAGGATGCGCTGGAGCGCCGTCTCTCGGCCGCCGGGCCGGAGGCGCTGACCACGCTGCTGGAGCGGCTGGACCCGAAGCGCCGCCGTTTCCCCAAGGCGACGGGCGAACTGGTCGAACTGGCGCTGAAAAAGGTCGGCAAGGTCAAAGAGCCGGCGGACTCGGCGCCGGAGCCCGACCGGACCTCGATGCCGAGCCGCGACGCCATCTTCGCCTACACGGACGAGGCGGTCCTGCGTGCGGACCTGGAGGCGTATTCGCCGGAAATGCTGAAGCGCATCCGGTTGGAGCACGGGCTGATGTATTCGGCGCTCCCGCCCCCGAAGGACAAGAAGGGCGAGATCGAGCACATCGTGGCCTCGGTCTTCCGCCGCCCGCAGGGCAGCATCCTGGACCAGATGGATTTCGCGCCACGGGCGAGATCGCTGGACTGATTGCACGCCTGTTCGGGCGCGTACGGTCAAATGGGGCCGGTTGGTTTTTGCGGGGCGGCGGTTTATATGACCGCCATGACGAAAACCTGGACCCCTCAGTCTTGGCGGGAAAAGCCGGCCAAGCACATCCCGAACGATTACCCGTCGCCCGAGCGCGTGGCCGAGGTGGAAGCCACCTTGCGCAATTTTCCGCCGCTCGTTTTTGCAGGCGAGGCGCGTAACCTGAAGGCGCGGCTGGCGGACGTCGCAGCCGGCAAGGCTTTCCTGCTGCAAGGGGGGGATTGCGCCGAAAGCTTCAAGGAATTCCGCGCGGACAATATCCGCGACACCTTCCGGGTGCTGCTGCAGATGGCGGTCGTCCTGACCTTCGCCGGGGGCAAGCCCGTGGTGAAGGTCGGCCGCATCGCGGGCCAGTTCGCAAAGCCGCGCTCCGAGCCCATCGAGACGATCGATGGCGTGACGCTGCCGTCTTACCGGGGCGACAACATCAACGGCATGGAATTCACCGCCGAGGCGCGCGTGCCCGACCCGCAGCGTCTGGTTCAGGCCTATGCGCAAAGCTCGGCTACGCTGAACCTGTTGCGCGCTTTCAGCCAAGGCGGCTACGCCGATCTGCACAACGTCCATAAATGGACGCTTGGTTTTTTAGGGGACGCGGAAGCGAACGCGAAATACCGCAAGCTGGCCGACCGCATCTCCGAAAGCCTCGACTTCATGGAAGCCTGCGGCATCACGCCGGAGACCTCGCCGCAAATGCGTCAGGTGGAATTCTACACCAGCCACGAAGCCCTGCTGCTGGGCTTTGAGGAAGCCATGACTCGCGTCGATTCCACGTCCGGCGACTGGTACGACACCTCAGCCCACATGCTCTGGATCGGCGACCGGACGCGGCAGCCGGACGGCGCGCATGTCGAATTCCTGCGCGGCGTGAAGAACCCGATCGGCGTCAAATGCGGACCGAGCCTTGAGCCGGACGATCTGCTGAAGCTGATCGACATCCTGAACCCGCAGGACGAAGCGGGGCGTCTGGTTTTGATTGCGCGCTTCGGCGCCGAGAAAGCCGCGGCGGGCCTGCCGAAGATCGTGCGCGCGGTGCAGAAAGCTGGCCGTAACGTCGTGTGGTCCTGCGATCCGATGCACGGCAATGTGATCAAGACGAACTCTGGTTACAAAACTCGTCCGATGGACAAGATCCTCTCGGAGGTGCGCACGTTCATGGAAGTGCTCACGGCCGAAGGCGCCTATCCGGGCGGCGTCCACCTGGAAATGACCGGCCAGAACGTCACCGAATGCCTTGGCGGCGCGTCGGCGGTCACCGAGGAAAATCTGCAGGACCGCTACCACACGCATTGCGACCCGCGTCTGAATGGCGAGCAGGCGCTTGAGCTTGCTTTCCTGATCGCGGAACAGCTGCGCGCCGGGCGGTTCGCGCACAGCGTCGCGGCCGAGTAAGAGCCTCTTAAAGTTGAACGCCCTCGTTCCCGATGATACGGGGCGAGGGCGTTTTCGTGCGCGAACAACGCATCCAGCCGGGCGGCTATTGCAAAAGCGGTTGCAATTGGCCCGGTTCACCCCATCATCTGGGCATGACCGACGGCATAGAGTATCTCGGCCTGATCGAGGATGAGGACATTGTCCTCGACGAAGCGGCGCTCGACCTCGCGGCTTTGGACCATCCTGACGCCGATTTATCGCAATATCTGGCCATTCTCGAGGGCATCAGCGATCGCTTGACCGCCATGCAGATCGCCGGTTCGGCGCAGGCGCGGGCGGAAGCGCTGGCTGCGGTGATTGCGGGCGAATTCGGCTTCATGGGCGATCGGCAAACCTATGATGACCCCGACAACGCGGACCTCATCCGGGTGCTGGATCGCCGCCGTGGCCTGCCGGTCAGTCTCTCAATTCTTTATACCGCCGCCGCACGTCGCCAGGATTGGACGGCGGACTCGCTCAATACGCCGGGACATCTGCTGACCCGCATCGGCGCCGAGCGCGATTTCGTTCTGATCGATCCATTCGCCGGCGGCGCGCCGGTTGAGCCGCGACAGGTCGCCAGCCTTCTGTCTCGCTGGTCCGTGCGTTCCCGTCACGCCATCGCAGCGCATTTGACGCCAATGACCAACCGCTCGGTGCTGGTCCGCCTGCTGACCAACCAGGCGAGCCGCGCCGAACAAGGCGGGGATGGAGAACGCGCGCTGGAAGTGTTCGAGCGCATCACGACCGTCGATCCGTCCTACGGCCATGGCTGGTGGGAGCGGGCGCGGTTGGAGACCCAGATGGGCGACGGCGCCGCCGCGCGGGACAGTCTGGTCTCGATGCTTGAGGTCACCCGCGACCAGCGCGAGCGCGAACGCATTCTGTCGGCGCTGCACGCGCTGTCGACGCCGCCGCAATAATACGCGACCGAGTTGCGGCGGCGCGCCCGGCTGCCGCCAAAAGAAAACCCGGCGGATCGCTCCGCCGGGCTCTTACTTTTTACGCTTACCAGAGCCTTTCCCGATCGAGCGCACTTAAGATCGAGCGGATAAGAAAGGCTCTCCTTTAAATATCAGAGCATCACTCACCGATTAATCTGCAGTTGATTAATCGGATGATGCTCTGTGCAAGAGCGACTGGCTTAATTCGAAAGCTGGTCGCGCAATTTATAGTTTCCGTCCGCGGTTTCGCGGAACATCACGGTCAAATCCGGATGCTCTACCGGCCCCCCGGTGTCGTCGAGCGTCAGATTCTGTTCGGAAACATACGCGACATAGTGAGTGCGGTCGTTCTGCGCGAGCAGGTGGTAGAATGGTTGATCCTTCTCCGGCCGGATTTCTTCCGGAATTGAATCGTACCATTCCTCGGTATTGGAGAACACCGGATCGACATCGAATACGACCCCCCGAAATTCGAAAAGCCGGTGCTTAACGACCTGTCCAATCGCAAATTTTGCTTCGCGCACGAGCAGACCCCTCATCCCCGAAAACCCCCGGCGCGTCTTCTGACGCACCGAATTCCCGCAGAGCATCCCTTTCGGGCCCCGATCGCTCCCACCCGGTTCGATCGGGTACGCGCTCTTGCGCGGCGGTTATGCTTCCGGTCACCGGATTATGCGTTCCGCCGCTTTTGTCACAATCTCGCCATAGGACGTTCCGCGTATGGGAACAAGACGGCGCAACCAGCGCGATCTTCTAAAACCGTAGGAAAAACAGATGGTCGCATGGGGGCTAGCCCACATGTCATGTGTAATTCGCTGGAAAATTTGCGCAGAAGACACACTTTTGGGAGCGGCGCTTACCCTTGGTTCTCAGGCCGAGTGCATTTAAACCGTCATTATTCAAAGAAGGATTGCGTGGAATGGCGGCGGGCGCCGGCGGGTCAAAAATGGGGACGCAGGGGACTGTGCCTCCCTATGTCGAGCCCCCCGCTTTCGCGGCGCTGGATTTGGGCACCAACAACTGCCGGCTCCTGATCGCGGAGCCGTGCACTAGCGTGCGCGGGTTCCGGGTGGTCGATTCTTTTTCCCGGATCGTCCGGCTGGGCGAGGGGCTGCACGAGAGCGGCCGCCTGTCAGACGCCGCCATCACTCGAACGATTGATGCTCTGGACGTTTGCGCCGACAAGATTTACCGGCGTCAAGCGGCGCATGTCCGCTGCGTTGCGACGCAGGCGTGCCGGGCCGCGGACAATGGCGAAGATTTTCTGCGCCAGGCCCGACAGCGCACCGGCCTGACCTTTGAAATTATTACACCTGAGGAGGAGGCCAGGCTTGCCGTGCTGGGGAGCCTCGATCTCGCCGATCCGTCTTACGATGTGGCGCTGGTCGTCGACGTCGGCGGCGGCTCGACCGAATTGTGCTGGATCGACGCGCCCGCCGCCGCCCGCGCAGCTGGCGGTCGGTGCGAGACGCCGCCGATTCTCGCATGGACGTCGCTGCCCGTGGGCGTCGTTACGCTCGCCGAGCGCTTTCGCGAGGGCGAGGCGGAGAACTGGCGCGACGCAATGCAGCAACATGTCCGGGAAACCGTCAGCGGTTTTCGCGGCGCCGATTCCTGGAAGCCGGCGTTTCAAAGCGGCCGCGGTCATGTGATCGGCGCGTCCGGCACGGTCACCAGTCTGGCGGGCGTGCATATGGGTTTGGCGCGTTACGATCGCGCCGCGGTGGACGGGGTCTGGATGGAGATGCGCGACGCCCATGCCGCTGCGGCGCACCTCGGCGCCATGTCGCAGGCCGAACGCGCCGCGCAGCCCTGCATCGGACCGCAACGCGCGGACCTCGTTTTGGCTGGCGCGGCGATCCTGGAGGCGATCGATTCAGAGTGGCCTTCGGCGCGGATGCGCGTGGCCGATCGCGGCCTGCGCGAAGGCGTATTGCGCATGATGATGCAAGCGCAAAGCGACGCCGCCTGATGTCCGACAATCCCAAAAACCGGCCGCCCAAGCGCACGCCGATCGAAGCCAAGCGCCGCACCACCGCGAAAGACGGCGAAGCGCGCCATACGCCCGAACGCCTGAAAACCAAGGGCAGCAAACTCACGCCGTCCTCGCGCGCCTGGCTTGAGCGCCAGCTCGCCGATCCGTACGTCCATAAAGCCAAGCGGGAGGGCTGGCGTTCGCGCGCGGCCTTCAAGATCGCGGAGATCGACGAAAAAGCCGGCCTTGTAAAAAAGGGCGCGCGCGTGGTGGATCTCGGCGGCGCGCCGGGCGGCTGGTCGCAATACGCGATCAAAAAGGGCGCCCGCGCGGTGGTGGCGATTGACCTGCTGCCCATCGAGCCCATTCCCGGGGTCGAGATCATCCAGGGCGATTTTCTGGATGAGAACGCCCCGGCGCAGATTCTCAGTCTTCTCGGCGGGCCGCCGGACCTCGTGTTGTCGGACATGGCGGCCGACACGACCGGCCACCGGCAGACCGATCATTTGCGCACGGCCGCTCTATTCGAGGCCGCGGCGGATTTTGCGCTGGAGCATCTGGCCCCGGGCGGTTCCTTTTGCGGCAAGGTGTTTCAGGGCGGGGCGGAGGCGTCGATTCTGGCGCGCCTGAAGCAGGGCTTCGACAAGGTGAAGCACCTCAAGCCGCCCGCCAGCCGCAAGGAGAGCCCGGAGCTGTTCGTGGTGGCCCAGGGAAAAAAGGCTTAAGCGGCGCTCGCGCAAAACAGCTATTCGCTGCTCTAAGCCTTTCTGCCTTTCCCTCCTGCCTTCGATCTGGTACCAGCCCCAAAAGGGTGGTCGATTCTCCCCATGCAAATCCGTGACGCTATTACGTTTGACGACGTCCTGCTTGAGCCGGGCGCGTCCGAAGTTCTTCCCGCAGACGCCGACGTCTCCACGCGCCTGACCAGGGACATACGCCTCAACATTCCGTTGATCTCCGCCGCCATGGACACGGTGACGGAAGCCCAGCTCGCCATCGCGATGGCGCAGGCGGGCGGTCTTGGCGTGATCCACCGCAACATGACGCCGCTGCAGCAGGCCGAAGAGGTCCGCAAGGTGAAACGTTATGAAAGCGGCATGGTGGTCGGGCCGGTGACGATCACGCCGCAATCCACGCTGCGCCAGGTCCTGGCGATGAAGGAAACGCACCAGATTTCCGGCATCCCCGTCACCGAACCGACGACGGACGGACAGCCCGGCAGGCTCGTCGGCATCATCACCAATCGCGACGTTCGCTTCGCCGACAACCTGGATCAGCCCGTCTCCGAATTGATGACCAAGGAAGTCGTCACGGTGAAAGAGGGCGTTACGCAGGAGGAGGCGCGCCGCCTTCTGCACCGCCACCGCATCGAACGCCTCGTTGTGGTGGACGCGCAGCAGCGCTGTGTCGGCCTCATCACCGTCAAGGACATGGAGAAGGCCAAGAGCCATCCCAACGCCTGCAAGGACGACAAGGGCCGCCTGCGCGCCGGCGCCGCGACGACCGTCGGCGACAGCGGTTTCGAACGCGCCGAAGCGCTGATCGATGCGGGCTGCGACGTGGTTGTGGTCGACACCGCGCACGGTCATTCCAAACTGGTTCTGGACTCCGTTTCTCGCATCAAGAAATTCTCCAACGCCGTGCAGATCATCGCGGGCAACGTCGCCACGCGCGACGGCGCGCAGGCGCTGGTCGATGCGGGCGCGGACGCGGTGAAGGTCGGCATCGGCCCGGGCTCCATCTGCACCACGCGTATCGTCGCTGGCGTCGGCGTGCCGCAGCTCACCGCCATTCTCGACGCCGTTGAAGCCTGCCGCAAAGCGGGCGTGCCGGTGATCGCCGACGGCGGCATCAAATTTTCGGGCGATCTGGCGAAGGCTTTGGCCGCGGGCGCGGACACGGCGATGATCGGTTCGCTGCTGGCGGGCACGGAAGAGTCTCCGGGCGAAGTGTTCCTGTATCAGGGCCGCTCGTTCAAAGCCTATCGCGGCATGGGCTCGCTGGGCGCCATGGCGCGCGGTTCGGCCGATCGCTACTTCCAGAAGGAAGTCTCGGACACGATGAAATTCGTGCCCGAAGGCATTGAAGGTCAGGTGGCGTTCAAGGGGCCGGCTGGCGCGATCCTGCACCAGCTGATCGGCGGCCTGCGCGCCAGCATGGGCTATACCGGCTCGCGCTCGATTCCGGACCTCCAGAAGAACGCGCGCTTCGTGCGTCTGTCGGCGGCGGGCCTGCGCGAAAGCCATGTGCACGACGTGACGATCACGCGCGAGGCGCCGAACTATCCGCTCGGCTCGTAAGCCTAGCTAGGAACAAACATGCGATTACCCGGCCGCATCGCGGCCGCCATCGAAGTCTTGACCGATGTCGAGACGAAGCGGCGGCCCGTCACGGACGCGCTCAAGGATTGGGGTGCGAACCATCGCTTCGCCGGATCGAAAGATCGTCTGGCGATCGGCGATCTTGTGTTCGATGCGCTGCGCACGCGCGCCTCGTCGGCCTATGCCTTCGGTGAGGATTCCCCCAAAGCCGCTGTGCTCGCCGCCGCGCTGCCCGATGCGCAAGCCGTGGCGCTGGCGCGCGCCGAATGCGCGGGCGACGAGCACGCACCGCAAATGACTGACGCCGATTGGGCTGCGCTCGATCCCGTCGCCCGCGCGGAACGCCTGAAATCCGCGCCCGATCATGTGCGCGGCGATTATCCCGAATGGCTGGAGCCGCATCTGACGCGCATTTTCGGCGAGACGCGCGCTGAAGAGGGCGCGGCGCTCGCGCAACGCCCGCCGCTCGATCTGCGCGCCAATGCGCTGATGTGTTCGCGCAAGCAGCTGGCCGACGGTCTGGCGGAAAATCCCGCTGTCGATGCCGCGGGAGAGGGCGCGCTGCGCCCGACTCCCTTCGCGCCGCACGGCGTGCGCCTGAGCCCGGAGCTTGCGGCGCGCCGCTTCGCGCCGACCGCGACGCCGGAATTTCTCAAGGGCTGGTTCGAAGTGCAGGATGAAGGCAGCCAACTCTCCGTCGCGCTCTCTGGCGCCAAAGCGGGCATGCAGGTTGTGGATCTCTGCGCGGGCGGCGGCGGCAAGACGCTCGCGCTCGCGGCGCAGATGGAAAACAAGGGCCAGATCTACGCCTACGACGTGGACGCCAAGCGCCTCGCCAAAGCCTTTGAACGCGTTGAGCGCGCCAACGCCCGCAATGTGCAGATGCGCTTTCCCAAAGCGGGCGGCGGCGAACTCGACGATCTGAAAGACCGCGCCGACATCGTCTTCGTCGATGCGCCGTGCACCGGCGCGGGCGTGTGGCGGCGCAACCCGGACGCCAAATGGCGCGTGCGGCCCGGCGCGCTGGAGCAGCGGATGAAAGAGCAGGCGGACGTGCTTGCGCGCGCGGCCGGGCTGGTGAAGCCGGGCGGCCGCATCGTTTACGTGACGTGCTCGCTGCTGATGGAAGAGAACGAAGATCAGATTGCGGCGTTTCTCGCCGCGCATCCGGACTTCGCGCCGCTCTCGGCGGAGGGCGTGATCCTGGAGACCCTCGACGACAAGCGCAGCGGCGCGCTGCTCGACGCGCTGAAACTCGCCCCCGGCGCCGCCGCGATCCGCCTGACGCCACTAAGGACGCAGACCGACGGGTTTTTCATCGCGGTGCTGGAGCGGGATTAGGTTTCGCGCTCATGCGGGATCGGATTCCATTCTCGAACGAAGGCGCGCCTTCAACGCTGTATCCACAATGATTCCATGTGCGGAATGATGGTTAACCTAAGCGCGAACCCCCTTAAGTAAGTTTCACTATCGAAACGAACTACTGGAGTGAAATTTCATGGAAGCGCTTATCAATCTACTCACGGCGGCAATGCTCTGTGGGTCGGCGTATTGGACATACAAGGCAAGGAAGTAAGGCGGAGTCGCTTAAAGCCCCTCATTTGACCCCCCAAAACCGGACTGCTAACCCTCGTAACGCCCTTAGCGGGTCCGGCCGGGCAGCCGGGACAGGGTAGGAAAACGAGAAAAATGAGCGATTTCGCCGATATCGTGATCGTGGGAGCCGGCCATGGCGGCGCGGCGGCGGCGGCGCAGCTGCGCCAGAACAAGTTCGAGGGCTCCATCGTGGTGGTCGGCGACGAGGCCGATCTGCCGTACGAGCGCCCGCCGCTCTCCAAGGATTACTTCTCCGGCGACAAGAGCTTCGACCGCATCCTGATCCGCCCCGAGAGCTTCTGGGCCGACCGCAATATCGAGATGCGCCTGAACACCAGGGTCGTGGCGCTCGATCCGAAGGCCAAGACGGTGACGTTCCAGGACGGCAAGTCGCTGGGTTATGGCAAGCTGATCTGGGCCACCGGCGGCGCGCCGCGGAAACTCCCCATCGCGGGTTCGGATCTGAAGGGCGTTTATACCGTCCGCAACCGCTCGGATTCCGACGACATGGTCGGCCATCTGCCGAGCGTGAAGAACGTCGTCGTTATCGGCGGCGGCTATATCGGGCTGGAAGCGGCGGCGGTGCTGCGGAAATTCGATCGCAAGGTGGTGCTGCTCGAAGCGCTCGATCGCATCCTGGCGCGCGTCGCCGGGCCGGACCTGTCGAAATTCTATCAGGACGAGCACGTCGCCCATGGCGTCGATCTGCGCACGGGTGTGGCCATCGACTCCATCGAGGGCGCCGACGGTCACGTCACCGGCGTGAAGCTGAAATCGGGCGAAGTGATCCCGGCCGATATGGTGATCGTCGGCATTGGCATCGTGCCGGCGGTGCAGCCGCTGCTGGACGCGGGGGCCGAGGGCGGCAATGGCGTCAACGTGGACGCCCAGTGCCGCACGTCGCTGCCGGACGTCTTCGCCATCGGCGATTGCGCCGCCTTCGCCGCCAAATTCGCGGGCGGAACGGTGATGCGCGTGGAGTCAGTGCAGAACGCGCACGATCAGGCGGCTTTGGTCGCCAAGGTGATCATGGGCCATGACGTGCATTACGAAGCGGTGCCGTGGTTCTGGTCGGATCAATACGACCTGAAGCTGCAGACCATCGGCCTGTCCACTGGCTACGATCAGACGGTCACCCGAGGCGATCCGAAAACGCGCAGCTTTTCCGTGGTCTATCTGAAAAGCGGGAAGGTGATCGCGCTGGATTGCGTGAATTCCCCGCGCGATTACATGGCAGGCCGCAAGCTGGTCGTGGATGGCGTGAAGGCTGACCCGGCGAAGCTGGCCGATCCGGCTGTGCAGCTGAAGGATCTGGCGGTTTAAGGCTCTACGCCGTCACCCCGGACAAGCCCGGCAACGCCGGGCGCGATCCGGGGCCCAGATTCATGAAGCGATTGTTTTGAAACTGCGGGATGCGGTGCGTCCTATAACTCTGGGCCCCGCATCTCGCTGCGCTCGTGCGGGGTGACGGTTGAGGTTTGATCCGTCCCGCGATTCCGGTTAAGGCGCGTCATGTCCCAAGCAAAGCCCCAACACGAAAAGGTCCTGATCGTCGATTTCGGCTCTCAGGTGACCCAGCTCATCGCTCGCCGGCTCCGGGAAGCCCGCGTTTATTGCGAGATTCATCCTTTCGATAAGGCGGAAGCGGCGCTGGCCGCGATGTCGCCGCAGGCCATCATCCTCTCCGGCGGGCCCGCCAGCGTGCATGAAGCGCAAAGCCCGCGCGCGCCTGAAGCCGTGTTCAAGGCGGGCGTGCCGGTTCTGGGCATTTGCTATGGCGAAATGACGCTGTGCGAGCAGCTTGGCGGGCGGGTTGAAGGCGGTCACCACCGCGAATTCGGCCGCGCCGAAATCACCGTTCAAAAAAACTCGCCTTTACTGGCGGGGCTTGCGGCCGTCGGCGAGGAAGAGACGGTCTGGATGAGCCACGGCGACAAGATCGTCGCCATCCCGGAAGGCTTCGACGTCGTCGCCACGTCGGCAGGCTCGCCTTACGCCGTGATCGCGGATGAAACGCGCCGCTTCTACGGCGTGCAATTTCACCCGGAAGTGATGCACACACCGCGCGGCGCGACGATCCTGAAGAATTTCACGCACGTCATTGCGGGCCTGCGCGGCGATTGGACGATGGCCGCCTACAAGGAAGAGGCGATCGCCAAGATCCGCGCGCAGGTCGGCACGGGCCGGGTGATCTGCGGCCTGTCGGGCGGCGTCGATTCATCCGTGGCCGCCATATTGATCCACGAAGCGATCGGCGATCAGCTCACTTGCGTCCTCGTCGATACGGGGCTTCTGCGCAAGGACGAAGCCAACCAGGTCACGACGCTGTTCCGCGAACATTACAACATCCCGCTGATCCATGTTGACGCCTCCAAGGAGTTTCTGGGCCAACTCGCGGGCGTCTCCGATCCTGAAACCAAACGCAAAACCATCGGCCGCGTGTTCATCGAGGTGTTCGACCGCGAGGCGCACAAGATTCAGGGCGCGGAATTCCTGGCGCAGGGCACGCTGTATCCGGATGTGATCGAAAGTGTGTCGCCGACGGGCGGGCCGAGCGCGGTGATCAAGAG
>CAYNCS010000088.1:0-14500 GCA_964395875.1 uncultured Caulobacteraceae bacterium | reverse complement strand
GTACTGCGCCATCTCTTCAATCGAGAGGGAGATGAGCATTGAGGGTTTGAAGCGCGCGATGGTCCAGCGGCCGCCGCGCAGGAATTGCATCTCGCGTCCATCCAGATGGACTTTGACGAAATCTAGTCGCCGGAAGCCGCGTGCGGCCGCGAAGGAATCCAGCGTCTCGATTTCCGGGCTGGTGCGGCTGTCGGCGTCCAGAAGGGTGAGCGGCTCGATCTGGATATTGCCCTTGCCGCTGACGGCGGCGGCGATCTTCACCAGAGAGCGGCGGCGCGGATCCGGCTCCAGCGCGTAGATCAGACCCTTGGGGGCGAGGCGGGCGAAAGCTTTGACGAAATGACCGCCTTCGGCGCCCAGATCCATGACGACGGCGTCGCGGCGGATCAGCGGAGAGACCAGATTCCCGATCCGCTGCCGGCGCGACAGGAAGACGGCGGAAAGCGCCTGTCCAGTCCAGCCGGGCTCACGCTTGGGAGCCTCCTCGCCTGCTGACGCGACACTATCCACAATACTCTCCTTCAAAGCGCTCTTGCGGAGCTTTTGAGTTCAGGTCAAGCGCGACGCTGCGCCAAGGAAAGCCGATCCGCCCGGCGCCGTCGGCTTCGCCTGAAACGTGCGCTTTGGCGCCTGAAACCCTGATGTCCGCCGCCTGATTCGCGAATTCAATAACCTTTTCCCTCTTAAAGCCGTCCAAATGACGGCGAGGGACGGCGGGCCCTTGCAAAAATCCCGCCGCTTCTGGGGGAATGCCGCTGAATAGTCCTCTGTTCCGGCGGCGGATTTCTAATCCTGGGGACAACGCTGCGTCATTTTCATGTCATGCGACTCACCTATGTAGCGTTCAGCGCCGCCACGGTTTATAAAGCGAACCAGAGGAGAGCCGACTTCAGTCATCGCGCTTTGCATATGAGCCTCCGGCCCCAGCGCCCCGCATTCGCGGCGCGGCGGCTTTTGAGCGTCGTTCCGCCCTTCTTCAGTAGCGCCGGGCGGATATAATGCGCGTTCTGAAGGATCCTCCGTCGGGCTGGCCGGCCCTGGTCCTGAACGCCGATTACCGGCCGCTATCTTATTATCCTTTGTCGCTCTGGCCCTGGCACGATGTCGTGAAGGCCGTGTTCCTCGACCGCGTCGAGGTCATCGCCGTGTACGAACAGAAGGTGCGCTCGCCCTCCTTCGAGATGCAGCTGCCCTCGGTCATCTCCTTGAAGGAATATGTCCGGCAGGACCGGCCGCCGGCCTTCACGCGCTTCAACGTGTTCTTGCGCGACGGCTTCGCCTGCGTCTATTGCCGCAGCCCGGACGACCTGACGTTTGACCACCTGATCCCGCGCTCGCGCGGCGGCCGCACGACGTGGGACAACATCGTCACCGCGTGCTCACCCTGCAATCTGAAGAAGGGCGGCAAGATGCCGAAGGAAGCGGGCATGATCCCGCAACGCCGGCCCGACCGCCCCTCGACTTACGAACTCCAGGCCATCGGCCGCAAATTCCCGCCGCATCACCTGCACGAAACGTGGCTGGATTATCTGTATTGGGATGTGGCGCTGGAGGCTTAGCGCCCCTCCGTCCCATACATCCGCAGAAACGCCGCCACCGCCAGAGGCGTCGCCGCGTCCACGTCAAAAGCCGCTTCGCCGCCGAACAGCAGCGGTTCCAGGATGCCGGCCTCCAGAAGCCCTTTCAGATGTGCGGCCGTGACGACGGGGTCGCCGGCCCGTAGAGCGCCGCGCGCCTGCAGCGCCTGGATGTAAGCGGCGATGTCGTTGGAGCAGCGTTGCGGGCCGAGCCCATAAAGATCCGGCCCCAGCGATGAATTCTTGCCGCCTTCGGCGATCGCGGTGCGGATCACGGCCAGTTTCTCGGGGTCCGTAAGAAACTTCAGGAATGCGCGACCGAAACGCTCCAGCACGCCCGCCACATCGGGGTCCGCAGCGTCCAGGAGGTCGAGCGCCTGTTGGCCTTGCTCCTCCATCGCGTCGAGCATCGCCGCGATGAACAGCTCTTCCTTGGATTTGAAATAGGAATAAAGGGTGGTTTTCGAGCCGCCCAGCCGGGCGGAGATCGCGGCCATGCTGGCGCGCTCGAACCCCATTTCTCGAAAAACGTCGCATGCGGCGTCCAGAATGGCCTGCCGGCGATCGTCAGTCTTTACGCGCATGCCTGATTCCGGAGCCTCCCTTTTGATCGCGCCTCTTTTCTGGACCCATTAGTACAGTTTTGGGTTGACGGGCAAGGCTGGCCCTCTTACACAAACCGTACAGTACGGTCATATTCGGGCTAATCATGAGCGCCGCCATAACGAACCCTGGCCAGGCCAGCGCTGTCCCGGGGAGCGCCGGCCACGATTTGCAGGTGCAGCCGCTGACCGGGTCGAAGCTGCTCCTCGCGGCGTTCGCCATCGCTTTGGGCAATTTCCTCGTCGTCCTCGACACCACCATCGCCAACGTCTCGATACCGACGATTTCCGGGTCGCTCGGCGTGTCGACCTCGCAGGGGACATGGGTCATCACATCCTACGCCGTGGCCGAAGCCATCACCGTGCCGCTCACGGGATGGCTGGCTAACCGCTTCGGCGCGGCGCGCGTGTTCATCGCCTGCTATCTGTCCTTCGCCGCCGTTTCCGCGCTGTGCGGTCTGTCCAGTTCGCTGGAGATGCTGATCGGCGGACGCGTAATGCTGGGGCTGGTCGGCGGGCCGATCATGCCGCTGTCGCAGATGATCCTCCTACGGATATTTCCGCCGCAACAGGCGACGCTGAGCACCGTCATATGGGCGATGACGACGTTGATCGGGCCGATCGTAGGGCCGATCCTCGGCGGCCAGATTTGCGAAAGCGCCTCCTGGAACTGGATCTTTCTGATCAATGTGCCGATCGCGGCCGCCGGCGGCGTCGCGGTCATGTTCATGCTGCGCGGTCAGCCGGACCCGAAGTCCCCCGCGTCGATCGATCGAATCGGTCTGTTGCTGCTGATCCTCTGGGTCGGGTCGCTGCAGGTGATGCTGGACGAAGGGCGAAATCTCGATTGGTTCAGCGCGCCGGAAATACGCGTGCTGGCGGTGGTCGCGGCGTTTTGTTTCGCGGCGTTTCTGATCTGGGTGTTGAACGGCGACGAGCCCATAGTCGACCTCAGCATCTTCCAGCATAGAGGCTTCGCGGCGTCGGTGCTCACGCTGGGGATTGCGTTCGGCGCCTTCTTTGCCAGCGTGCTGATCCTGCCGCTCTGGCTGCAGCAGAACATGGGCTACACGGCCACCTGGGCGGGATACGCCACCAGCGTCATGGGCGTCCTGGCGGTGATCTCGTCGCCGCTGGTCGGCAAGGCCGTGGACAAAGTCGATCCGCGGCTCGTCGTGTCCATCGGCATCGCGGGCATGGGAACGATCATGCTCTGGCGTCAGACTTTCACGCTTGAGCACACCTTCCTGCAAATGGCTTTGCCGACTTTTTTGTTTGGGCCGTTTTTGGTGATGATGATCGTGCCCGTCACCGGCATCGTTATGGCGAGCGTGCCGGAGAAAGACCGCGCCAACGCCGCAGGCCTGTCGAATTTCATCCGGACGGTGGCTGGCGCCATCGCGGCCGCGATCGTGCAGACGGGCTGGGCCAATGCGGCGCGTGAAAATCAAACCGAACTGGTCGGCGGCATGCACCAGCAGCAGGCGGCGCTGGATCAGATGGTCGCGAGCGGCCTGCCGCAACAGACCGCGCTGGCGACGCTGAACGGCTTGGTGGAGCGGCAGAGCATGATGCTGGCGACGCTGGATATGTTCCACGCCATCGCGGTTTGCTTCTTCTGCGCGGCCACGTTGATCTGGTTGGCGCCGAAACCCGAAGGCCCGATCGACGTCGGCGCCGGGCACTAAGGCGAGCGGGGGCGCGGCCGCGGCGCTAAGTTATCGAGCTTTTTTCCCGTGCGCGATCAGCTCAATCGGCGGCCGAATTACATTTGTTGATGCGTCATATAGGGGAGCGCCGGAGCTGGCGGCTGTGTCGCTCAAGGTTCATAATGGGACTCGCGCCCTGGTTGCGTCCATAGCCCGCAGGGTGTGCGGATTTAATCTGTAGACTCACTTCTCTTAAGTGTTGAAAATGAACGATCGGTCATATTCTGTGGCCGACGTCAGGCGTTGGTGAGAGCTCCTCTCGCTGCGCAAAGTACTCGATACGCTGAGCGCGCGGCAGCTTGAGGGGGATGCAACGTGCTCGGCTCACCAACCTGGAGGAACATCTCATGCGTAAGACGATCGCGATGATTGGCGCCGTCGCCAGCCTGTTCACGCTCGGCGCCTGCGCCACCACGGATTCCGTGAAGCAAGCCCAAGCCACCGCTGATCAAGCTTTGGCGGAAGCGAAGGCCGCTTCGGCCGCCGCCGGCAAGGCGCAAGGCACGGCTGACCAAGCTGGCGCTTCGGCCGCTTCGGCCGGCACGTCCGCTCAAGGCGTGAACGACAAGCTCGACTCCTTCATTCGTGAAGAGTGCGCCGAAGGCAAAAAGGAAATGAAGAGCCACGTGGCTTGCGGCGCTGGCACTGGCGCTGTGAAAGGCTAAATCACGCTTTTTACAGCGTGACTTCAGTCGTCTCTTGACGAGACGGGCTCCGGCTCGCATGAGCCGGAGCCCAAAGAGACGGCGGAAAACTATGTTGATCCATCGCGCAGCGCGCGTCCTGTTTGTCCTGATCGCCGCGATCGGGGCCTTTTTTCAATCCGCCTCCGGCGTATCGGCGCGCGATCTCGCGCCTATTCTCAAGAAACAGCTTGAAGCCTCGCAATCGTCGCGCTCCACACAGAGTCGCGAGGATGTGGCGCGTTTTTACGAACTCAGAAATTACCAGCCCGCCTGGACAGGCGACAACAGGCAGCGCGTTCTGCTGGCGCTGAAGAAGGCTGGCGACGAAGGCCTCAACGCGCCGTCGTATCGCGCGCCTGCTCTGGCGAAGAAAGCCGGCGCGGCGAAGACCATGGCCTGGGACGTTCAGGTCACCGCCGCGTTCCTGCGCTATGCGCGGGATGTGCGCACCGGACGCTTCCAGCCCAACAAGATTTACAAGGACCTCGAACTCCCGAAGGTCAGGTTCGACGCGCCCGCGGAGCTGGATGCGGCGCTGACGCAGAATTCGCTGTCGGCTTTTATTGACGGCTTGCCGCCGCAGCGCCCGGAATACGCGGCCTTGCGCGATGCGCTGGCGCGTTATCGCGCCGCGGCCAAAACGCCGGCGCTTCCCGATATCGCCGGGCGTGTTGAGGACCTCCCGCCTGAAAAGCAGCAGGCGCTTTGGGGCCGCCTTGCGCTCGACGATCCGCATCTCGGCCCGGCGCCTGACTATATCGCGCCGGGCGATCTCGAAGAGGCGGTGCGGCGTCTGCAGGCGCGCCAGGAACTGGACGCGGACGGAATCGTCGGCAAGGACACGCTGCGCGCGCTCAAGGTTTCGCCGTCGCAGCGCATCGCGCAGATCAAGGTCAACATGGAGCGCTGGCGCTGGCTGCCGCATAATCCCGATCGCAAATACGTCGAAGTCAATGTGCCGAGCGCGTCGCTGAAAGCGGTGAAGGACGGGCAGGTTGTCCTGACCTCCGCGGTGGTGATTGGTCATCGTGAGGCGAAGACGCCCATTCTCGCCACCGGCGTACGGTCTGTCGTGCTCAATCCGTCCTGGCCGGTGCCTGCCTCGATCGCCAGCAATGAAGTGTATCCGAAGTTGCTGGCGAACCAGGCCTATCTGCAGGAACGCAACATGATCCTGGCGAACGGGCCGTCGGACGATCTGCAAGGCCTGAACATCAATTGGCGCACAGTGCGGCGCTATCCATTCCCTTATGTGATCGAGCAATTGCCCGGCGAGAATAACGTGCTGGGCGCGTACCTTCTGGACATGCCCAATCGCTTCGACACATATCTGCACGATACGCCTTCCAAGGAATTGTTCGACCAGTCGGCGCGGTTTTTCAGCCATGGCTGCGTGCGCGTGGACAAGATTGCGGAACTCGCGAACTTTGTGGTCACGGGCGATCCCGCGACGGAGATCCCGCAGCGCGCCGGCCTGCCGCGCGACAGGTCCGAGCGGATCATGGTCGCGCCGTCACTGCCGGTCTATTTCGTATACTGGACGGCGCTTCAGGCACCCGACGGCGGGATCGCCTTCCGTGATGACGTTTACGGACGCGACGCCGCCTTGATCAACGCGATGAGCGCCGCCGCGCCGAAACCTGCGCAAACCACCGCGCCTGCCCAGGCGGCCCAGCTCAAGCCCAGTCCGGCGGCCGCGCCGGCGCGTTAGGACGATCGAAGTCGGTTCTGGCATGCCCGCACCGCTCTGTGAATTTCGCGACGCTTTGATAGTTTAGGAGCCTGCGCAGCTGAGCCAGCGCGCGGCGACACAGGGACGGCGATGAATTACGTGGAATCGGTTCTGGCGCCCAACGAGGTCGTCCTGCGGCGTGGGCGCTTGCACTGGGTCTATTGGCTGCGCGCCTGGGCGGCTCTGGCGTTTCTTGGGGTGCTGATCATCGGCGTCGTCTGGTTCATCCGCGACGTGCTGTTCCTGAAGACCACCGAAATCGCGCTCACAAATTACCGCCTCATCGTGAAAACGGGTTTCATCTCGCGGCATACGCGCGAACTGCAGCTGAGCAGCGTTGAGGCTGTCGAACTGGACCAGGGCGTGTGGGGGCGTTTCCTGGGATTTGGGCGGGTCACAGTGCATGGCACGGGCGAGGACACATGGAGCACGCCCCTACTTGTGGATCCTGTCGGGTTCCGGCGGGGCCTTGAGGAAGCGTTGTCGGGCGGCCGCTGACTGGCCGCGCCCTGCGAAGGACGACGGCAATCCCGATCAGGAACTCCGCGGCGCCAGATTGAAATCCGCGTCAAACACGGCCTGCAGCGCATTCGCCTTGGCTTGCGCCAGATTGCGCCGGCGCATCAGTTCTTCCGCCTGCGCCGGATCCTGATTGGCTGCGATTTCCGCTTCGATCTGCGCCAAATCCGCTTCGCTGGAGTCGAGCGCCTTGTTGAGGCGGCTAAGCCTCTGTCGGTCGTTCATCATGGGTCATGGACCCCTTTCAGCTCCCTGTATGCGCTTTTTTCCACAGCGAGGTGAATCAAATCTCGCCAATTTCGCCAAGGTTGCTGCATTTCCTGCTTCAAGTAACGGAACGCAGTCCGGAAGAGCGCTTGCGCCACACAATTCATTTGTAATACTATAACATAATGCGGGGCGCGCGGACCATTCGGATCGATCTGAGCCAGTGGGGCGTCAGCCTTGCGCGGCTGGCCGCACTTTTGGCCGTCGCGCTGCATGTGTTCACGGTCGATGGGCACGTGCACATCCCGCAATTCGCCGCTGCGGCGGCCGTGTATGCAGGCGCCGCCGGACATGACGGGCAGGCGGAGCAATCCCTCGCCAACCCGACGCATCAAACGCCCTGCGTCTTCTGTCAGACCATGGCCGCCAGCGGAACAGGCCTCACGCCGTCCGCGCCGCTGCTGGCCGTGTTCGCCACGGCGGCGCTCGCCGCCGCCTTGTTCGGCCGGCCCCAGGTCGCGCTGCAACGCCTCGTCGTCTGGCGCTCGCGCGCCCCGCCGCACCGTCTCTGATCGCCCCTGCACCCGATTTTTTGACCGGCGCTTGCGCGCGTGCCGTGAAGGCATGCGGGCGCCCAGAGAAGGCCCCCCTCCCCATGAAAAAGCTTTACCTCTCGTGCGCCTTCGCGGCGCTCTCATCCGCGTCGTTTGGTGCATTTGCGGCGCCCGCTTTCGCCAAAAGCGACGACATCGTCGTTACAGCGCCTCTGGAGGGCTCGCGCATCGAAAGCGTGCAGGCCACGGACATTCTGCGCCGCGACGACATCGTCCAGAATCTCAATGGCGGCCTTGGCGACACTCTGGCCAAGCAGCCTGGAATCTCCACAACCTTCTTCGGCGCGGGCGCGAGCCGGCCGATCATCCGGGGCTTGGGAGAGGACCGCGTACGCGTCCTGGAAAACGGCATCGGCGCCATCGACGCCTCCACCGCCAGCCCAGATCACGCCGTCACTGCGGACGGGCTCGACGCGTCGCGCATCGAGATCCTGCGCGGCGCGGCGGCGCTCGCCTACGGCGGCAATGCCGTCGGCGGCGTGGTCAATGTAATCGACGATTCCATTCCCACGCGAGCGCGCGGCAAGGTCTATGGCGATGCCTTGGCCTCGTATTCCACGGGCAATGACGGCCGTCAGGGCGCGATCAATCTCGGCGCGGACGCGAACGGCTTCGCGCTAAGCCTCTCCGGCTCCGCGCGCGAGACCGAAGATTACGACGTGCCCGGCTTCGCCAGCATCGACGGAACGGGGACGAAGGGCTCCGCGCCCAATTCCTGGACGAGCATGCGCACCGCGGGCCTCGGCGCGTCGAAGATCGGCGATTGGGGCTATGTCGGCGCGGCGGTGAAAAACACAAAGAACGATTACGGTCTGCCGCCGGAGGCGCCGGGCGAAGCGGGCGGCCATATCGAGATGGACCAGACGCGCTTTGAATCGCGCGGCGATTTCAAGATCGACGCGGGCCCCTTCAACCGCTTCGATTACGGCTTCCAGCATTCGGACTACCAGCACACCGAATTCGAGGGCGACGGCTCGGCGGGAACGCGGTTTGAAAGCTCCGGCTGGGAAGGGCGCCTTGAGGCGCATCACGGCGAGGGCAAGCTGAAAGGCGCGATCGGCGTGCAATATTCCGACGTCGATTTCGCCGCGTTCGGGGAAGAGGCCTTCATCACACCCACCAACACCAAGGACTCGGGTGTGTTCGTCATCGAGCGCTGGGACGCGGGCGCCTGGGGCCTGGAAGGCGGCGCGCGCTACGAGCGCCGGGAGCTCGACAATGAAACCGCCGGCAAGCGCAATTTCGACAGCGGCAGCGGATCGGCCAGCGTGTTCATCCGACCGCTCGACGGCCTGTTCGTCTCGGCTACGGCCGCTTACACGCAGCGGGCGCCCACTCAGATCGAATTGTTCGCGGACGGCCCGCACCTCGCCACCGCCAATTACGAAGTCGGCGACGCGTCGATGAAACAGGAAAAAGCGCTCTCGATCGAACTGTCGACGCGCTATGACAAGGGCCCGTGGAGCGTTGAACTCAATCTCTTCAACGCTGAGTTCACCGATTACATCGCGTTGGTCAATCGCGGCGATTTCTGGTGGTCGGACGGAGTCTCCAGCGGCTTCGCGCCTTCGGAAACGGATCCCGGCATACCGGCCGATTCCGAGGTCATTCCAGTCTATCAATTCACGCAACGCGACGCGAATTTCTCGGGCGGCGAGTTCTCGGTCAAACGCGAGCTGTTCACCGCCGCCAGCTTCAAATTCACGGGCGACGCGCAGGTCAGCATCGTCAACGCCTCCTTTGACGGCGGCGGCCATCCGCCGCGCATCCCGCCGCGCTCCACCACGCTGGGCCTGACCGCCGAAAACGTGAAGTGGACGGGCCGCGTCGAGGTGCAGGACGCCGCGAAGCAGAAGAAGGTCTCGGACTTCGAGACCGAGACTGACGGCTACACTTTCTTCAACGCCAGCGTGGCCTTCCGCCCGTTCGGTGAGGAAAAGGACCTGACCCTCCGCATCGACGGCCGTAACCTTACCGACGAGGAAGGGCGCGTGGCCGCGTCCTTCCTGAAGGACGAACTGCCGCTGCCGGGGCGCGATGTGCGCTTCACCGTGTCCTCGTCGTTCTGAGCGGACGCCAGAAACGGATTCAAATCGGACGGGGACGCGGCGGGCGCGTCCCCGGTTGGCGCTGACCGCAGCATCAACCTGCGCGCAGGCAGAATTTCTCTTGACCGCTTCTGGGGCGCTCGCCAGAGTCCGGCCAACTGAACCGGGCAAACCGGCGGCCTCATCGGGAGGAATGATTAATGAACGCTTTGGATAGATTGCCCGTCAAGGCGCGCTCGCCGCTGCCGCCTTATACTAAGGGCTGGTACTGCGTGGCCGAAAGCGACGAAGTGCAAATCAATCAGATGAAGCCCGTCACGTATCTGGGCGAGCAATTCGTGGTGTACCGAACGCCGGATGGCGTTGCGCACGTCGCCAACGCGTTCTGCCCGCACCTTGGCGCTCACGTCGCCAGTCATGACGGCAAGATGGAAAACGGCGAGATCGTCTGCCCGTTCCACAAATGGCGCTTCGCGGGCGATACGGGCCTTTGCAACTCCGTCCCGTACTCGGAAAAGCCAGCCGGCAAAGTCGGCCTCACCGTGTATCCGACCCGCGAAGTTTCAGGCATGGTGCTGATGTATTTCGATATCGAGGGCGGCTCGGCGGACGACCTGCCGCCGTTCAAGGTCGACTTCCTGAATGAAGGTGAGTGGATCAAGGATCTCGACAAGTCCTGGGTGATCTATGCGCACCCGCAGGAATTCCTGGAAAACATCTTCGACCCGGCGCACCTCACGCAGTTGCACACGGGCACGGTCATCCCGGAATATGAGAGCATCGTCGAGAACGAGTCCGGCATCGTCGTGACGCTGAATTTCGGCAAGGCGCAGGAATTTCCGGTCGAGAATATCGTCGTGGAATACGGCGCCTTGAGCACAGCCGTGCAATACACCTATGGCACAAACTTCACGGTGAACTCGCTCACCAGCTTCACGCCGATCGATGAGGAGCGCACGTTCCAGCGCACGCGCGTCTATGTGAAGAAGACGGACAATCCGGAAATCGACAAGATGATCGGCGCCGCCTATTCCTCGCGCCTGATCATGGAGATCGAGCAGGATCTGAAAGTGCTCGACTACAAGAAGCACGTGACGAACCCGAAGCTCTGCATGGGCGACGGCCCGATCTATCAATTCCGCCGCTATGCGAAGAAATTCTATCCGCAGATGGCGGTCGCAGCGGAATAAGTTCTGGCGGGAGGGGATGCCGCGCGGCGGCGGGTGAATGCCCGCCGCCGTTTTTTGTTTCTTTGCGGAATTACTTCACCGTCATCCTGGGACCGCCGCGCAGCGGCGGGGCCCGGGACCCAGCGAGACGCTTCTCCGGTGGCGTCAGAAATGGGCGCGTCAGCGAGGAGCGAAAAGTCAAACCACCGGCGGCTCTCAGGCCTGGGTCCCGGGCTCGGGGCTTCGCCCCGTCCCAGGATGACGGTGTGTTGAATTGCCTATCCGCGCTTCACGCCTTCCTTACCCCGCCATAAATCATCTTGCGCACGGCGATCGGGAACAGCAGCACACGGACGAACCAGGGCGAGAATTTCACGATCTTGCCGTCCGGCTGATAGACTTTCAGTTCGCCCTTTTGCGGGCCGATGATCGAGCCCCAGCGCACCGGCGGCGCGGCGAAAGGTTTCATCGCCTGCGGCTTGCCGGCGAGCTGCGCAGCGATATTTCCGACAAGCGTGCGATAGGCCCAGTTGCGCGCCGAGGAGCGATGTGGGTCCGTCGCCGCGACGTCGCCGATGGCGAAGATGTTGGACTGGCCGGCGACGCGCAGCGTGGGCTCCACCTTCACATAGCCGTCATCATCCAGGAAATCGTGCGGCAGGAATCCGGTATTTGGCTTGGCCGCGCCTGTCGCCCAGACAATGGCGTCGGCGGCGAACGGCGCCTGCCCTGAGATGAATTCGATCTTGCCGCTGTCGATCGTGCGCCGCCGCGCGGGTTCGGGCGCGATGGCGCGATGGTTCGGGTGCAGATGCACCTTGCGCTCTTTCAGGATGTTCACAACGTCCGCGCGCGCCGCATCGGGATAGCCCGGCAGCGGCACGTCGCCGGCGTGGAACAGGTGGATCTCCTGGTCCGGATCGGTGGGGGCCCGTGTGGCCGCCGCGCCGGCGCCGCACGGGCCGCCGCCCACCGCTGCGATGATTTTCGCCCCCGCCATGCGCGCGGCGTCGTCTTTCAGGCGCCGTTCGATCTCCGCCTCGTCGCGGAATTCGTCGTCGCGCCAGAAGCCGTTCGTGATGCCCGTCGCGATCACCAGCACGTCATAGCTTTCGCTGCGCCGCGCCTCGTCCGGGGTCTCCAGCGTGATGGAATTGCGCGCGGGATCGACTGAAATCGCGCGCGCGTTGACAATCCGCACGCCGTCCAGCGCTTTGAAGCGTTTGAAGTCGGTGAGGAAGTCCTCTTTCCAGCGCTCGGGCCGCGTCACGCGCATGCCCAGCTCCTGACCGCTGACCAGCATCGTCTTGGTGCTGATCGCGACGATCTCACAGGTCTTGGGCAGATGCGCGGCCGTCAGCACGCCCGCTTCGCCGAAGCCGGCAATCACGATTTTCGGTTTGGTCTTAGGCACGAATCTGCGCGCCCCCATGCGACATCGGGATGTTTATTCCATGCACGATTCCCGGCGGCGCGTCGCACACAAAAGGAATGGAATTCACGATGCGGCAGGCGGCGGTGGCGTTGCCGCCCGCGCCGGGGCTGTGCGCCTTGTAGCGATCTTCCGAATGCACGCTGACATGGACTGTCGGATTGCCGGTGATGACGACAGCGTGACAGCCTTCCCCCTCGGGCGGATAGGGCCAGTCCGGCGCGCAATCATTGTCGATGCGCGTGATGTGTTCGACGACGAAGAGCTTCCGGCCTTTGTGGTGGCCCACGATTTCGAAGCGGAACGCGCCCTGCGTGCCTTTTTCGAACACGCCCATGCCCGGCGCCGTGACGTCCTTTTCCAGCGGCCGGCGTTCGACGTAAACGCTGACCTCATCCACCGGCCGGTTCAGGGAATCGCCGAGGGCGCGGACCATCGGCTCCCACACCATTTTCAGGCCGAACTCCATCAGCATGGGCGGCGTCTGATCCATAGGCAGGCCGAAGCCCACGACGTTCCGCACGATATTGGGTTGATCGTAGTGCTTGTAATTGAAGATCTCGCGGCTGCGGATCTCGGTGATGTCCGAAGAGATCGCGGACAAAAACAAGGGCAGGGAATCCATGCCCCAACCCGGATCGATGCCGGAGGCCATCAGCGAGGCGCCGCTCTGCGCACAGATCTCCTTGATCTGGCTGGCCAGCGGCTCCGGCGCCGTCGCCGCATACTGAAGAAAATACATCGTGGA
Source organism: uncultured Caulobacteraceae bacterium (assembly GCA_964395875.1). Classification (GTDB taxonomy): domain Bacteria; phylum Pseudomonadota; class Alphaproteobacteria; order Caulobacterales; family Aquidulcibacteraceae; genus JBEVJO01. The sequence continues at coordinate 1,457 of CAYNCS010000088.1, read as the reverse complement.
GGTGACGACGTTGATCCCGGCGCGCAGGCATTCGAGCACTTCCTCGACGGATTCCTCAAAGCGTACTTCGGCCAGCGCCGCATAGACGACCGCGTCGGCGCCTTTCAGAAGGCTGCGCCAGTCGCGCGTGCCCTGCACGCCGGTGACGACGTCCAGCCCCGCGAGTTCGCCCGCATCCTTGCCGATTTTGGCTTCGCTGTTCACGACGACGCCGACCAGCTCCAGGTCCTGATGGCTCAGCACGGCCCGGATGGCCGGCGCGCCGACATTGCCCGTGCCCCACACGATCACGCGTTTTTTCATGCTGTCCTCCCCGCAAGGTCTTTGCCTCTTGAGGTAGGACGCTAGTGAGAAAAGACCAGCAAGGCAACGCGCCCCGGTCGAGTGCCCGGGACGCTTGTCGCCTCAGCCCGGCATGTAAAGCTGCGCCGCCTTGCCGCCGTCGACGTCCAGACACACGCCGTTCACATAGGTCGAATCGTCCGACAACAGAAAGCGGATGGCGCCGGCCAGTTCTTCGGGCTTGCCGCCGCGGCGCGCGGGGATAGCCGCTTCAACGGCGTTCAGCGCTTCGGGCTGCGTGGCGTAGAACGCCGCATTGCCCGGCGTCATCACCATGCCCGGCGCGATGGCGTTCACGCGTACGCCGTGCGGCGCAGCCTCCATGGCGGCCACCTTGGAGAATTGGATCAGGGCGGCCTTGGAAGCCGAATAGGCGCCCATCCAGGCCATGGCGCGGCGTCCGTTGGTGGAGGAGATGTTTACGATCGAGCCCGAGCCCTGCGGGATCATCACGCGTAATGCGGCGCGCGTGCCGGTGAACACCGCGTCGGCGCCGGCGGCGAAGGTGGCGCGCCAGTCGGCGTCGGAGGACGACACGATCTCGCCCATCGTCACCTTGGCGGCGTTGTTCACGAGGCCGTCGAGCCGGCCGTGTTTCATCGCCACAGCGGAGATGGCCACGTCGAAAGCGGCGGCGTCCGCCACGTCGACCACGGTCGATTCCGCCTGACCGCCGGCCTTGCGGATTCCTGCGGCGGCGTCCTGCAGTTTATCGGCGCCGCGCGCGAACATGGCGACGACAGCCCCGTCCGCGGCCAGACGCTGCGCCGCAGCGAGACCGATGCCGTCGCTGGCGCCAGTGATGATGACGACTTTTCCGCGCATGTGAGGGTCTCCCGTGACTCTACGATTTTAATTTTGCGTGTTGCGCATCGATAGTCCCAATGCGCTTGCGCAAACAAGAGCGGCGACTTTCGCCGCACGGCGGAAATTGCGCGCCACACGAAGCGCTCACCCAAACCCGCCGGGAACCATTCACCGCCGCCGCCTGTTCGCTCCTGCAGCGGACGTTTTCGCCGCTCATGTTTTGGAAACATTGCAGCCGCAAGGATTAGGGTGTCCAATGGTTCGTCAAAGGAGCGTGCATGTATAAACGGGTTCTGCTGGCTTATGAC
>CAYNCS010000087.1:0-14562 GCA_964395875.1 uncultured Caulobacteraceae bacterium | reverse complement strand
GCCTGAAGGAAGGCCTCACGGTTTTCCGCGATCAGGAATTCTCCGCCGACCAGCGCTCGCGGCCCGTGCAGCGCATCAAGGACGTCCGCGCTTTGCGGGCGCGCCAGTTCGCCGAGGATTCCGGCCCGCTGGCGCATCCGGTGCGGCCCGATTCCTATGTGAAGATCGACAATTTCTATACGGCGACCGTGTACGAAAAAGGCGCCGAGCTGATCCGCATGCTGAAGGCGCTGATCGGACCGGACGCTTTCGCCCGCGGCATGGCGCTGTATTTCGACCGCTGCGACGGAACCGCCGCCACGATCGAAGCCTTCCTCGCCTGTTTCGCCGAAGCCTCTGGCCAGGGCCTCGCCCCGTTCAAGCTCTGGTACGAACAGGCCGGCACGCCGCATCTGACGGCGAACAAAAGCCACGACCTGAAAACCGGGATTCTTGAGCTGACCTTCTCGCAGGCGGTGCCGCCGACGCCTGGCCAGCCCTCCAAGAAGCCAGCGCCCACGCCCATCCGCATGGGCCTCATCTCCGCCGCCGGCGCGCCTCTGTCCGCGACGCTTGAGGGCGAGAACGAACCCCAGGCCGAGCGCACGCTGGTCCTGGACGGCGCGCAGCACACCTGGCGTTTCGTCGGGGTGCATGAAGACGCGATCCCCTCCCTGCTGCGTGGCTTTTCCGCGCCGGTGGTGCTGGAGGATGGGCTTTCAGACGCGGAACGTCTCGTGTTGATGGCGCACGATCCCGACGCCTTCGTGCGCTGGGAATCCGGCGACCGGCTGGCCCGCGCCTGCATCCTGAAAACCGCACACGCGATCGCCGCAAACCAGCCCGTCCCACCGATCGACGGGTTCATCCGCGCATTTGAAGGAATTCTGGGACGCGCGGCGGAGGATCCCGCATTCGCCGCCCTCGCGCTGCGTCTGCCGGAAGCCGACGAATTGATGCGCGATATGGTCCCGGCGGACCCGGCGGCGCTGGTCGCGGCGCGCAAGCACGTGCGCACGGCGCTGGCCGTGCAGCATCGTGAGGCGCTTGAGCTTTTGAGCCGTCCCGCCGACGCGCCCTTCTCCCCGGACGCCGCCGCAGCCGGACGGCGCGGTTTGAAGAACGCCGCTTTGGAATTGTTCGCGCTGGCGCCGGGCGGCGGCGCGCGCGCGATGGAATCCTTCGACGCCGCGCGCAATATGACCGATCAGCGCGCCGCGCTAGAGGCCCTGTCGCTCACCGACGGCGACGGTTTCAACGATGCGCTCGAGAGATTCCTGAAGCAATGGCGCGACGAGCCGCTGGTCGTGGACAAATGGTTCGCGGTCCAGGCGGGCGCGGCGCGTCCCGACGCTTTGGCCCGTGTGCAAAAGCTGTCCAAGCACCCGGAATTCGACATCAAGACGCCCAACCGCGCCCGCGCACTGCTTTCGGGCTTCGCGCAGCGTAACGTCGCCGCCTTCCACGCGCCCGACGGCGCCGGCTATGCATTCTACGCCGAACACCTCATCGCCATCGACAAGCTGAACCCCGCTTTATCGGCGCGCCTGCTGGGCGCATTCGAGTCCTGGCGCATTCTGGAGCCGGCGCGGGCGGCGCGGGCGCGGGCGGCGCTTGAAGGCCTGGCGGATACGCCCGGCCTCTCGAAAAACGCGCTGGAAGTGGCCGAACGCGCGCTGGGCCGCATCTGAGCGGAAAATCCTACGCGATATCCACAAATTGATTGTGCGCCGCCGCGAACGCGTTTGGCGCACCAATTAAGGCAATTTTGCAACGCCCGACCCTTTGCGTGACGGCGTTAACCCCTGAATCGTTGCCCGGCATTTACGTATCGGTAACCTACGGTGGATTCGATTCTTCTTTTCGCAGTGCTGAAAGTGCGTCGTGGCCCGCGACAGGTCCTCCAAGCGCCCTAAAGCGTTCAAACCGAACGCCAAGGCGGCCCCCATTCCCGCACCGGAAAAAAGCGTTCCGGCCGGCGGCGGCTTTGCGCGCAGCGCCGTTACGACCACGCTGATCTATCTGCTGATTTTTGTCGTCGTGATTTGCCTGCGCGCCAGCGGGGAACTCAACCAAGCGCGCGAGCGCGTCTTGAACAGCGCGGCGATGTCGGCGCGGGACGCCGCGATCTCCATCAACAGCGCGATTGAGCGCTCCCAGAGCGCGCTGAAGACCGTGGCGCAGCTGGATTCCAGCGCGCAACTGCCGAACGCCGCCATCCTGTCAGCGGCGCGCAATGCATCCTACGCGCGCACGCTTGTCCTTTCGAATGGACGCGTCGTCGCCGGCGATGTGACGCTTTCGCCGGATTTCGAGGGGATACTGGCGCGCGCGCCGAGCGAAGCCATTCTGTACGGCGCCGTTCGGCAGGACGGAGCCGCTCAGAACATGATCGCGGTCACGCAACGCCTCAGCGGCCAGCGCACTGCGGTCGCGTTGATCGCGCCCGCACAAGCGATGAAACAAATGGCCGGACAAGGTGAAGCCTTCGTCGCCTTGCAGTCCGACGTCGACCATCGATTCGGGCTGCAGGGGTTTTCGCGCCAGACCAACGCCCATCTGTTCTCCACCAAGGAAAACCGCGCGATCCTGGCGGCCGCTCCGCTGGGGCAATCCAAACTGGCGGTGGGGCTGCGTCTGCCGGCGAACGACCTGATCGAAAGTGAACGCCGCACCATCACCATCTATGCGATGCTGCTGATCGGCACGGGTCTCGCGGGCGCCGTGCTCTGCGGCGTGTTCTTCGCGCAGGGCGCCCGCATGCGGCGCACCGAAGAAGCCTTGCAGAAGGCCGAACGGCGCTTCCGCATCGCGGTGGACGCCGCGCGCTGCGGCGTCTTCGAATGGATGCTGTCGGACGACGAAGTCTATCTGACGGATCTTCTGGCCAAGCTGATGGGCGCAGAGGCGGGCGGAAAATTTTCCGGCGCGCGATTCCTGGAGTTGGTCCATCCTGACGATCAGGCTGCGGTGCGCAACGCGCTGAAAACCGCGGCGGCGGCCGGCGCCGCCGAATTCACGTTCCGCGCGGGCCCTGCCGACCGGCCGATCTGGCTGCAGGCGCGCGGGCGCCCGATCGCCGACAGCGACAAGCCTATGCGGGTCGTCGGCGTGGCGCTGGACGTTTCCGAACAGCGCACAACCGAAGCGCAATTGCAGGCCGCCGAGAGCCGCCTGCGCGACGCCATTCATTCCTTCACCGGTCCGTTCGCGTTGTGGGATGCGCGCCGGCGCCTTGTGCTGTGCAACCGCTCTTTCGCAAAAACCTTCGGTCTGGATCCGCAGATGCTGCGCCGGGGCGCGCCTTACCGGCTGATCGCCGAGGCGATGGCCAAGACCGTGCGCGCCGACCGCCGCCATGAAAACGATCCGGAAGTGCGCGAAGTCGAACTGGTCGAAGACCGCTGGGTGCATCTGGTCGAGCGCAACACGTCCGAAGGCGGCCTCGTCACGGTGGGCGTGGACATCAGCGCGCTGAAGCTGCACGAACGGCGGCTCGTGAACAATGAAACGCAATTGCGGGCGCTGGTGAGCGACCTCAATCGCTCGCGCAGCGAATTGTCGGATCTCGCCAACAAATACGAAATCGAAAAGGTGCGCGCCGAGGAAGCGAACCAGGCCAAGAGCACGTTCCTAGCTAATATGAGCCATGAACTGCGCACGCCGCTGAACGCCATCAACGGATTCTCGGAGATCATGGCGACTGAATTGTTCGGGCCGATGGGCAACGAGCAATATGTCGAATACGCCAAGGACATTCTCTCCAGCGGCACCCTGCTGTTGTCCCTGATCAACGACATCCTGGAGATGGCGAAGATCGAGGCGGGCAAGCAGACGCTGCATCCTGTCCTGATCAATCCGCAGCGCGAACTGGAGGAAATGGGCCGGCTTTTCCGTCCGCGGGCGGAGCAAAAGCAAATCAAACTGTTCGTCGAAACCCAGTCGCTGCCAGATTTCGAGGTGGACGAACGGGCGCTGAAGCAGGTTCTGAACAACCTCCTCTCCAACGCCATCAAATTCACGCCGGACAATGGCCTGGTGACGATGCGCGGCATGGTGCAGGACAATTGCATCGCCATCGAAGTTCAGGACACGGGCATCGGGATTCCGAAGGACGACATCCCCCGCCTCGCCCGTCCATTCGAACAGGTCGAGAGCGCGCACAGCCGGCAGCATGGCGGCACGGGCCTTGGTCTTGCACTCACCAAGTCGCTGCTGGAGGCCCATGGCGGCCGTCTGGAGATTGAAAGCGAATTCGGCGTCGGCACCATCGTGCGCGCGATCATTCCGCTGCGTCAGCCGAAGAAGCCCGCCAAAACCGACGACGACATGAAGGACGCCGCCGAATAAGGGCGCCGCGTCCTGCGCAATCAATCCGGAACAGGTTTAGTCGTGCGGCGGCGGGGGTGGCCCCTCGCCGGGAATGAGTACGTCGTCCCGCGGCGGCAGTCCGTCGCCGGGAGCGCCCGCGCCCATTGGCGGCCCGTCCGGCGGACCACGGCGCTCGCCGTCCTCGCCTTTCCAGCGCATGCGCATGTTTTCGCGCGCGGCCCAGCGTTCCCGCATTTTGGCGACGGCGGCGCGGCGCTCGGCGGCGGGAAGCTCCGCCACCATCCTGGCGAAGAAATCGGCCGCCCGGGCCTGCGCCTGCGCGTCCACGGACTGCACCTTGGCGAACGCCGCCTTGAGCTGCTCCGGCGTCACGTTTTCCTGCTCCAGAAGCGTGAACGCTTCCTTTCGCGCGGCGATGGAGTCTTCGAACAAAGGCCGCGCCTCGCCGAACTGGCTCCTCATCTTTTTGGAAATTTCCTTGCGGCGCTCTTCGGGCAGCGCGCGCATGAAGGCGAAGCCGACGTCCCGCACAGCCATGGGCGGCGGTGGATGCTTCGGGTGCCGATGGCTGTCGATGGCCTTGCCGGCCAACACGCCCGCCAGCAACAAATTCAACGCAACCGACGCGTAAAGCCATTTGCGCTGCGGCTTAGGCGGCGCGGCGTCCGGCGGGGTCGAGGTGGTGTCGGTCGCCATCTCCTACCCTTCCGCCATCGCATAGGCCGCGATGAGTTCGTCGGAGGCGTCCGCCGTCGACACGCCGCCGGCGCCGTTGCTGAATCCGATAAAGAGACCTGTGAGCGCCGCCGCCAAAAATCCCGCGGCCACGGCGGCATTGCGTCCCGACGCCCATATCGCGCGGCCGCGCCTCGGCAGCGTTTGGCCGCGTCCGGCGCGTTTGGGCGCGGCGGCGGCGACATTCCGGGACAAGCGGGCAATCACTTCGAGGTCGTTCTTGGCGGGGGGCCCGGCATAACCGGCAAGTAGCATGTCCAGCGCCTGCACCTCGCGGTGCGCCAAACCGTCCGCCGTCGTTTCAGCGTAAGCCGCCGCAGCGGCCCGCTCGGATTCCGGCCAGCGGCGCGGATCGGCGCCGTAAGCCGCCAATAATTCCTGAAAACGCACCTCGTTCATACCAGACACCACTTCATCGAGAGGGCGATTCTGCCTTCTCTGTAAGCTTCAACGAAGAATAGGCCGTTCATCCGTCGTTCAACCATCCACCGCCCCCAGCAAGTCCGCAACTTCCCGGGAGAGGCTTTCCCGCAAGCTTCGCCGGGCCCGCGCCAGGAGCGATTCCAGGGCTTCGACGCTGATCTCCAGGGCCGCGGCGGCTTCGATATTGCTCATTTCCTGAAACGAACAGAGTTCGATGGCGGCCCGCTGGCGGTCCGGCAACGCATCCATGGCGCGCCGCACTCTCAACGCCCGCTGATCCATCCACATGCTCTGCTCGGCGTCCGGACTTTCGTCGGGGCGTTCGGGCAAAGCGTCACCCGCCGGCGTCTCCCGGCGGCGGCGCAAACGGTCCAGACAGAGGTTCACCGCCACCCGGTGCAGCCAGGTTTCAAACTTCGCCCCGGCCGGCTGCCAATTGGCGGCATGCGTCCAGACGCGCAGGAACACCTCCTGCGTGACGTCTTCCGCCTCGGCGGAATCGTTCAGCATGCGGCGGGCCAGCGCGAGAATTTTCGGCGAGCGCCGCCGCACCAAGGACGCCGCAGCTGCGGCGTCCCCGGCGCCGATCCGGCGCACGTCGTCGATATCTGGATCGCTGTCCGTCAAAGCCCGACCATCATAGCCCATGGGCTACGCCCCCCAACAGCGCCGATTATTGTTTCGGCGGGGCGCCGGGACCCATGTCGGGGCCCATCATGTCAGAACCCATGCCCATACCGTGGCCGCGCCCCTTCATGCCGGCGGCCATTTCGCTTTGATCGATCACGCCGTTTTTATTCGTATCCATGCGTTCGAACATCGGGCGCGGACCGTTCATGAACTCCGCCTTGGAGACCTTGCCGTCCTTGTTCGTATCGAGCCGCGCCATCGGACCGCAAAGAATTTTGCCGGCCTCGCAAGCGGCGCGATGGGCCTCGAAATCCGATTGGTCGAGATAGCCGTCCTTGTTGAAGTCCATGTCGTCGAACCGTCCGTCGGAGGCGGCGAGAAACTCGGCCTTGGAAACCTTGCCGTCCCTGTTCGCGTCCGCGTCTTCGAACATGCCCATTCCGCCGGGACCATGACCCCAATGCATGTGCTTGCCGTCATGGCCGCCTTTGCCGCCAGCCTTAGCGTCCGCCCGGCGTTCCTTCATTTTCTCCCAGCGGCCTGCCTCGGCTTTCTGCGCTTCGGAGGCGTCGATAAAGCCGTCCTTGTTGATGTCTATCGCGGCGAAGCGGGCGGCATGCGCGGCGTCGGCCTCTTGCTGCGTGATTTTGCCGTCTTTGTTGACGTCCACCTTGCCCATCATGCCCCCGGCCGCAAAGGCGGCGGTCCCCATGAGCGCAGCAGCGCAGACGAAAATGCTTAAGCGTTTCATACGTATCTCCCAGACGGCCCCCAAGCTGGCCGCTTCGGAAGATCAAACGGGCGAAAGTCCCGCTTCCGTCGCCGCTTCGCCGAAATGTCTCAGCAGCGCGCCGCGCACGAACCGGCGCAGCTCCAGAAGGCGCGCCTCCAAATCGGGAAAATCCGCCGCGCCGCCGGCCTTGGCGAGAAGCCTCTTCAACCCGGCCGCAGCGCGCTCCGGGTCGAACTTTCCAGAATAGGCCAGACGCAGCACATAGGTCAGGCTGAGCAAAATCCGCGACGCCTGCGCCAGCGCCTCCGCTTCGTCCTGACGCAGCGCTCCAGCCGCGCCCAGCGCCCGCAACGCGTCGCCAGTGTTGCCGTGCACGCCGCCTTTGGCCGCGTTTTGCAGCGTCAGAAACTGCGCGATGAACTCCAGGTCCATGATGCCGCCGGGCGCGAGCTTCAGATCCCACGGCCCCTCATCGCCCTTGTCGCGCGCGACGCGCGCGCGCATGTCAGCCGCATCGTGCGCCAGCTTGGCGCCGTCGCGCGGCGTTTCAAGAACCGCGCGCGCCATCGCCGTCATCTCTTCGCCGAGACCTTCATCGCCGGCGGCGAAGCGCAGACGCGTGAGCGCCATCAGCTCCCACGTCCAGGCATCCTTCTCGTAATAGGATTGCGCGGCGGACAGACGCACGGCGACCGGCCCCGCCCGTCCCGATGGCCGTAAATTCATGTCGACTTCGTAAAGCGTGCCCTCTTCCGTCGGCGCCGAGAGCCCCGCGATCAAACGTTGGGTGAAGCGCGTGAAATAGTCTGATGCGTCGAGCTTGCATTCCTCCGGCGGCGTCTCGAATGCATCGTAGACGATCATGATGTCGAGGTCGGAGCCTTCGGCGAGTTCGCGCGCGCCCAGCTTGCCAAAGCCGAACACCGCCCAGCGCCCCGGCGGCGGCCCGAAGCGGCGCTGGATTTCCTTCAGCGCCTCCCCCGAAATCATCTGCACGCAGCAATCGGCGATATCGGCGTAAGCGGCGCCGCAGGCTTCGGCGGTGGCGGCGCCGGTGAGCGCCTGAAAGCCGATGCGGAACGCTTCCTCGCGCCGCCAGCGACGCACCAGATTGATCGCGCCTTCAAAGGACTCGACGCCCTCAGCCATCGCATCAAGGCGCGCGCGCCGGTCTTCAAGCGTTTCAGCGGCGATCGGCGCCGCAAAGCTGGGTTCGAACATCGAATCCAGGATCGCGGGCTTGCGGCCCAAGGTTTCCGCCAGCAAGGGACTGAGCGCCAGAGCGGACAGCAAGCCCCGCAAAAGCGGCGGTTCGCGCTCCAGCAGCGACAGGACCTGCACGCCCGCCGGCAACGCCGCCAGAAAATCGTTGAAGCGCTCGAACGCGACGTCGGCCTCGCCGGTGTTCGCCATGCCGCGCAATAGATGCGGCATCAACCGCGTCATGATCTCGCGCGCTCGCGCCGAACGCATCGCGCGCACATGGCCGCGATGCCAGTCGCGAATGATCGCCGCCACCCTGGACGGTTCGGAAAAGCCCATGCCTTGCAGCGTCAGCAAGGTGTCGGGATCGTCGTCGACGCCGGTGAAGACCAGGCTGCCTTCCTCGCCGCTCAGGTCTTCTTCGGTCGCGAACAGCGCGTCATACCGGGCGGCGACGCGTTTGCGCACGTCGCGCAGTTCGGATTCAAACTCCTCACGCGTCTCGAAGCCGCAAAAGCGCGCCAGCACGTCGCGCGCCTGCGCCTGTTTCGGGACGCGGTGCGTCTGCTCGTCCTCGATCATCTGCACGCGGTGCTCGACCATGCGCAAAGCGCGATAGCAATCGAGCAATTCCGCGCGTCCGGCCTCGTCCAGCGCCTCGCGCCGCACCAGCGCCGCCAACGCCTGATCTGTGCGCCGTTCGCGCAGATATTTCACCCGTCCGCCGAGGATCAATTGCTGGGTCTGCGCGAAGAATTCAATTTCGCGAATGCCGCCACGGCCGAGCTTCAAATCCGGATCGGGCTCGTCGAGGCCGCCGAGCTTTTTGTGCGCGTGGATCTGCCGTTTGATCGAATGAATGTCGGCGATGGCGGCGAAGTCCAGATTTTTCCGCCAGACGAATGCGTCGAGCACGTCCTGAAACGCGTCCGCGGCCAACGGGTCGCCCGCGCAAAAGCGCGATTTGATGAAGGCCGCGCGCTCCCAATTCTGTCCATAGGATTCGTAATAGGCTTCGGCGGCGTCCGTCGAAACTGCGGGCGGCGTCGCGCCCGGATCGGGCCGCAAGCGCAGATCCGTGCGAAACACATAGCCATGCTCGGTGCGCGTCTCCAGCACGCGCATCAAGCCCTGCGCCAGACGCGTCGCAATTTTCTGAGCCTCGCGCTCACCGCCGTCCAGGATCGCTGCGTCGTAGAATGCGACCAGATCGATATCGGAGGAATAATTCAGTTCGTTTGCGCCCATCTTGCCCATGGCGAGCAGGAAGAATCCCGGCGCCGGACCGCGCTCGAGATCCGGCGCAAGGCCTTCGAAGCGCGCCAGAGCCGAAAGACTGGAGCGCACCGCTTCATCCGCAAAAACGGTGAGCGCGCCGGTCGTGGCGTCCAGATCAAATAGCCCGGCCAAATCGCCGATCCCCACCGTCAGGTGCAGATCGGCCTTGGCGAGGCGCAAGTCGCGCTCGAGAGTCTCGATGTCTGCCGCCTGCGCAGCTGCGCGGGCTTGCGACAGCACGGCTTCCAGCGTTTTTGCTGGACCCGTCTGGATGATGGAGGCGAGCGTCTCGGGCCGCCGGCGCGCCAGACGCAGCAAATGCGGCGCACAGGAAAATGCAGCCGCCGCTACATCGGCGAGGCGCCTGCCCTCGTCCGCCGTCGCGTGCGCATCCAGCTCCAGTTCGTCGCGCAAACGCTGTGCGAGCGCGGAATCGGCGGCGAGCGGCGGCGATATTTTCATGCGCGCGGCTCGTGACCGGCGGCGCTGGTTTCGGGCGTCCTGGGTTCAGCAGATTTGGCTTCCGGGGCCTTTGCCTCCGGCGCCTTCGCGGCGCCCGGCGCGGGGCGCGTACGTTCCTTCAGCGGCGCCAGAACCGGCACGATCAATTGCACCTGCAAACCGGGTTTGTCGCCGTTGCGCAATCCGTCCGACAGCTCAAGGCGGCCCTGGTGACGTTGCGCCACCGCCGCCGCGAGGCTGAGGCCCAGGCCCGCGCCCGGGCGCGTGCGGCTTTGATCCAGGCGCACGAAGCGCTCCTTCACGCGTTCGCGGTCTTCCGCGGGAATGCCAGGCCCGCCATCGCGCACCGCCAGCACGATCTCGCTGGCGTCGTTGCGGAAGGCGCGCATGTCCGCCGGGGCGCCGGCCGCGTATTTCACGGCGTTGTCGAGGATATTGACCAGCGCCTGCGCCAGCAGCGCTCCGTCGCCGCGCGTACGCAGGCCCGGCGCGATCGAGAACGTGAATTGCACGCCCGCGTCCTCGAACACCGGCTCGTAGAGTTCGGCCGTCTCCAGCGCCAGCGCGGAGATGTCGACGTCAAGGAACGTGCGCGGATCGACCGCCTCCATGCGCGACAGGCGGTGAATGGCGGAGAACGTTTTGAGGAGGCTGTCCGCTTCCGTGATCGACGCCTCTATGGCGGCGCGCGCCTCGTCCGGCTTGTCGGAATCGGCCAGCGCGGATTCGAGCTGGGAGCGAAGCCGCGTGAGCGGCGAGCGCAGATCGTGGGCGATGGCGTCGCCGGCGTGGCGCGTGGCCTGTATCAGGCGCTCGATCTCGTCCAGCATCGCATTCATCGCCTTGGCGAGCTGATCGAATTCGTCATCGCGGCCGGATATCTTGGCGCGCCGGCGCAGATCGCCGCGCATCACCGAGCGCGCCGTGATGTTGAATTCGTCCACCCGGCGCGTGGCGGCGCGGCTGGCCAGCACGCCGGCGATCAGCGAAGCGATCAGCGCCAATAGACCCACAGCCCAGACGGACTGCACCGCGCGCGAGATGATCACCGGCGCATCGCCCAGATCGCGCGCGACCAGCAGCACGCGCGCGCCCGCCACGCGGCCGACGAAGCCGCGCGCCATGCGGGCGCGTTCTTTTCCGGCTCCCGCATAATAGGTGAAGGTGGCGTGCAGGCGCTCTTCCGTCGGCAGGCGGTCGTCCGGCAGGATATTGATGTTGCCGGAAATGCGCCGGCCTTCGGCGTCGGAGAGCAAGTAAAGATAATCGCGCGTGGCGGCGGCGCGCTCGATGATCGCCTGGTTCAGCGCGTCATAGCGCGTCTCGCCGGACAGCCACGCGATTTCGTTGAATTCACGCGTCGCGTCCTTATCCGCGGACGCGTTGATCTGTCCGGCTGTGGCGAAATAAATGTAGCCCACAAGCGCCGCGGCGAGCGCCAGGAACACCAGGCCGTTGAGCCGGGCCAGCCGGAACGCCGTCGTGCGCGAGAGGGCCTCGAGAAAGGCCTTCATGCCTGAAGGCGATACCCCGCCCCGCGCACGGTGTGAAGCAATTGATCCTGGAAATCCTTGTCGATCTTGGAGCGCAAGCGCGACACGTGGACGTCGATCACGTTGGTTTGCGGGTCGAAATGGTAATCCCACACCTTTTCAAGCAGCATGGTGCGGGTCACCACCTGCCCCGCATGGCGCATCAGGAACTCCAGCAGGCGAAATTCGCGCGGCTGAAGGTCGATTTTCTGGCCCGCGCGTTCGACGGTGCGGGATAGCAGGTCCATCTCGAGGTCACCCACCGTTAATTTGGTGATGGGCGGCGGGGTGTCGCGGCGGCGGTGTAAGACCTCCACGCGCGCAATCAGTTCGGATGCGGCGAACGGCTTGGCGAGATAATCGTCGCCGCCGGCCTGCAGGCCTTCGAGGCGGTGATCCACCTCGCCCAGCGCCGACAGAAAGAGAACCGGCGAGGCGCCGCCGCCGCTGCGAAACTCGCTGACCACGCTGACGCCGTCCTTTTTGGGCAGCATCCGGTCGACGATCAGCACGTCGTAATCGCGCTCCCGGGCCTTGGCGAGCCCATCCTCGCCGTCGGCGGACAGATCGCAGGCGTGGCCCGCTTCCTCAAGCGACCGCTTGAGGAAGCTCGCCATATCGCGATCGTCCTCGATGATGAGGACCTGCATCAGCCTCAGCCTCCCTTGACCGGAACGGGCAGCCAGATGCGGGCGCCGTCACGCACCTGCACCAGAAGCAGCACCGTCTCGCGGCCGTCGCGCTTGGCGTCGGCGACGGCGCGGTTGATGTCGGCCGCCGAACGCACAGGCACGCCGCCCGCCTCGACCACGGCGACGCCCGGGCGCACGCCGCGCTGCGCGGCTTCGCTGTTAGGATCGACATCAGTCACCAGGGCGCCGGGCTCGTCCTTGCCCAGGCCCAGGCGTTCGCGGTCTTCGGCGCGCAACGAAGAGAACGCCATACCCAGAGCGCTGTTCGAGGCGGAGTTGGCTTCCGGCGCGCTCGGCGCGGAATTGCTCTTGCGGTAATTGAGCGAGGCCAGCTTGTCTTCGGACGGGCGGTCGCCAACCGTGACCTTGATCGTCTGGCGCTTGCCGTCGCGCAGCACGTCGATCGGCACGGTCTTGCCGGCGCCCAGATCGCCCACCTGACGCGTCAGATCGCCGGCGTCGTCCACCTTCTTGCCGTTTATGGTCAGCACAACGTCGCCCGAGCGGAAACCGCCCTTCGCCGCCGGGCCGCCTTCGACCACGGAACTGATGATGGCGCCCTTGGCGTCCTTCAGGCCAAGGCCGGAGGCGATGTCCTTGTTGACGTCCTGCACCGAAACGCCGAGCCAGCCGCGCGCCACACGGCCATCCTTCATCAGCTGCGACACCACGCGCGCCGCCGTCGTGGACGGAATGGCGAAGCCGATGCCGACATTGCCGCCGGACGGTGAAAAGATGGCGCTGTTCACGCCGATGACGCGGCCCTTGAGGTCAAAGGTCGGGCCGCCGGAATTGCCGCGGTTGATGGGAGCGTCGATCTGCAGGAAGTCCGTGTACGGACCCCCGATCTTGCGCCCGTCCGCCGAAATGATGCCGGCCGTCGCCGTGCCGCCCAGACCGAACGGGTTGCCGACCGCGACGACCCAGTCGCCGACGCGGATGTCTTCTGCGGTGTCGAACGAGACGTATTTGTATGGTCCTGGGCTTTTGAGCTTCAGAACGGCAAGGTCCGTCGCCTTGTCGGCCCCAACGATAGTCGCCTCGATTTCGCGGCCGTCCTTGAAAGCCACGGTGATTTCCTGCGCGCCGTCGATCACGTGATAATTGGTGACCACGTTGCCGCCTTCATTGATGACGAAACCGGACCCCATGGAGCGGATCTCCGGCGCCTTTTGCGGCTTGGCGCCCGGATCGCCGAAGAATTTGCGGAAGTCGAACTCGCCGTCGCCTTCCTCGCCGCCGCCGAATTCAAAAGGGCTGCCGGCCGCGTTCGGCGCGGTCGCCTTCACGGAAATGCTGACCACCGCCGGGCTCACGCGTTCGATCAGGTCGGCGAAGCTCATCGGTGCGCCTGTGGGCGGCGCGATGGCTATCTGCTGGGCATTGGCGGCGTTCGGGTGCTGCATGCTGATTCCGAGCAGGCCCGCGCCAATCACCGCGGAGACGACGTAGATCGCCAGGTGATTTTTCTTCTTCGTCTCGGTCTTCACTTCGGTCTTCGTTTCTGGGCGCCCTTCCGGCGCCGGCTCGTCAGCCATGAACACGTCTCCAAGGAAATAAGCCCGCTCGCGCCCTGTGTCCGCAAAGATTGCGGCGGCATGAGGACAGGTAAAACAATCGTCTCACCAGAGAGTTACTGCCCTTTTGTGAGCGGCGCGGCGCATCTATGCGAAGGCCGGCCTAGGGAGCGGCCCGGGGCGGGCCGTTGATCCCTTCTAACACGAATTTGGGTGCTGGGACCTGTTTTGAAAGTCACAAAACCGAGGGGTGAGCAATTTTACTCAATCCGCTTCAGGTTCAAGGGCCTGGGTCTGCTTGCGGCGGGCTGCGGCGGCGCGCTGCAAGAGCGCTGCGCCCAGGAGGAACGCCGCCAGCGGAAACGCCCACAGGAGGGCGCCGATTCCCTTCGCGGACGGGCGCAGCAGAACCGACTGGCCGTAGCGCGCGGCGAAATCGGCCCGGATTTGGTCGTCGCTCTTGCCGGCGGCGATCTCGTCCCGCACCCGGATGCGCATGTCAGCGGCGACCTCGGCGCTGGATTGCGCGATGGGCTCCCCCTGACAGACGACGCATTTGATCTCCATGAAGAGATTCTGGGCGCGCTTTTCCGCCGCCGGGTCCGCCAGCGGCGATTCCAGCCCCATGACGGCCGCAAGGACGATCGCGGCGATCATGCCTGGACCTGCTCCTGGACCTTCGGCCGCACAGGCGCCCCGGCGCGGCGGCCCAGCCGGCCGATCAGACCGCAAAACCCGCCCAGCGCGATCAGGAAGGCGCCGCCGAACACAAAACCGATCAGCGGGTTGCGGTTGATGCGAAAGCGCCAGCGCGGTTTGTCGTTCGCCTCGACCTTGCCGCCCGACGCGCCCACCGGCTCGCCGAACGCGACATAGAGATCGGAGCCGAGCGTGTCCCGGATCGCGACTTCGGTCGTGGGAGTCCGCGCGGCCCAGTAATAGCGGCGCTCCGGCGCGATCTCGAAGCGCTCGCCCTTGTCGGTGACGGTCAGGCGCCCGCGGCCAGGAGGGCCTCGACGCAGGCGGCGCAACGCGACAGGATGAGG
>CAYNCS010000086.1:0-14715 GCA_964395875.1 uncultured Caulobacteraceae bacterium | reverse complement strand
TCCTCGAACTTGCCGATGCGCCGCGCGATGGCGCCGGTGAAGGCGCCCTTCTCGTGACCGAACAATTCGCTTTCCAGAAGGTTTTCCGGAATGGCCGCGCAATTGACCGAAATAAAGGGCTTGTCCGAACGCTTCGAGCGCTGGTGCAGACGCCGCGCGATCACTTCCTTGCCGACGCCGGATTCGCCCGTGATCAAAACGCTGGCGTCGGACGGCGCGACCTGATCGGCCAAACGCAGCACGTTCATCATCTGCGGGTCGCGCACGATCATTGGCCGTTCGTCGCTGGCCACGGCCGAGAGCACGGCGGCGATCAGTTCAGGCTCCGGCGGCAGCGGCAAGAATTCCTTGGCGCCGGCATAGATCGCGCCGGCCGCCGCGTCGGGGCTCGTACCGATGCCGCAGGCCACGACGGGAACCACAATCCGCTCGGCTTCGTTCGCCTTGATCAGGGCCGCGATATCCAGCTTCGCGTCGACCAGCAGAAGGTCGGCGCCGCGTCCCGCCCGCAAAGCCGCCGTGGCGCGGTCGATCGTATCGACCTGCGCGATCTTGGCGCCCGCATCCATCGCCATTTTCGCGGCATCCGCAAGCTGACCCGCAAAAGCGCCAACAATCAAAACACGCATCGGTATGTCCTTCGTCTCAGACGGCGTCGCCGCCCTTGATGATTTCCGTCATGGTCACGCCCAACCGGTCGTCGACGACGACGACTTCGCCGCGCGCCACCAGGCGATTGTTCACATAGATGTCGATCGCTTCACCGACCTTGCGGTCCAGCTCCAGAACGGAGCCCGGCCCGAGCCGCAGCAATTGCGCCACTTCCAGGCTGCATTTTCCAAGCACCGCCTGAATGTGAACCGGCACATCGAAGACAGGCGCGAGATCGGTCGCGGTTTTTTCACCGCCTTCAGGGGCGGGCGCGAAGCCGGCTTCCGGCGCGGCGAGTTCGGGCAAATCCATCGTCTGGTTCATGCGTGGCCCTCATTGGCGAACAGGTCGGCCTGATGTTCGTCGGCGTCAGTGAGCTTGCGGCGCAACGACGCCTCCAGGCGGTTTAATGCATCGTCGCGATCGATCGTGACGGAACCGTCGCCCCAGGCGATCTTCACGTCACCCGGACGCACGCCATTGTCGGCGCGCACCACCACAGCGGCGCCATAACCGAACGAATCCGCCAGCTTGCCGATGCGTTCCTGCATCTGTTCCTGCAGATCCGCCGAAACGCCCACCATGAGACGCGGGGAATCCCGCAATACGGTCATCGCCTCCTCGATGGCGGCGACGATTTCCTCTTCCGGATATTGCGCGATAGCGGCGTCCGCGACCTTGCGCGCGCACGCGAGCGCCATATCCGCCGCCTCGCTGCGCAAGGCGACCGCCTCGTCGCGCAGGCCGCCGACCAGCTTTTGCAGCGAATCCGCGATGCGGCGCGTGGCTTCGGCCATCACGGCGTTGGCCCGCGCGGTTTCCTCGTTCTTGCCCTTTTCGAACGCGGCGGCGGTCATGGTCTCCATTTCCGCGCGCGAATAGGACTGGCGAAACGTGTCGCCGGCGCGCACGACCGTGCCGTCCGTCGCAAACTCGGTCTCGAAGATGAATTTTCTTGGCGCCGCGTTGCTCATCGTTTCCTCAGTAAATCAGCTCATCGTCGCCCTTGTTGTCGGCGAGCACGATTTCGCCGCGTGCGGCGAGTTCCTTGGCCTGCGCAACCATTTGCGACTGCGCCCCTTCCACATCGCGCAACCGGACGGGGCCGAGCGCGCCCATGTCTTCACGCAGCAATTTGGCCGCGCGCTCGGACATGTTGCCGAGAAAAAGATCGCGGACCTTGTCTGAGGCGCCCTTGAGCGCCAGCGCCAATTGACCTTTGTCGACGGCGCGGAGCAAAGTCTGCACGCCCGTCGGATCGAGCTTTTGCAGATCCTCAAAGACGAACATCAAAGCGCGGATGCGCTCGGCCGCTTCGCGATTGCGCTCTTCCAGTTGCTCCATGAAACGCGTTTCGGTCTGACGGTCGAAATTGTTGAAAATTTCGGCCATCTGCTCGTGCGCGTCGCGCTTGGACGTGCGTGCGAGGTTGGACATGAACTCGGTGCGCAGCGTTTCTTCGATCTTGTCGAGAATTTCGCGCTGGATAGGCTCCATGCGCATCATGCGATTCATGCATTCCAGCGCAAAGTCATCCGGCAGCGCAGCCAAAACGCGCGCCGCGTGATCGGGCCGAACTTTTGAAAGGATCACGGCGACCGTCTGCGGGTATTCATTCTTCAGATAGGTCGCCAGCATGACCTCGTTCACGTTGGCGAGCTTGTCCCACATGGTGCGCCCGGCCGGGCCGCGGATTTCTTCCATGACGCCGTCGACTTTTTCGGGCGGCAGGAATTTTTGCAGCAGTCGCTGAGTCTGTTCGTAGGTGCCGATCAGCGACCCCGTATTGGCGAAGCGCGTGACGAATTCGACCAGTATTTCTTCAACCACATTGCTCGCTACAAGCCCGAGATTGGACATCGACTGGGAGATTTCCTTGATCTCCTGCTCGTCCATCAGATCCCAAAGGCCATGCTTCTGATCGCCAAGCGCCAGCAAAATGACGGCTGCGCGCTCGACGCCCTTCAGGTCGTCGAGCCGGTTGATGACGCCTTTTTCGTCCTTGCGCGCCATTATTGAGCCTCATGCATCCAGTTGCGGAGGATGCTCATGCTTTCTTCCGGGTGGCCGTCGATCACTTCGGCGACGCGCTTCACCGAAGACGCGCTGATCTCCCCCTGCACCTTCGCCATGCCGATAGTTTCTTCGATCTTGGTCGGCCCGCCATGCTCCAACGCATTAATCGCCGCCCCAACACGGGCGCCTGCCGGCGCCGGCAGGCCCTCCATCGCGCCAGCGGGACCAGACAACATCGCCGCGCCGCCCGCGACGGCGGGAGCGCCGCCCGTCAAGAGACCGCCGACCAACGGACGCAGCACGAAGAAGATCAAGGCCAGCGCCGCAATGCCCATCACAGCCAGCTGCGCTATGTTGAAAATGTCGCCCTTGCTCAGGTCCAGCATGGATGGCTTGGACGCCTTGTCCATTTCCGGCGGGCGCGAAAAGGCGATGTTCACCACCTGGACGACGTCGCCGCGCTTCTCATCGAAGCCCATGGCGGACTTCACCAGGGCCTCGATGCGTTGCATTTCCTCCGCCGAGCGCGGCGTATAGGTCGTCTTGTCGCCGGCCGTCTTCGCGCTGTCGTCGACCGCGACCGCCACCGACAAACGCTTGATCGCGCCGGATTCGAAAACCTCCGTCTTGGTCGTCTTCGAGATTTCGTAATTGACTGTTTCCTCAGTACGCTTGTTGGCGCTTTGCGTGCCGCCGGCATTGTTGGCCGTCTGCGATCCGGCGCCGCCCGGTACATTGTTCGCCGCCGACACGCCGCCATTGCTGCCGACGCTGTCCGCCGAATTTCCCGCTTCCTCGACGTTCTGCGTCGAGCGCACCACCTGGCCGTCCGGATCGAAGGTTTCAGACGCCTGCGTAACGCGATTCATGTCCAGATCGGCGCTGACCTGCACGCGCGCCGCGCCGGGGCCGGCCACGCTTTCGACGATGTCGGAGATCGACTTCCGCAAGCGCTCTTCCACGGCGGATTGCCGGTCGCCCACGCCGCCGCCGAGCGGATTGTTCGGATCCTCCGCGCCCGCGGCGAGCAAGCGGCCATGTTCGTCCACCAGGGTCACGCGATTGACGTCGAGACCGGGCACCGCCGAGGCGACGAGATTGCGCACAGCCCGGACGCCCTGACCGTCTAGCGTGCCGCCGCGGGTCCGCAGAACGATCGAGGCCGAGGCTTGCGATTGCTCGTTTTCGAACAGGCGCCGTTCCGGCATCACCAGGTGCACACGAGCGTCGGACACGCCATCGAGCGACATGATCGTGCGCGCCAGTTCGCCCTCAAGCGCGCGCAGCTTGTTTATGTTCTGAACAAATGTATTCGCGCCAAGCGAGTCCGTCTTGTCGAAGATTTCGTAACCGATGGAGCCACGCGACGGCAGGCCCTCGCCCGCCAGCGTCATGCGCGTCTTCAGCGCGACCTTTTCATCGACGTAGACCGCCGAGCCGTCTCCACGCAGGTCGTATTTGACCCCCATGGAATCGAGACGCGCCGTGATCGACGACGCCTCCGCCGGCGCCAAACCGGAAAAAAGCAAAGTCTTTCCCGACCCTTCCATACGGAACATGATCGAAAACAGAAGCGCAGCCACCAATCCGGTGACGCCCAACGCCGCCAACAGGCGCGTAGGCCCTGCTTGAGCAAAAATCCGAAAGACGCCGTCCACCCGCGACCTCGATGCAAAATCCCAGGGAGGAAAAATCCTCCTATCGGCAAGATTTGCCGGGGTGCTCGTAAAGGACGGATTAATAAGGGTGGAATTTCCGCAAGCGCGACGCCAAACGCAAAACGCCCGCTCGCGGTGGGGCGAGCGGGCGTTTGACGGCCTAACGGCCAATAAAGAAGACGAACAGCCCGATCGCTGGTCTTACGAGACCCGCGCCCGGTATTGCTGCAGACGCGTAGTACGCAGACCTTGCATGCCAAAATCGTCGATGGCTTTCGTCCACGACAGGAATTCGTCAACGCTTAAGCCATAGCGCGCGCAGGCGTCGTCGATGGACAATAAGCCGCCGCGCACGGCGGAAACAACTTCAGCCTTGCGGCGCGCGACCCACCGCTTGGTGTTGGGGGGAGGAAGATCGGCGAGGGTCATTTCATTTCCCATTGGGCCAATGACAAGTGATTGACGGGTGTCTTGCTTCTGCATGACCGTACGGCTCCAAATTCATGGGGCGATTTATACACAGCAGAACTTAAGAACCTGATAAGTAACATAGTTTTTTGTTTCACACCCAAAACAACAAGTTTTTAAGCAGTCTTAGAGCCGCGCTAGCCTTAGCGCTTCATGCGGATGAGTTCGTCGAGCATGTCGTCCGCGGTGGTGATGATCTTCGACGACGCCGAATACGCGCGCTGGGTCGTGATCAGACCGGTGAATTCCGCCGCCAGATCGACGTTTGAATTTTCCAGCGCGGAGGCCTGCATGACGCCGGCGCCGGCGAGGCCCGCTTCCTTCAGCGTGAACGGCCCCGCTTCGGCGGTGGCGCGAAAAGCCGTTCCGCGCACGGAATAAAGCCCATCTGGATTGACGAAGGTCGCCACCGGCAGTTTGTAGATGTCGCGCTTCAGGCCATTGTCGAACACCGCCGTCATCACGCCGTCCTTGCTGACGCTGACGCCTGTAAGATTGCCCAGCGCAGAGCCGTTGATGGTGGTCGAGTTCAGGGTCGAGGTTGAATCATACTGTGTGATGCCGCCTGCAGCGCTGCCGCCGCCGAGGGAGAGATCAACCGTCTGCGCCTCAATGCCCAGGGAACTGGCCCAGTTCACGGCGCCCGCCCCCGGCGCACCGGCGCTGGATGCGCCAAACGACAGCGTCGTCGGCAAGGTGGTGTTCGCCGTATCCAATTGACCGCCGGAGAACGCAACAACGCCGGTCGCAACCTGGCCGTCGACCAGACCCGCGCCTGTCGTCACGTCCGACGCCGGCGAGGCGTAGATTTCCACGTGCCACTGGTTCGGCGTAGACGATTTCAGGAAGGCGTATGTTAGAGACCGCGAGCCACCCAGATTGTCGTAAAGCTGCACAGTCCGTGTGAAGTCCGGCGTTACGGCGCCCGACGCCATATTGTTGGCGCTCGCCGTCGACAGATACGTCGCTTCAGCGGCCGAAACCGTCGTCGAAGCATCCAGATTGGCGTTGAACGCCATCTCGGTCGTCGCCTCCGCGGCGCCGGAAATATTGTTCACGTTGATGGTCTGTAGCGAACTCATGTTCGACGGGTCGGCGGAAACGACGCCGTTCACAAACGGCCAGCCCTTAATGTAATAGCCGCCTGTGTTTTTCAGATATCCGGAACTGTCAGGCACGAATGAGCCGGCGCGCGTAAACAAGGTGTCCCCCGTTCCGGCCGAGTTATCGCTCACCACGAAAAATCCGTCGCCGGAGATCGCCAGATCGGTCGACGACGTGGTCGACTGCACAACGCCCTGCGTCGAGATCAATTGGCGCATCGCAGCGGACGTGCCAGAGGCGCCATAGGTGCCCGGCGTCGTAATCGCCGCCACGAGGTTGGTGAATTGCGCCGAGCTACGCTTGTAGCCGACGGTGTTCATGTTCGAGATATTATCCGAGATCGCGGCCAGCGCGGTCGAATTGGCGCCCATGCCGGACACGCCGGCGAACATAGCGCTTGTGATGCTCATTTTAACGGCTCCATTTAAATCTGTTGTGTCGAGCCGTTCTGCTCATCCCACCGCCATGGCGACTTTGCGCCCGGGATATCATCAGCCTACGCATCAACGCGTAAAACTTTCTCCAACAAATATGCGCCGGCGTCGGTTTCCACCATCGGCGCGCCCGAAGACAGATCGACGGCCTTCACCACGCCCTTGACGCTGATATAGGCGTCAAGCTTTTCGCCAGTTGTGCTGGTGGACTCCACCGTCATCGTATAATTGCCGGCGGGCGCCGCATCGCCCTGGGACGTCTTACCGTCCCACTTGAAGGTGTGCGGTCCTGCAGCCGTTTCGCCATTGGCCGAATAGACTACCGTGCCGGAGGCGTTCTTGATTGTGATCTTTGTCACGCCCGCCGCGGACCCGAGCGAATAATTCCACTCCGCCGCGCCGTCCTTCAGCGCCGTTGTCGGACTATCCAGCGTCACCGTCTTGCCCAGATAGCTGACGGCCGTTCCCGTCGCGGCGCCCTGCTGCAAGGCCACGAGCTTCTCGAGCTGATCGCTGGCTCTGATCTGTTGCTCTACGCCCGAAAACGACACCAATTGCTGCACGAACTGGTTGGAATCCGTAGGGTTCAGCGGATCCTGGTTCTGCAGCTGCGCAGTGAGCAAGGTGATGAAGGTCGTGTAATTGTCCGCAAGACCCTGGGTCGCCGTTTGCGTAGCGGCGGACTGAGTCGCGGTGTTGTTCTGAACGGCAGTGACCATTCGATCCTCCTACGCCCAAACGTCCACGCCGCTGGCGCGCCACGTGCGAATTGGAATCGCCGCGTCCGCCTGCAGGCTCGCATCCGCGCCGGCCGCATAAGGCCCGCGCGCTGAACGACGGGCCTGGGATCCGTCGCCCTGCTGCATGTTCTGCTGCGCGTCCCCGCGCGCATCGGAATTCAGGCGGAACTTCAGACCGTCGTCGCTCAGCTTCACGCCGGAATCGGCCAATTGGCGTTCCAGATCGCGCGCCGTGCGCATCAGTTCCGCGAGGGTTTCCGGACGCTCGGCGGAAAGGGTCAAAGTCACCGTCTTGTCGTGATTGACTTCAACGCGCGCATCCACGCGGCCAAGCTCCACCGGATCGAGACGGATGTCGAAGCGCGTGCCGCCCGTCCCCGCGTCGCGGAAGAATCGGACGACATTGTGCGCGATGGCGCTGGAATTGGACACGCCCGGGCCCGCATGGGTCGCCGCACTATGCGTGGTACCCAAAGGGGACTGGCCATCCAGCTGCGCCGCGAACGTGGATGGTTGCACAGACGGCGGGGTCTTGACGTCAACCGCCGGTGCATCTGCGGCCTTGCCCCCTTTCATCGCGGGCGCCTCAGCTGCTTTTAAAGCGCTTTGCAACGCAGCCACGGGCTGTGCGGCGACTTGCACGGCGTTGGTTTGGGGCGCTGCGGCGGTTTGTCCGGATGCGTCCGCTTTTTGAGTGGCCGGTCGCGCGGCCGGGCGGGACGCCGCCGTTTCCGCCTTCAATTCGCCGGCTTGCGGCGCGGCTGCCGCTACTGCCGCGTCAAATTCGGGTTTTTGGGAAGCGGGCGCGGCTGTTTTGGCGCCCAGAACGGAGGCCTGGTCCATCGCCGGCGCGGTTTGTGCGTCCGTCAGCGTGGCCAGCGCATCAGCGGCCGGACTTGCGGCGCCTTGTGGCTCCGGCGCGGCCTTTCCTTGCGCCTGTTGCGGCCCGGGCGCATTCGCGGCAAGCGCCGCGAGAAGATTTTGGGCCTGGGCTTGCGCCGCCGGGTCCTTGAACACGGGAGGCGCAACGCAGGCGGCGGCGTCCTGTTGCGCGCCGGAGTCCGCGGTTTGAGCGTCGGCCGGCGTACCGCTGAGGGCGTCGGTAGCGAGAGCGTTCACCTTCGCCGCGCCGATGGTCACCACCTGCACCGCCTCAGCGAAGAGAAGCGCGGGCGCCGCCGTTTCTTCGGCGCTCGTTTGATCCGCCGCTGGCCGGGGCTTTGCGCCCTGCTGCGCATTGACCGGTTTGGCGCGCGCGGGAGCTGCGTCAGCCGCTGTCTCATCCGATGGCTCGGCCTGCGTCTGCACGGTTTCCGGGGCGGCGCTTTCCTTCGGACGAGATTCTCGCGGGCTGGAGTCCCTGACCCGGGATTCCTTCGGGCGATCCAGCCGCGCCGGCTCATCCTGATCGCGCAGCGCCTTGTCGAAATCGCTCGGATCGCTCTGACGCGCATCATCCTGCGCATAGCGGTCCCGCGCCTGCGCATCATTCGCTCGGGTTTTGGCGCGTGCATTCGACGTCGCAGCGTCGCGGGAATAATCAATCCCCACGTCTCTTGTGAAATCCGGAACCGGAAGAGCGGACATAAAGAGCGTCACCAAAATTTTTTCGCCGCCTCTTTTTGACGGAAGCGGCCATCCGGCTTGAAAAGCAAAGGCCACGCCAATTTTAACCAAGAATTGGCGCATTGTTTTTCTTGAGGTTTTGAAATTCCGCTGCGGCCGAGCCGCTGATCAGCTCGGCAGGCTCGTCACGGCGCCCGGCAATTTTCGCCGGGCGCCGGCGTTCTAAACGCTGACTCAAAGAGGCGCGGGCCACGCGCATTCATTGCAGGCGCATTGCGAGCGTAACGAACGATCAACACTCCCGAGCCAAGGTGGCCTTTGGATATCTGCGTCCGGCGCGAACGCCGGCCTTGAACCCGCGCGACGGCCCGCAAAATGCGGCCCCGGCAACGGCGCGTCGGGCTTAGGCGCTAGACGATGACTCTCGCTAGTATATTAGGCGCCGCGACCTCTGGTCTGTCGGCTGCGCAAGCGCAAATTCGCGCGACGTCGACCAACGTGTCGAACGTCAATACGCCCGGCTACGCCCGCGTTCAGGCGAATCTTGCAACGCAAACCACCGGCGGCGTCGGCTCCGGCGTGGACGTCGCCACCGTTACGCGCGTCACGAATTTATTTCTGCAGCGCGCCAGCCTCAGCGCCCAATCCGATCAGGCCGCCGCCGGCGCGCTCAACCAATTATGGGAGCAATTGTCGCCCTATCTCGGTACGGCGGATCAGGAAGGTGCGCTGGTGTCGCGCCTGTCGGATCTGACCGACGCGTTTTCATCGGCCTCCGTCGATCCGAGCTCATCCCTGCGGCGGACGCAAGTCGTCACCGCCACCAAGAATCTGCTCGCTGAAATCTCCAACCTTAGCGACGCGGTCACGGGAATTCGCGCCCAGGCAGATACGCAGCTCGCGTCTCAAATCACGTCCGCCAACGATCTTCTGAAGCAGATATCCCAACTCAACACCGAGATATCGCGCACGCGCGCGCAGGGCGGCGACTCGACCGGCACGGAAAACAAACAGGCGGCGCTGATCGACCAGCTATCGAGCTATATTTCAATCCGCACCGATTCCCGAGAAGGCGGCGGCGTCATCGTGCGCACGCCCGACGGTATCACGCTGGCCGATAGCCAGGCCGCAACCATCAATTATACCGCCATCGGCCAGGGCGATCCCGGCGCCGCCTATCAAAGCGTCACCATCACGCCGCCGGCCAGCGGCGTGACGCAGGATTTCGCCTCGCATATCGAAAGCGGATCGATCGCAGGCCTTATGCACGCGCGCGACGGCGACATGCTGGACCTCTTGCGCTCCCTGGGCGAATTGTCGGGCGGCGTGACGGACGCCCTGAACGCGGCGCACAACGATTCGTCCTCCTATCCCGCCCCGGCGTCCATGACGGGCCGGCAGACGGGCTTGCTCGGCACAGATTCGCTAGGCTTCTCCGGTAAAACGACGATCGCCATCGTGAATTCCGACGGCACGCTGGGCCATACGATCGAAGTCGATTTCAACGCCGGATCCGTACGCGTGGACGGCGGTGCGCCGGCGTCGATCGGTTCGGACATCGGCAGCTTCGCGACGGCGTTGAATACGGCGATGAGCGGAGCAGGCATCGGTTCCGCGTCCTTCACCAACGGCAAATTGTCGATCAGCGCGACCAACGGCGGCATCGCGATTCAAGACGATCCGTCCGCTCCGGCCGCGCGCGGCGGCCGCGGCTTTTCGCAATTCTTCGGCCTGAACGATCTCATTCAGACTAATGAGCCGTATTTTTATGACACAGGCCTCGCTGGCACGGACGCGCACGGCTTCACTGGCGGCACGCTGCAATTCCAGATACGCAATCCCGATGGCAATGTGATCGACGTAAAGTCCATCGCCATCACCGGGACGACGATTGACGACATTCTCAACTCGCTGAACAGCACCACCACCGGGCTCGGGCTCTACGCCACGTTTGCGCTCGACGGCAATGGCGCGATCGTCCAGACCACGACGCCCGGCGCCAGCGGCTATAACGTCAATCTTACGGCGGACAATTCCTCGCGCGGCGGGACCGGCCTCGCCTTCTCGCAAATTTTCGGTTTCGGCGACGCGGCGCGCGCCGGCCGCGCGACCGACGCGAGCGTCAATCCGGCCATCGCCGCCAATTCCGGCAAACTCGCGCTGGCGCAACCGCAGATCACTGGCGCATCGCTCGGCTCCGTCGTGCTGACCTCGGGCGACGCCGCCGGCGCCACCGCCATGGCGTCGGCCTTCGAATCCAAGATCAATTTCGCCGCAGCTGGCGGCTTGTCGGCGATGTCGACATCGGTCAACGCCTTTGCGTCGCAGATGCTTGGACTCGCGGGCGCCCGCGCGGCGCGCGCCGACGCCGCCGAAATCAACGCGAAGGATCTCGCCACGGAAGTCGCGCAACGCCGCGGTTCCGTCGAAGGCGTGAACCTTGACGAAGAACTGGCCAATCTCACTTTGTATCAACAAGCGTACAACGCATCGGCTCGGCTCATCTCCGCCGCGCAGGATATGATGGACGCGCTGATGGCCATCCGTTAACGCCGGCCTGGGGTAGGACATGCGGGTATCGAACGCTTCCTTGCAGCAAAGCATGATGCTGGAGCTGCAGCGCGCGCAGAACTCCTTCACCGACGCGCAAGGACGCGTGTCCTCCGGAAAAATCGGCAGCGATCTGAAGAATTTCGGGTCGAAAGCCGAACTCGCCTCGGCCGGTCACCTGGCGAAAGCCCGCGCGGAACAGCGCATCGACCTTGCGAAGCAGATGCAGACGCGCTTCGAGGCGCAGGATCTTTCGCTGCAGCGCGCCGAAGAGGGCGCAAACGGCTTGAAGCAGGAAATCCTGGACGCCCTCGGCGCCAATAGCGGACTCGGGATCGGCCAGGCGCTGAACACCGCCTTCACGCAGGCGAAAGCAGCCTTCAACACCGAACTGAACGGCACATATTTTTTCGGCGGCACGCGCAGCGATACGCGCCCCATCAATATCGAAACGCTGGACGATTTGGGCGGCGCGCCGAGCGTGGCGTACATCTTCTCCAACAGCACGGCCAAACCAACGGCGGATTTCGGAGAAGGGCCAGCCGAAGTCGGGCAATTGGCGTCCGACGTCGCGACGCCGCTGTTTCAGGTCATCAAGAACATCAAGGACTACATTAATCTGAACGGCGATTTCGGCTCGCCGCTCACAGACGCGCAGCAGACTTTTCTGAAGTCGCAAATTTCGTTGGTCGATCAGGCCGCGACCACGATCGTGCAGGCGGAGGGCCTTAACGGCGCGCAGGCCAAATATGCGGACACGCAAAGCGCGCAGCAGGACGATCTGCGCATCGCCCTGACGAAGTTCGTCTCCAACGTGGAAGACGCCGACATCGTCGAAGCGTCCACCCAGGTGCAGCAAAGCCAATTGGCGTATGAAGCCTCGGCGCAGACGCTGGCGAAACTGAACAGCCTGTCGCTGCTGGATTTCCTGAAATAGGCCTCAGCTAGCCCTTCTTACGCAGCGCGGCTTCATCCAGATTCGCCTGTTCGATGCGCGCTTCCTCGGCGCGTTCGCGCTCCAGCGCGCGCTCCATCAGGATCTCGATCTTCTTGCCCTCCGCGAAAGCCTCCATGAGTTCGGCGCGCACAGAATCGGCGCGCGCAGCGGCGCCCGCAGCGTCTTGCATCAACCCCACGCGCTTCGGTTTCATCGCCATGGCGTAGCGCGCAAAGTCTGCGCCCTGCCCCGTCTGCGCCGCCACCATTCGTTCCTGCTCCAGCGCCGCGTCCATGTTTCGTACACGTGCATAAGCAGCTTCCGCCTCGCCCTCGGCGGCGTTCAGCGATTGCTGCAGCATCTCGATGCGATGCTTGGCGAGCTTTTGCAGCGCGGGGCCGGATTTCATCGGCGAGCTAGTTCAACGCCGCCTGCAGACGTTTGAACGTCTCGGCCATGGGCGTGAGTTCGTCACGATCCTGAGACAGGAAGCTTTCCAGCCCATCGCGGCGCGCGATCGCTTCATCCACCAGCGTATCGGCGCCCGCGCGATAGGCGCCGATGCGGATCAGCTCCTCCATATCGGAATATGCGGACAGCAAACGACGCGCGCCTTTCACCAGCTTCTGTTCTTCGGGGCCATGCACGCCCGGCATGGTCCGCGAAATTGACTTCAGCACGTTGATGGCCGGCAGACGGCCGCGTTCGGCGATGGCGCGCTCCAGCACGATATGGCCGTCGAGAATGCCGCGCGCCGCATCGGCGATCGGTTCGTTGTGATCGTCGCCGTCGACGAGGACGGTGAACAGGCCCGTAATCGAGCCGGGATTCGCAGCGCCCGTATCAAGACCTGGCCCCGCCCTCTCCAGCAATTTCGGCAGTTCGGCGAAGGCCGTCGGCGGATAACCCCGCGTGGCGGGCGGCTCACCGGCGGCGAGACCAATCTCGCGCTGCGCCATGGCGAAACGCGTGACGGAATCAAGCAAGCACAGAACGGCTTTGCCTTCGTCGCGGAAATATTCCGCCACCGCCAACGCGGCGTACGCGGCCTGACGCCGGCGCAGAGCGGGCTCGTCGGAGGTCGCCACAACCACAACGGAGCGCCGCAGGCCCGCCTCGCCAAGCGTATCTTCAATGAACTCGCGCACTTCCCGGCCGCGTTCACCGAGCATCCCGATAACGATCACATCCGCCGCGGCCCCCTTGGCCAGCATCGACAGCAAAACCGACTTTCCGACGCCGGATCCCGCGAACAGACCGACCCGCTGGCCCCGCCGCAAAGCGCAGAAACTGTCGATGGCCCGCACGCCCAATTGCAGCCTTTCGCCCAGGCGGGCCCGGGCGTGCGCCGGCGGCGGCGAGGCATTCAGCAATTGCCGGCGGGGCCCTTGCGGCAAGGGCGCCCCGCCATCCAGAGGCTCACCGAAGCAGTCAATGACCCGTCCCAGCCATTCTGCATTGGGTCTCAGCGCCGCCGGTTCGGGCTGCATTCGCACCACACCGCCCGGACGCACGCCGTCCACGCGGTCGAACGGCATCAAAAGAGCGCGATCTCCCTTAAAACCCACTACTTCGCAGCGCATGGATCGTCCGTGCTCGCTGATAATGGCGCGCGCTCCCAAAACGAAGGCCTGCGGAGGACCTGCAGCTTCGATCAAAAGACCGTTCACAGAACGGACTCGTCCCTCGAACTGACGGGATTCGAACGCGCTGATCTCGTGTTCGAAGTTCATTGGCGCCAAGCGTGGAGGTCTCATGCGGGATCGAATTCCATTCTAGAAAGAAGGCGCACCTTCAACGCTGTATCCACAATGATTCCATGTGCGGAATGATGGTTAACGTAGCCGCGAACTCCCTTAAGAAAGATGAAGAATGATTCGGGACGGGGCATTTCGAGTTCGATCTGGGGGGACAATCCAGGCCGCAAAGAAAATGCAGAGCGCCGCGTCAATCAGTGTTTCGTGAAGGTAAATGTTAACCATTGGCGGTAACGATTAAGAGAATCAGTTACCCTAGGAAATTTTCGGCGAAAGCCGGCGCAGGAGGGCTGGATGCGCGTTTTGCTTGTTGAAGATGACAGCGCCACGGCGCAGTCGATCGAGTTGATGCTGAAGTCCGAAGGGTTCGTCGTGTACACGACCGACCTCGGCGAAGAAGGCGTCGATCTCGGCAAGCTGTATGATTACGACATCATCCTGTTGGATCTGTCGCTGCCGGACATGACGGGCTTTGACGTGCTGAAGCACTTGCGCGTGGCCCGCGTGAACACGCCGATCCTCATTTTGTCGGGCAACGCCGATATCGACGCGAAGGTTCGCGGCCTCGGCTACGGCGCCGACGATTACATGACAAAGCCCTTCAACCGCGACGAGCTGGTGGCGCGCATCAATGCAATCGTCCGCCGCGCCAAGGGCCATTCGCAATCGGTCATCCGCACCGGCGACATCATCGTCAATCTGGATGCCAAGACGGTCGAAGTGGGCACGGCCCGCGTGCATCTGACCGGCAAGGAATACCAGATGCTCGAGCTGCTTTCCTTGCGCAAGGGCACGACGCTCACCAAGGAAATGTTCCTCAACCACCTCTATGGC
>CAYNCS010000085.1:0-14735 GCA_964395875.1 uncultured Caulobacteraceae bacterium | reverse complement strand
GTTCGTCACTGAGCCGCACCACATCGAAATCCAGGTCATCGGCGACAAGCATGGCAACGTGATCCATCTGATGGAGCGCGAGTGCTCGATCCAGCGCCGCAACCAGAAGGTCGTCGAAGAGGCGCCGTCGCCTTTCCTCGACGCCAAGACTCGCGCCGCCATGGGCGCGCAGGCCGTCGCTTTGGCGAAGGCCGTGAATTACGACAGCGCCGGTACGGTGGAGTTCATCGTCGACGGTAAGAAGAATTTCTACTTCCTGGAAATGAACACCCGCCTGCAGGTCGAGCACCCGATCACGGAAATGATTACGGGCGTCGATCTGGTCGAACTGATGCTGAAGTCGGCTTACGGTGAAAAGCTCGCCCTGAAACAGGACGACATCAAGATCAATGGCTGGGCCATCGAAACGCGTCTTTACGCGGAAGACCCGTACCGCAACTTCCTGCCGTCGATCGGCCGCCTGAAGCGCTACAAACCGCCAGTGGAAGGCAAGTTCGGCGAGATCACTGTGCGGAACGATTCCGGCGTTCGCGAGGGCGATGAGATCTCGGTCTTCTACGACCCGATGATCGCCAAGCTGATCACGCACGCGCCCAAGCGCATCAGCGCGATCGACGCGCAAGCCAAGGCGCTGGATTCCTTCCTCATCGAAGGCATCCGCGATAACGCGCCATTCCTGAACGCCGTGATGGCCGAGCCGAATTTCCGCGCCGGCAAGTACACGACCGCCTATATCAAGGAAACCTACCCGGAGGGCTTCAAGGGCGCGCCCGTCACGCCGGAACAGCAGGAGCGCTTCATCGCCGTCGCGGGATTCACGCATTCGTTGCTCGACCGCCGCGCGCGCGAGATTTCCGGCCAGCTCAATGGCCGCCGCAACCCCCGCCGGGAATGGTCGGCGGTGCTGGGCGGTGAAACCTGCAAGCTCTTTGTCGATCTGACCGATGACGGCGCCGACATCAGCATCAACGGCTCCAAGGCGCAAAGCCTTAAGGCGGCATGGCTTCCGGGCTCGCGCTCCGTGACGGGCGTCTACAAGGGCGAAGAATTCGAGATCCACGTCTATCCGACCAATCCGGGCTATCAGTTGCGCCAGGGCGGCGCGGCGGTGAAGATTCTGGTGATGCGCCCCAAGAGCGCGGAGATGATGGCGCGTCTGCCGGTACGTCCGCCTGCCGACACGTCAAAGCTCATCGTGTCGCCGATGCCGGGCCTTGTCGTGTCGATGGACGTTGAGGTCGGTCAGACGGTCAGCGAAGGTCAGACCGTCGCCGTGATCGAAGCGATGAAGATGCAGAACATCCTCAAGGCCGAGCGCGACGGCGTGGTGAAGATCGTTGGCGCGAAGTCCGGCGACACCGTCGCCGCCGACGATGTGCTAATCGAGTTCGTCTGAGCTTCAAGGCCATTAAAGGCGCACTTTCATGACCCGCTGGCAGGCGGATATCCTTCTGCTGTTTGTCGCCATGATCTGGGGAATGGCCTTTGTCGGCCAATCCTCCGCGATGGCGCATACAGGCCCGCTTGCCTTCACGGGCTGGCGCTTTGCTCTGGCCGCGGCGCTGGTCGCGCCCTTAGCCTTCCGAGAGTTGCGCAAGCCAGCCGCGCGCGGCGCCATGACGCCGCGGCGCATCGCCGGCATAGTCGCGTTAGGGACGGTGTTCTTCAGCGCGTCGGCGCTTCAGCAATATGCGCTGCTGACGACGAAGGTGACGAACGCGGGATTTCTCACGGCGCTTTACGTCGTGCTGGCGCCCCTGATCGGGTTCGCCTTCCTGAAGCATCGCCCGCCCGCCGTGATCTGGCTCGGGGCGGGGCTCTCGCTTCTGGGCGCGTTCCTGCTCAGCGGCGGGGGATTGTCCGGACTAAATCCCGGCGATGCGCTCGTCGTGATGTCCGCCTTGCTGTGGGCAGTGCAGATCCTGCTGATCGGCGTGCTGCTCGATCAGGCGGATCAGCCGATCACGCTCGCCTTCGCGCAATATGCGGTTTGCGCGGTGTTGGGCGTCGGTCTGAGCTTCCTGTTCGAAGGCGCCGCCTTGCCGCCGGTTTCCGCCATCTGGCGCGAGCTTCTGTTCACGGGCGTGCTGTCGGGCGCGGTCTGTTTTACGCTGCAAGCGATCGCGCAGCGCCACACGCCGGCCTCCGACGCGGCCATTTTGATGTCCACTGAAGCCTTGTTCGCCGCGATCGGCGGCGCGCTGGTCTTCGGCGATCGGCTGGATGCGATGGGCTATACCGGCTGCGCGCTGATCATCGGATCGGTGCTGCTGGTGCAGCTGGCGCCCTATTGGGCGCGGAAGCTGGCGCGCTAAAGCGGCGCAGCGGCGTCGCGCGTTTCACCGAACGTTTCCTCGAAGGCGGCCCGCAGCGCATAATCGACGTCGTCCATGCTGGCGGTGACGCCCAGATCCAAGAGGCTCGTTACGCCATGTTCCTGGATGCCGCAGGGCACGATGCCGCTGAAATGCGACAGATCCGGATCGACGTTCAGCGCCACGCCGTGAAACGACACCCAGCGGCGCACCCGAATTCCGAGCGCCGCGATCTTGTCCTCACGGGCGCCGAGCGGCGATTTGCGCTCGACCCAGACGCCGATGCGATCGGGACGCGTGCCGGCGTCGACATTGAAGCGGGCGAGGGCGCCGATCAGCCACGCTTCCAATTTTCCCACGAACGCGCGGATGTCGCCATTGGCCCGGCGTTTGACGTCGAGCATCACATACGCCACGCGTTGCCCGGGGCCGTGATAGGTGAATTGTCCGCCGCGCCCGGATTTGAAGACCGGGAATCTGTTGGCGTCGAGAAGGTCGCCGGGCTTCGCGCTCGTGCCTGCGGTGTAGAGCGGCGGATGCTCCAGCAGCCAGACGAGCTCTTCCGACTGACCTGCGGCGATGGCGGCGGCGCGCGTCTCCATGGCGGCGACGGCGGCTTCATAGCCGACAAGGCCTTTTGAGGCCGCCCAGCCAATTGGGTCCAAGGTTAAAGGTTCACTCATAATTCCACGTCCATGTAAGGCGGTCAGTCCATCTTGGGAACGGGCGAGAATGAGTCAGCTCGAGGCCGTGAAGGTCGAAATCTCCGTTATTTTAGGCCGGTGCGTATTGCCCATGCACCAATTGCTGAAGATGGGCCGGGGCGCCGTGATTCCCCTGGACGCCAACGAAGTGGATGAGGTCTGGGTACTGGCCAACAACCACCCGATCGCGCGCGGCAATATTTCGATCAGCAACGAGCGCGTGGCGGTCGAACTGACAGGCCCGGCGGACGTGCATGACTTCTACGCGGTAGGGTAATTCCTAAGCCTTTCCAGCAATTTGGCGAAGGGGCGGACCGCCCGGCGAACAATCAGCGGATTGACCTTAAGCAAGGCTTCCCTTTCTGTTTCGCCTCTGGTATCCCCCGCGCCTCGCCCAGATGCGATCGTGGCGGAATTGGTAGACGCACTACCTTGAGGTGGTAGCGGGGAGACCCGTGGAGGTTCGAGTCCTCTCGATCGCACCAGAACTGAAGATCAGATGATGTAGCTAATCGGGCCGGGAGGCGCGGATGACGGATCAAGACGAGCCGCGCGGCCTGCTCGACTCTGCACCCGACGCCTTGCGGCCGGGCGAGGGCGCTGCTGGTCAGCGGACCGTCTCGACGCCGCATTACGTCGCCACGGTCATCGGCGCGGTGGGCGACAAGGACTGGCCGCTGGTGCGCCGCCTGGTGCTGGGCACGCACGCCGCCGACGCGGCGGAAATGCTCGGCCAGCTGCCCGCGCACGTTTTCGATTCCGTATTGCAGTTCCTGGGCGCCGATATGCCCGGCGAAGTGCTGACCGAACTACCCGACGCGCTGCGCGAACGCGCGCTGGAGGTTCTGCCCGCGACGGCCGTCGCCAAGGCCCTCGCCGACCTGGATTCCGACGACGCCGCGATGCTGGTGGACGATCTGGAAGAGGGCAAGCGCGAAACGGTCCTTGCGGCGGTGCCGGACGTCGACCGCGCTGTGCTGCAGGAAAGCCTGACCTTCGAGGAGGAAACGGCCGGCCGCCTGATGCAGCGCGAGTTCGTCGCGGCGCCGGAATTCTGGACGGCCGGTCAGACGATCGACCACATGCGCTCCACGCACGACGACCTGCCAGATCTGTTTTTCGAAGTGTATGTCGTCGATCCGGGCTTCCGGCCCGTCGGCGCGGTGCCGCTGTCGAATCTGCTGCGCGCGCCGCGCGATGCGCGGCTGATGGATATTCTTGGTCCGGTGCAGGCCTTGATCAATCCGGATATGGACCAGGAAGAGGTCGCGTTCCTGTTCTCGAAATACAACCTCATTTCCGCGCCGGTCGTCGACGCCGGCGGGCGGCTGAAGGGGATGCTCACGATCGACGACATCGTCGACGTCATCGAGGCCGAGAACAAGGAAGACATGCTGGCGCTCGCGGGCGTCTCCGACGCCGACGTCAGCGACAATATTGCGCGTTCGGTGCGCGCGCGGGCCCCGTGGCTTTTGCTCAATCTCGGCACGGCGTTTGCGGCCAGTGCGTCCATCGCTTTGTTCCAGGGCACGATCGAAAAGGTGGTCGCGTTGGCGGCGGTCATGCCGATCGTCGCCTCGGTCGGCGGCAATGCGGGCAACCAGACGCTGGCCGTCACCGTGCGCGCTTTGGCCGACCGTGAAATGACGGTCAGCAACGCTGCGCGTGCGGTCACGCGCGAAGCGGCGACCGGAGTCATGAACGGCTTGATCGTGGCGCTTGCCTTGGGGATCGCGGCCTCCTTCTGGTTTCACGACGCGCGCCTGGCGCTGGTCAGCGCCTCCGCCGTGCTGATCAATCTGACGTGCGCGGGACTGATGGGCGTCCTTGCGCCCTTGACCCTGAAGCGCCTGGGGGCGGACCCCGCCGTCTCGTCGTCGATCTTCGTCACGTTCGTTACGGACGCCGTGGGTTTCCTGGCCTTTTTGGGCCTCGCCACCCTTGTTCTGAGCGACGCATCCTAACGCCGCCCGACAAGTCCTTTGAGGCGAGTTTTCTGGGTTTTATCGCGCCGCTGTCGCAAAGTCCGCCTTGGCGCCGGTGTGGCGCCGGGCGGCGCGTCCGCCTTCGCCTGACGAATTGAGCGCCTTTTTCATCAATGCCTTCTCCGATGAGCATATCGCGCGAGGGGCTCGACCTTCTGAAGGAACTGGAAGGGTATCGGCCGCGTGCGGTTCCGCTCGCGAACGGGCGCTGGCTGATCGGGTACGGCCACACGAAATATGCGCGTGCAAACATGCGCGTCACCGAACCCGAAGCGGAATTGCTGCTGCGCCACGATCTGATCGGCGTGGTGGATGAGCTGAACACGAAGATCTTTGCACCGCTGTCGCAGGGCCAGTTCGATGCGTTGATCCTGTTCGCTTACAACATCGGACTTTCATCCTTCCGCGCGTCGGGCGTGTGCGATCTCTTGAACGTGGGGCAGCCGCTGGCGGCGGCGAAGGAAATTGGCCGCTGGCGCGTGGCGATGGTCAATGGCGCGCCGGTTGTGATCGACGCGCTGGCCCGCCGCCGCGCGGCGGAGCTGGAGCTGTTTCTGCGCACGCCCAATGAAGTGCGTCCGGCGACGACGCATTTGCTGCAGCCCTTGAGCGAACCCGAAGCCGATGGCGCGGCCTCTCCGCTGCAGGTGTTCAATCCGGCGCCGGTTCCGACGCCGTCCGCCTCTGCGCCGAGCGCGCCTGTGGAGCAGATGCCGGTTCATACGCCAGAAGTCTCGCAGGCGCAGGAGCCGCCAACGCCAGAGCGGCCGGAGCCGCCGCGGCCTCCCAGCACCCTGCGAACGCGCTTTTACGATCTGTTGCGCCAACGCCGCAGTGAGGGCGATCAGGGTGCTGAGGGACTTTCCGTCGCGCAGACGGACATCGGCCGCGGCGGTGCCGTCATTCTGGGCTTGGGCGCGGCGCTCTTCGCCGCGATCAGCGTCTTCGGCTTTCTGGCGCTCGGCGCGGCGGACTCGCGGCCGCTTTTGGCGCCTGCGGCGGCCTTTGGCGGCTTGACCGCCGCGGCGCTCTGCGTGTCGGCGTTACTGCGTTTGTTGGCGGCCGCGAAGCCGCCAAGCGAAGCTGATACGAACGATGTTTCGCCGGAGGCCTAGCGGCCTTGCTGAGACTCTCGGGGTAAACGCCCAGCGACGGCGGGCGGCAAGTCGCGCAGGCGGGCGACGGTCGCCTCGTAGCCGGCGATCACGGCGTCGTCGTAGCGGCGCCAATCGCGCAGATCGACCGCGCGCAAATCCGGCAGGATCAGCATATCGGGCTCGCCAGCCACGCCGCGTATGTCCATGGGCAAGGTCGCCGAGCGCATGAGAAGGCCCGCGATCGGCGGGGCCGCACGCAGGCCGTGCTGGGCGACCCAGCCCATGAAAGGCGGCGGGTCGATAAAATCCTCCGGCGTAAGCGCCGTCTGACGCGCCACGTCGCAGCCGATCGTGAAGCCGCGATGGAAGTCCTGCATCACGTCGACGGGAAAGTTGTTCAGCACCGCGCCGTCGACCAGAACTCTGTCGCCGTCCACGACGGGCGGCAGAATGCCGGGCAAGGAGATCGACGCCCGCAGGTGCCGCCGGAGACTGCCCGCGCGATGCACCAGCGTTTTTCCGGCGACCAGGTCGGTCGAAACGCAGAAGAACGGCGTGCGCATGTCCTCGATATTCACATCGCCGAAATTGTCCGCCAGCCGCTCGTCGACCTTTTTGCCTTCCGTCAGCGCCACGACAGGGAGAATGTAATCGTTCAGCGGGTTGCTCTCGACGAACGCCTTGCGGATGCGCGCCTCGATTTCATCGTCGCTCCAGCCCATGGCGACGCAGGCGGCGACGACGGCGCCCATGCTTGCGCCGCCCAGAAAGTCCAGGGGAATGCGCGCTTCGCGCAACGCGCGCACGACGCCGATATGGGCGTAGGCGCGCGCGCCGCCGCCTGACAACACCACGCCCACGGACTGACCCGTCAGCGTCCGCGCAAAGCGCATGCAATCGTCAGGATCGACGTTGCGCCAGTAAAAGATCCGCGTGGCGTTGGCGGCCGCCATCCACTCGCCGGGCGTCGCGGCGGGACGGTCTTCGCCGTGCCGCAGCAATACAACGTCGACGAGCTGCATTTGGCGGACGGCGTTCGGCTCCTGAGGAATGAGCGGCGTGGAGGGCCGGGCGTCGGTTCTGCCGAAGACGACGAGACGATCCGCCTGCCGCATGCAGAAGCGAAACCACGCGCTGTCCTCGATGCGGCTCAGGAGGATCACGACGTCGTTGTCGTTCTCGAGTTCGTCGCAGAAATTGGAGGCCAGATCGTAATGGCCTTCCTGCACGATGGCGCAGCTTCGCCCGAGCTTCTGGATGCTCTCACGCAGAGAGCGTGCGCGGTAAGTGAGGTCGATCGTCGGCGAAGTCGCCACGAAGGTGAAAAGGCGGGCGTTGGTCCGGCGTCCCGGCCGCTTTGTTTGCCGCGTGCGAAACAGCATCACGCGCGCGAGGCTGTTCATGAGAGCGGGATGCGCGCGGATCAGACGATTGAATGCGCTGCGCTCGATCCGGAACAGTTCGGAATCTCGCAACGTGTAGACGGAATTTCCGTGCGGCTCGCCGGCAATCAGCGCCATCTCGCCAAACGGCTCGCCGGGGCGGATATAGCCCAATAACTCGTGGTGACCGTCCGGCTCGCGTCTGAATGCGCCGAGCGAGCCTGAGATCACGAAATAGATGGCGTCCGCCGCGTCCCCGGCCTCAAACACCGGCCAACCGCCTGGGATCGAAATCCACTCAACGGCTTCCTCGACGGCGGCCAGCGCCTCGGGCGGCGCATCCTTCAAGAAGGCGGTCCGCAGCAGGGCTCGGCGGGCGTCGTTCACATTCATAGGAAAAGTTTAGCAGCCATAATGTTTAGAAATTCCGTCTAAAATAGGATTTGGTCGTCCTCGCGGCTTCCCGCAGGCCCGGGCTTGGTTTACCACCTCGCGTTTCCGCGCCGGAATCGCCGGCGCCGGCAGGATTTACACATTATGGTCGTCGTCCGTTTCGCCCCAAGCCCCACAGGCCGGATTCA
Source organism: uncultured Caulobacteraceae bacterium (assembly GCA_964395875.1). GTDB lineage: Bacteria > Pseudomonadota > Alphaproteobacteria > Caulobacterales > Aquidulcibacteraceae > JBEVJO01. Next base: position 6,671 of record CAYNCS010000085.1, on the reverse strand, counting down.
TGTCGGCAATGTGCGCACAGCGCTCCTCAATTGGCTGTTCGCCAAGGGGCAGGGCGGCCAGTTCGTGCTGCGCATCGACGACACCGACACCGAGCGTTCGCGGGACGAATATGAAATCGGAATCGAAACGGATCTGACCTGGCTGGGCCTGACCTGGGACCGCAAGGAAAACCAGTCCAAGCGCTTTGCGTCCTATGACGCCGCGGCGGCCAAGCTGAAAGCCGCCGGGCTGCTCTACGCCTGCTACGAAACCGAGGACGAACTCGAGCGCCGCCGCAAGCTCGCGATGGCGCGCGGCCGCCCCCCGGTTTACGACCGCGCGGCCCTCAGTCTTTCGGAAGAAGAGAAAGCCAAGCTCGAAGCCGAAGGCCGCAAGCCGCATTGGCGCTTCAAGCTTTCCGGCGGCCGCGTCGAATGGGACGATCTGGTGCGCGGCCCGCAAGGCATCGACACGGCGTCGGTCTCCGACCCAGTGCTGATCAAGGGCGACGGGTCGTATCTCTACACGTTGCCGTCGGTCGTCGACGACATCGACATGGACATCACGCACGTCGTGCGCGGCGAAGACCACGTGACGAACGCTGGCGTGCAGCTTGAAATTTTCAAGGCGCTCGGCGCCGAACCGCCCGTGATGGCGCACTTCCCGCTGCTGGTCGGCGCGGAAGGCGAAGCGCTTTCCAAACGCCTCGGCTCGATGTCGATTGAGAGCCTGCGCGAGGAGGGCGTGGAGGCGATCGCCGTGCTGTCGCATCTGGCCAAGCTCGGCACCTCCGATCCCGTCGAGGCGCGCGCCTCACTGGACGAACTGAAAGCTGAATTCGACTTCGCGAAGATCGGCCGCGCGCCGGCGCGTTTCGATCCGGAAGAATTGCGGCGCATCAACGCGCAGGTGTTGCACAATCTGCCTTACATTGCGGTGCAGGGGCGTCTGGCGGAACTGGGCGCAGATCTGGGCGCGGATTTCTGGGAAGCCGTGCGCAGCAATCTCACATTGCTTTCCGGCGCCGGAAGCTGGGCGCATGTGATCAACGGCCCGCTGGAGCCCGTCATCGAAGACGCGGCGTTCCTGGCGAAAGCCGCGGAATTGCTGCCTGCTGCGCCCTACACGCAGGAGACCTGGGGCGCCTGGACCGATGCGGTGAAAGCCGCCACAGGCGCGAAGGGGAAGACCCTGTTTCTCCCTTTGCGCCTGGCGTTGACCGGCTTGCGCCACGGGCCGGAAATGCACCGGCTGCTGCCGTTGATCGGCGAATCGAAGGCGCGCGCCCGGTTGGCGGGCCAGACCGCCTAGGCGCGGGACGCCAGCGCCGTTTGGGCGTGGGCCATTTCTAGCGCGTGCAGCGTTTCTTGCGCGGTGTCGGCGAGCGCGTAGCTTTCCTTGAACACGGGCGGCGCGAAATTCTCCGCCACGATGTGGTCGAGCGAGGCGATGAAGGGCCGCCAGAAATCCCTGCCGACGAACACCATCGGCTTTTCGTGCAGCCCGAGACGCCGCCAGCTGAGCGTCTCGACCGCTTCCTCCAGCGTGCCGATGCCGCCGGGCAGCACGATGAACGCGTCCGAGAGTTCGAACATCATCATCTTGCGCTCGTGCATCGTGTCGACGCGGTGCGTTTCGATATGCGCGGGCGGGGGTTCACGCTGTTCCAGGAAGCGAGGCAGAATGCCAAGAACGTCGCCGCCCGCCTCGTGCGCCGCCTGCGCCGCAGCGCCCATCAGGCCCAGCCCGCCGCCGCCATAGATCAGCTTCAGGCCGTGTCCGGCGATGGCGCGGCCGACGCTGTTGGCCAAGTCCATATATTGAGGAGCCGCTGAGGGGGAGGACCCGCAATAAACGCACACGGATTTGAGAGCTGGGGTTAAAAGCGATGTATCCATTTAAAACCTGTCGGGCGGACGCCATTGTCAGCCCTATGAATGACCTTAATTTATCAAGGAAATGGGCGGTCGTGCGGCCAAAGCAAGGTGGACCGTCGGGAACGTCATAGATCACTGAAAGATAAACAGAAATGCGCCACGGAGACCGCGCGGCATCGGCCTCGGCCTCGGCGGCGGCGGGGGACGCCGTTCAGCCGGAAGATTTTCGAATCGCGCTGCAGCGCCTGTGGGCCGCTTTCCGGGAGGCTGGGGGCGGTGAAATGCGCTGGCGGATGGCGGCCGCCTGGGCGCTGACCATCACCGCCAAGATCGCCGCCGTTGCCGCGCCCTTTCTGCTGGCCGACGCGATCAACAAATTCAGCAAGGGGCATAATCAGGAGGCCCTGACGCCCTTCCTTGCCGTCATCGCCATCTGGACCGGCTTGCGCGCGTTCGCCAGCGTGGCGCCGCAGCTGCGCGACATGCTGTTTTCGCCGGTCAGCGCGATCGTGCAGCGAAAGCTGGGAGCGCGCGTCTTCGCGCATGTTCACGCCTTGTCGGTGTCGTTTCACCAGACGAAGCGGCTCGGCGCCCTCAACCGCACCATCGACCGCGGCCTGAAGGCGATTGATTTTCTGGTGCGGTTCTTGTCCTTCCAGATCGTGCCGACCGTGTTCGAACTGGTGCTGGCCGCCGCCGCGCTGACGTTCAAATATGGCTGGATCTTCGCCGCTGCGGCGCTGGTTACAATCGGCATCTATGCCTGGCTGACCTTTGGCGTCACGGACTGGCGCATCCGTTTCCGGCGCGAGATGAACGAGAACGACAGCGAAGCCTCCGCCCGCGCCGTGGACTCGCTCACGAATTTTGAGACGGTGAAATCCTTCGCCGCCGAACGCCGCGAAACCGGGCGCTTCGAAGAGGCGCTCGGCGCCTATGGCCGCGCGGCGGTGCGCGCCAACAACTCGCTGTCGCTGTTGAACGCCATTCAGGGCGTGGTGATGGCGCTGGGGCTTGGCGCCATGGCCGCTTTGGCGGCGCATGCGATGCTCGAAGGCCGTCTGGGACCGGGCGACATCATGGCCGCCACTTTGGTGATGCTGAATCTCTACGCCCCGTTGAACATTCTGGGTTTCGCTTATCGCGAAATCAAACAGGGCGCGGCGGACATGGAAGCGATGTTCGCGCTGCTCGATGAAAAGCCGCAGGTGGCGGACGCGCCGGACGCGATCGACTTACCGGCGGGGCCGGGAGAGGTGCGTTTCGAGAATGTCAGCTTTGCGCATGATGGCCGTACGGCAGGGCTCAGCAGCGTCAGCTTCTCCGCTCCGGCTGGATTGCGCACGGCGATTGTCGGTCCCTCCGGTGCGGGCAAGTCCACCATCCTGCGTCTCGCGTTCCGTTTCTACGATCCGGAGCAGGGCCGCGTTTCGGTCGATGGATACGATCTGAAGGCGCTCAAGCAGGAAAGCCTGCGCTCCGCGCTCGGCCTCGTGCCGCAGGATGTGGTGCTGTTCAACGACACCCTGCGTTACAACGTCACCTATGGCCGGCCCGACGCTGCGGAGGCGGAGATCGCGGACGCTCTGCGGCGTGCGCAGCTCTCGGATTTCGTCGCCCGGCTGCCGCAAGGGCTAGACACCAAGGTCGGCGAACGCGGCCTGAAGCTGTCCGGCGGCGAACGCCAGCGCGTCGGCATCGCCCGCGTGATCCTGAAGGACCCGCGCATCCTGATCCTCGACGAGGCGACCTCCGCGCTCGACAGCCGCACCGAAGCGGAAATCCAGTCGGCGCTGGAGGAAGCCTCGCGCGGCCGCACGACCATCGTCGTGGCGCACCGCCTGTCGACCATCGCCGACGCCGATCAGATCATCGTGCTGGATGAGGGGCGGGTCGCCGAACGCGGCACGCATGCCGATTTGGTCGCCCGTGAGGGGATTTACGCCGACCTTTGGCGCCGCCAGGCGGAGGAACCGGAGCTGATCGCCGACCCTGCGGCTTGAAGCGCGGCCGCAATCCCGGCATGGTTCGGCCATGGCTGAGGTGGGCTCGCAAAATCAACCGGAAGCAAAGCGTGCGCGGAAAGTCTCCGCCACGGTGCAGGATTTTTTCCGGCACGTGCCGAAGATCGATCCCGACGGCCGTATGGTCATTCTCGGCGCGGCGATTGTCGCAATTCTGTTATGGGCGTTCTGGCCGCCTTTGCTGGTTGTCGGCGGAGCGGGGGTGTTGCTCGCTTATGTGGGCTTCCGCGATCCCGACCGCCGCACCTTCGACATACCGGACGCGGCCGTGGCGCCGGTGGACGGAATCGTCAACCAGATCGACGGCGAAGATCCGCCGCCGGAACTGAAACTGCCGCCGGGCGATTACAATCGCATTCGCGTGTCTTCGAGTCCGTTCGCGGTGTCGACATGGCGCGCGCCGGTGGCGGGCCAAATCCACGCGCTGAACCGGATCAAAGGGGCGATCTGGAACATCGCGCTTGAGCCGGATGACGACGACAACAACAGACTCTACTTTACGGTGAGCAATCCGCGTCTGCCTTGCGGCGCGATTTTCTCTTCGGGCGGCATAGTGCCCCGCTTCATTCTGGATGTGGCGATCGACGCACATGTCGTGGCGGGCGCGCGCATCGGCCAGCGTCTGTATGGCGGCTGGTGCGACGTCTATGTGCCGGTAGGCGCGCCGATTCAGGTGGTCGAAGGGCAGACCCTCATCGCGGGGGAAACGCTGATCGCACGGCTCGGCGCGGCGCCTCCGCCGGAATCGCACCTCCGCTAAAACAGATTGCGCTCTAGCGGAAGAACGTCGACCAGCGCGCCGTCTTCCAAAGCGGGCGCGTTGGCTGCGAGACGGATCAGGCACGCTGCGTTTGAAAAGACCGACAGCAAGGACGAGTCCTGCGCCTCGAAAGGCCGCGCCCAAATCTGGCCGTCTGAGTCGATCTCCAGCGCCGCGCGCAGATAATGTTCGCGCGGACCATTGGCGTGGAGCGCGCCGCGCAGCCGGGCTTTATGTAAATGCGGACCGGGCGCCACGCCGTTCATCGCGTTCAGGAGCGGACGCAGGAAAAGGTGCGCGCACACCAGCGCCGACGCGGGATTGCCGGGCAGGCCAAGCACCAGGCCCTGGGGCGTCTTGCCGAACCACACAGGTTTGCCGGGCCGCACCGCAATTTTCTCAACGAGCAATTCCAGGCCCAGGGTTGCGAGCGCTGGTTTGGCCAGATCGCGGTCGCCCACCGAGGCGCCGCCAACCACCACCAGAATGTCGGCATTCTCAAGCGCTGCACGCGCCGCATTCGCGATGGCGTCGAGATCGTCCGCTTCCGCCTGCGTGCGATGCACCGTCGCGCCCCAGCTCTCAAACAGCGCCGACAGCCCATAGGAATTGGAGTCGAAGATCTGATGCGGTCCGGGCGTTTCGCCCGGCTGCACAAGCTCGTCGCCCGTTCCAAACAGCGCTACGCGCGGCCGCCGTACGACAGGCAATTCCGCGGCGCCCGCCGCCGCCGCCAGCGAGATCGCCACGGCGTCGACGCGAACGCCCTTCTGAGCTAGAAGCGCGCCGTCTTTGAAGTCCACGCCGCGCGGGCGGATGTTGGTTCCACCCTCGGCTGGACCGAAGACGACGAAATCGCCCTCGCGCGTCACGTCTTCCTGGATCACGACGCGGTCGGCGCCTTCGGGCACGGGCGCGCCCGTCAGGATACGGATCGTCGCGCCCGCTTGCAGGGCGCCTGCGAAGCCCGCGCCGGCGTGCGACTCTCCTTGCAGTATCAGCTTTCCGGGCAGGTCCGCGCTACGCACAGCGTAGCCATCCATCGCCGAAGCGGGGAAGGGCGGCTGATCGCGACGTGCAACGACGTCCGCCGCCAGAATTCGTCCACGGGCCTGCGCCAGCGTTACGATTTCAACGCCCAAAGAGGCGGCCGCGCCGAGCATTCGCGCGCGCGCTTCATCGACGTTCGGCAAAGGCGGCATCAGACCTGCGCCTCGCCGGGACGAACCCAGTCGCCCGATTTTCCGCCGCGCTTTTCCAGGAGGCGGATATTTTCGATCACCATGCCTTTATCGGCGCTTTTCAGCATGTCGTAGATGGTGAGGGCGGCGACGGAGACGGCGGTCAGCGCCTCCATCTCCACGCCGGTGCGGCCTGTAACCTTCACTTCCGCCGTCACGTCTAGCCCGGCGCCGTCCGCGCTTGCGCCGATCTTCACGCTGACCCCGGTAATGGGCAGCGGGTGACACATTGGAATGAGATCGCCGGTTTTCTTGGCGGCCTGAATGCCCGCAACGATCGCGACATTGGCGACGTCGCCTTTTGGCCCGTCGCCGGACAGCGCCAGACGCAGCGTCTCGGGGCCCATGCGGACGCGGCCCGCGGCGATGGCGAGGCGTGTGTTCTCCGCTTTGGCAGACACATCGACCATGCGCGGCCGGCCTTGTTCGTCGAGATGGGTAAGATCGGCCATCAGCGTTCCAGAAAGCGCGGCGTCAGTTCGACGAGATTGCAGGGGCGGTGGCGCGCATCCAATTGCCAGCGGATCACGCGATCCCAGCCGTCCTTGCAGGCGCCGTTGGAGCCGGGCAGTGCGAAGATCACCGTGCCTTTCGCCACGCCCGCGAGCGCGCGCGACTGCATCGTGGACAGTCCCACGGTCTGATAGCTCACCATGTGAAACACCGTGGAGAAGCCCTCGATCTCCTTGTCGAACAGCGGGCGCAATGCTTCGGGCGTGATGTCGCGGCCGGTGAGGCCAGTGCCGCCGGTTGAGACGATGGCGTGCACGTTCGGATCGTTGATCCAGG
>CAYNCS010000084.1:0-14764 GCA_964395875.1 uncultured Caulobacteraceae bacterium | reverse complement strand
TCGCCGCTCATGTTTTGGAAACATTGCAGCCGCAAGGATTAGGGTGTCCAATGGCTCGTCAAAGGAGCGTGCATGTATAAACGGGTTCTGCTGGCTTATGACGGATCGCGCGAAGGGCGCCAGGCGCTGCGTGAGGGCGGATTGCTCGCCAAGCGCTCCGGCGCGGAGGTGTTCGTGCTGGCTATCGTGCCGCCCGCGGCCACGGTCGATCCGATGGGAGGGCCGTTGCCGGCGATGGGCGAGCATGAAGAGATCCTGCGCGAGGGGCTGGCCCGCGCCGCGCAGTTCGGCGTGTACGCGCGGGGCGAAGTGGTGTCCGGTCAGCCAGTGGACGTCATCAAACGCTACGCCAACGGATGGAAAGCGGATCTGGTCGTGGTCGGCCATCGCCGGCGCGGCATGCTGGAGCGCTGGTGGTCCGGCCCCAGCCACGCGGTGCTGAGCGATCATCTGAATTGCAGCCTGCTGATCTCCCAGAACACGATCGAAGACGCAGCGATGTCGGACCTCGCAAAGACGGAGGGGGCGTGAGAAGGAGAGTGCGGCGGGCTTCGTCCGCCCTCGAGTCGGCTACGAAGTCAATTTCGGCTTCTTACCCGAATCAATCGCCAAGCTTTGGAAGATACCCTCAATCTCTTTGAGATTTGCGTCGTAATAATATTCCTTCGGCGCCAGATAGAGCATTGTGTGCACCGCTTCGCCGCCGCGCAACACTTCCGCGGTGCCGCTGATCTCGAGGCCGGCCGCAGTCTGAGTGGCGAGTTCGAAACGCAAGCCCACTGCGTCCCCCGCTGCTGCCGGACGCAACGCAACGGCTTCAGGTCGTTGGTAGCCCATTGCGGCGACGCTATCCAAGACGAACTCGACCAGTTCCGAGTCCGACATGTCCTTACGAATTGTGGGAACGGGTTTGTCCTTCGTCGCTGCGCGCACGAGACCGTCGCCTTCGACAAGGTTTGGAGCGATGAAAAGCTGATTGAGCGCGGGTCCGTCGATGGAAAGGACGCGAACCTTCTTTTGTGCAGCCAGATAGATCGGCGTGACGTCGGACCACGACCGCCCCAATTGAATCTTGGCGCCGACCGCCCCGACATAGGGTCCCGCATCTGCAAGCTTCGCCGTTGGCGCGCAGGCGGAAAATGCGAGCAGGCTCGCGCCCGCGACGGCGCAATTAATTGCCAGGCGCGACGACGGGCTGTTCTGCAGCGGCAGGCGCCGCGGCTGGCGGCTGAGGCTCGGGCGTTGCGACGGTCGGCTCATTGTTTGCTCCCACTTTCATGGCGATTAGAAGTTTGTCCGGCGCATCCGGCGCCTTGGCCAAATAGGTCTGATAATAGGCTCTTGCCTCGTCGTTCTTGGATTCGCGTTCCAAAGACTCCGCAATTTGTCGCCATGCTGTGGCGGGAGCGTCGGGACTGGCGATGGATTTTATGTACGCTGCACGGGCCAACGCATCGTCGCCCTCATGCCGCCGCAACCGGTAGGCTTCGCCCCGGTAGAAATTCAACACTCCGGCGTCCTCGCCGTCACGCGATAGCCGGTCGATCAGGAAGAGTGTTTCGCCGAAATCCTTCCGGCGCAGATCATCGCGCAACCAAGCAGACAGGTACGGACGAATGGCGGCCCGGTATTCCGCGCGCGCCTCTTTTCCGGGCGCCGCGCCCGCGCTCATCTTTTGCAGCGTCGCGATGCGCTCGGCGGTAACGGGGTGGGTGCTGAAAATACTGCCGCGCGCTTCTTTCTCTCGAACTTTCGGAAAGTCGGATTGCGCTTGTTCTGAGGTTAGCGTCTGCCAGATGGAGACGCCGCCCAATGGAGAATAGCCGGCCTTGGTCGCGCGCTCGTAGCCGCCTGCGTCCGCTTGGGACTCATTCTCGCGCGAGAAATTGAAGACGGCGGCGATGCTGCCCAAATAAACAATGTTGATGAGCCCGCCTGTCGAGTTTGAGATCGACTGGGCCGAGCCGGGATTGTTGTAGGCGGCGGCCGTGCCGATGGCGGCGAGCGCGAAAGACGCGATCATTGCGCCGTTTGCGCGATCACGGACTTCTTTCAGAGTCTGGAGAGTGTGCCGGTCAACGTAGTGGGTGATTTCGTGTCCCAGAACGAACGCCAGTTCGGATTCGTCCGCCGCGCGCAACAGCAACCCGGACCAAACTTCCATGTACCCATTGGGAGCCATTGCGGCGTTAAAGAACGGACGCTGCATGACATAGATGCGCAGGTCGCCGCAATAATCCGCAGCGACCTTACAGGTGACCTCGCGAAGGTACGATTCCAATTCGGGAGCGCGCATCCGTTCGCCAGAGCGACTAGCGTCGATCTCTGTCTTGTCCGAAACCTGCCAGAGCCCGCCTTCATCCGTCGTGGCGAGCGGCCGCTCCCGTTTTGCGGGGGGCAGCGATGGAGCGCCCGCCAGATCGGCGCCCAACGCCTGACTCGCAACGGCAGCGCACAGCAAAGCGAGCCGCGCCGCCCGCATCAGATTGGCGCCTTTTTCATCAGACTCGTAATGAGCAGCTTTGCGCCTTCGGGCGTTCTCATATCGGCGTCGGATCCGGCCACGGCGACGTTAAACCAAATGACTTCACCGGATCGCAAATCGATCAACGACGCGTACATCTGCTGTGAGCCCAGCGGAATGCCGACGCCAACTAGAGAAAATGCGACCGACGCTGCGACGCGGCCCGCGCTTGCGAAAGTGCCGCCCGCTGTCGTGAACAGCGCATATTGCGCATTGGTCGCTTGCGCCAATTCCTGCGTTCCTGGGCCAAGCGTCCATTTAAACTCTGATTTCGGGTGCGTCGGAAGAACGGTTATACCGTAGCTGTACATCAGCACAGACTGCCCAACGGCGCCGTGCAGCTTGATCAATTGAGCGGCGCGGCCTTCGGATGCGTTGGGGTCGTATGACGCGACCGAGAAATTCTTTGCGGTCAGAGAGTCCTCAAGGGCCTTGGCCAGATTGCCTTTCGCTGCCGTTGTCCAATCGGCGCGCGGTTCGGCTGCCCCGCCGGCGGTCAGTATTGACAATTGGACGTCCGGTTGGACGACAATGACTTTCGCGGATGGCGGTGGCGGGGCAATTGTCCCAGACATGGTTTTGGGGGCCGTGCTCGTGCACGCAGCAACACATGCGGCCGCAATGGCCACTATCAATTTTCGCATTGTCCCCCCTCTCAGCGCGCTAAAAGCCGTCGCTGATAGGTGATGATGCATTCAGAGCGTTGTCCCGGCAAGCGTCTCTTCGCCCCTTTTTGGGTCACTTAAATCAAGATTGAAGAAAGGGGAGGGTAGAGGCGTCCACTCCCCCCTGCGCGCGCTTCATCCTGCCTACATGATCGCCGACGGCATTATGGGAGGGTTTCGAGAATTAAAAAATCCGTACACGGCAAATGCAGCGACGGCCCGACCCATTCACGGGGTGGAAGACGCGCCGGATGCTCAATCCTTCACCGGCTTCAGCGCCAGTTTGCTCCATACGTCTTCGGCGGTTTCGGCGAACTGGAAGAGATCGCAATCGCCCGGCGCGATCATGCCGTTCTTTTCGAGATGGTCGAAGTTGATGAGGCTTCGCCAATAGGTCTCGTCGAAGAGGATGATCGGGATGCCTGGCAGCTTGCCGGTCTGGCGCAGCGTCAGGATTTCGAACAGCTCGTCCAGCGTGCCGAAGCCGCCGGGAAACACCACCAGCGCCTTCGCCCGCATCGCCAGATGCATCTTGCGCATCGCGAAATAGTGAAAGCGGAAGGTGAGCTCCGGGGTGGTGTAGGGATTCGGTTCCTGCTCATGCGGCAGCGAGATGTTGAAGCCGATCGTCGGCGCCCCGGCGTCCAGCGCGCCGCGATTGGCCGCCGCCATCAGCCCCGGCCCGCCACCGGTGGCGATGACGTGGTCGCGCAGACCGTGGTTCTGCAATAGCGCGCCGCCGCGCTGCGAGGCGATGCGGCCGAACTCGCGCGCTTGCGAATACCAGTAATTGTGGCGCCCGTCGCCATTCTCCTCCACGCGCGCCGAGCCGAACACCACGATGGTCGAGCGCACATGCCAGGCCCTCAGCGCTTGATCCGCCTTTTCGAACTCCAGCAGGAAGCGTGCACCACGCATGGAATCGCCCAGAAGGAAATCCGCGTCGAGCGCGGCCAGACGATAGGAGGGCGAGGCGATCTGGGCTGCGTTCGCCTTGGGCGCCGTTGCCTTATTGGCGTCGTTCGTCTCGGGCATGTCTGCTTCCTGCAACGGGCCCCAAGGCTTGAGGCCGCTCAAACGATCCTGTTTTTCGTGGGATAGTGTTTAAGATGCAAGAACGGCGGGGGCAGGAGAGTCGATTGGGCGTTAAGTTGACATTCCACGGCGCGGCGCGCTGCGTCACAGGTTCGTGCATGCGCCTGACCACCAGGCGCGCCGACGTGCTGATCGATTGCGGCATGTTCCAGGGCTCCAAGACCCTGAAGGCCATGAATTACGAGGCGTTCCCCTTCAAGGCCGCCAAGCTGGACGCCGTTCTGCTGACGCATGCCCATATCGACCATTCAGGCCTTCTGCCGAAGCTCATGCTGGCGGGCTATGCCGGGCCGATCCTCGCCACCGCGGGCACACGCGAGCTTTGCGCCGTCATGTTGCCGGACTCGGGCGCCATCCAGGAAATGGAGGTGGAGACGCTGAACCGCCGCAACGAGCGTCGCGGCCTCCCCACTGTGCAGCCCATCTACACCGCCGAGGACGCGCATGAGGCCATGCGCCTGTTTAAGAGCGTGCCGTACGAGCAATGGATCGAGGTCGCGCCGGGCGTGCGGGCGCGCTGGTGGGACGCCGGCCACATCCTGGGCGCGGCCTCGATTGAGGTGGAGGTGCGGGACGAGGACAGCGAAGGCCCCATGCGCCTCATGTTCTCCGGCGATGTCGGCTCGGGCGGACGCGATTATGCGGTCGATCCGCGCGGGCCTGAAGGCGTCGACCACCTCATCATGGAATCCACCTATGGCGGCGTCGAGCGCCCGGTCATGAGCCCCGAGGCGCGGCGCAAGGCGCTGGCCGAGGAAGTGAAGGCGGCGCACGCCGCGGGCGGACCGCTGGTCATTCCCGCCTTCGCCGTGGAGCGCACGCAGGAGCTGCTCGCCGATCTGATCGAACTGATGGAGGACGTGGAAGCGCCGCCCGGGCCGATCTTCCTGGACAGCCCGCTGGCGATCAAGGCGACGAATGTTTTCCTGTCGCAAGGCTACAGCGCCGGACGTGGTAATCCGTTCGCCAAGCTGCGCGAGTCGCGGCTCCTGCGCTTCACGGAAAGCGTCGGCGAAAGCCGCGACATCGAACGCATGAAGGGCTGGCACGTCATCATCGCCGCCAGCGGCATGTGCGACGCGGGCCGCATCCGCCATCACCTGAAGCGGCTCTTGTGGCGCAGCGAGGCGACCCTGATGCTGGTGGGCTTCCAGCCGGTGGGCACGCTGGGGCGGCTGCTGCAGGAGGGCGTGACCGATGTGCGCATCCAGGGCGAGCCGGTGCGCGTGCGCGCGCGCGTGCGCTCGGTGGACTGGTATTCCGGCCACGCTGACGGGCCGGCGTTGGTGCGCTGGGTCAATGCGCGCAAGCCGGTTTCGGGCACGATCTATCTCGACCACGGCGAGCAGGCCAATATCGATGCGCTGCGCGAACGTCTTCTCGAAGCGGGCTTTGAAGGCGCGCGCATCGTCGCGCCGAAACTCGACCAGAGCTTCACGCTGGAGCGGCACGCGGCGAAGTCCGAGGACGGCGACGCGGCGCCGCGCATGGAGCCGGACGACGTCTCGCGCCTGGACTGGCACAATGCGCGGGCGCGCTTTCTTAGCGATCTGGCTGCGGCGATGGACCACGCGCCCAACAACGCAGCGCGCAAGGCGTTGTTTGAACGGCTGTCGGCGGATATCGAAGCCAGCAAAGGAAACGCATGATGCGGTGGTTCAAAGAGGGGCTCGCCGCTCTGGCGTTCATGGTGCTCGGCGCCGCCGATGCGCACGCCTGGAGCGCTGCAAGCCTCGAGGACCTGAAGCGCGCGGCCGAAGCGGCGCCGGTGGAGGGGTTGCCCGTGCGCACCGCGTCGTTGCAGGATCTGACGCTCGCGCAATCCGGCGGCGATCGGGCCCTGATCGATCTGGCGGCGGACAAGCTGTTCGCGGAACTGGCGCGCGATTTCGGCGGCGGCGCGGTTGCGCCCAAAACGGTCGATCCCGATTGGGCCATTCCAACGCCCGCGCCGGACGTCAAGGCCGCGCGAGCGCAGGTCGAGGCCGGCGTTCCGCCGTCCAGCGTGCTCAACGGCCTCCTGCCGCAATCGCCGGATTACGCGGCTTTACGCGCCGCGCTCGCACGGATGCGCGCGGAGCCGGTGGGCGCCAAGGACCCGCACGGTCTCAGCCGGGAAAAGCGTCTGATCAGTCTGCGCGCCAGCATGGAGCGCTGGCGCTGGTCGCCGCGCGCATTGCCGCCGCGCCGTGTCGAGGTGCACATCCCGCAATTTCAGGTCGTTTACTTTGCGGGCGACGGCGCGCCCGCGCAGACTTTCGCCGCGATCGTCGGCCGCCCGAAGACCCCAACGCCGCGATTTGAAGCGCAGATTGAATCGATCACGCTCAACCCGGCCTGGAATCCACCCAGCAGCATCGTGCTCGAATTGCTTCCGGGCTTCAGGCGCGATCCGGGTAAAGCGGCGCGGGAAGGATTCGAGGTGCAGGATGCAAGCGGCAACGCCGTCGCGCCGGACGCCGTGAATTGGGGCGCGCGTCCCTTTCCATACCAATTGCGCCAGCTGCCAGGGCCCGGCAATCCGCTCGGGCGCGTGCGCTTCAATCTACCCAATCCGTATGCGGTCTATGTGCACGACACTTCCGATCGGTCGTCGTTTCGCAAGACCGACCGGGCGTTCAGCCACGGCTGCGTGAGAACCGAAAATCCTGTGCGGCTGGGCGCGGCGCTTCTCGGGGCGCCTTGGGACGAAACAACGCTGCAAACGGAGATCGACCGAAACGAGAGCAAGAGCCTGCCGCTGCCGGCGCCCGTGAGCATTCATTTCACCTATCTGACGGCAAGCGTCGATTCCGGTGGCGCTGTGGTCTTCGCCAAGGACCTTTACGGCCTGGACGCCAAACTCAACGCCGCGCTGGACGGCGAAGCAGCCGCCATTTCAATGACGGCGCCGCGTCAATCCTGCGGCGTCTAGAGCGATGCGTAGGCCTGGGTCGGCGTACGCGCCGCCTGGAACGGTTCGTTGAGAATGAAACCGAAAACCGGGTAGGCGCGGTTGCCCAGATCATTGATGGGCGGATACCAGACGCGGACCTGGCTCCAGTCGTTGGCCGGAGACACGTCGCGCACCAGTGCGCCCATCTGTATTTCGCCGCGATTCATCCAGTTCGCGTGATCCACCAGGACCTCGCGCTTGGAGCGCAGTTCGACCACGACCGCGACATGGCCGTGGCGCGTGCCGCCCATCACCATCACGGCGCCGGGCTCGGGTCTGCGGTCGCGCTTGTAGCGGCCAGCGGCCAGATACCACCACCTGGCGGCGTCGCCGGCGAGGGTGAGGCCGCTGCGCATGCGGGCGTATTGTGCGCATTGCAGGCCGCGACCGATCGGCACGATGACGGGCTTGGGGACCGGGGCGGTGGAGATCTCCTCCTCGTCCGCGGCGGCGAACCGCACGGGCTCGCGCAAATTTTCAATTGTCTCATTGGGAGCGTGAAGCGCCTCGGCGTGCGCTTCGGCGACAGCCGGCGCCGCCGCGAGGATGCTGACGGGACGCGTGCAGAGCAACGCAATCGCGCCGGCGGCCAAAAGGCCTGCGGCTGCGAATAGCGGAGATGGTCCTCTCATCGCTCTGCCTCCCTGACGGCGTCCGCAGGATGCGGACTGGACGAAACACACCATGGGCGCGCAAACGCCCACTGCCCTCAGGGTGCAGGTTCCGTGCCTCGTCGCGCGTTTGGGGAAAAAAGGGCCGCTGCTTCAAGGCTCTTTGTGGTTAACGCAACGGCCGAAAGAGCGAATTCGCGCATTGCGCGAGGCCATTCGCCAGATGGCGTCGGGCGCGGCGGCGCCGTTTTGGGACAGCCTCAGACCTTCTGGGAGATCGCGATGGCGGCGCGGCAGCCGAACCGGATGAAGGCCGAGAGCAGGGGATAAGCGGGCGCTTCCGACGCGCCATGGGCCTTTGCATAGTCGCGGTGCGCGACTTCGTCGTCCCGGAACTGGCGGATCGTGGCCGACAAAGCCGGGTCGCGATCGCCCAGTTCGGCGAGCTGGGAATTGTAATGGTCCTCGATCACCGTCTCGACCGCTTCGGTGCAGGCGTGCGCCGCCTTCTCGCCCAGCAGAGCGGTGGCGGCGCCCAGCGCGAAGCCGGCGGCGTCCCAGAGCGGCGTCATGAGGGTCGGGCGCGCATCGCCCTTGCGGATCATGGCGTCGAAGGTTTCCAGATGGGCCTTCTCGCCGTCTTCCATCTCACCCGTCTTGGCGGCGATGGCGCTGGTGGCGGCGGCCCGACCAAAAATCGCGCGCTGGCCAGCATAGATCGCCACGGCGCCGCGCTCGCCCGCATGATCGACGCGGATCATCTCTTCGCGGCGGCGGGCGAAATCGGAATCGGACACGGGCAAAGCGTCGGTCATAAGGGCTTCCGGGCCGCGAGCGCGCTCAAGACAGCGAGCCCGGCGGAGATCAAGGCGTTATAGCCCGCCATGGACAGGCCTAACAGGCGCCAGGCCGCTTCGTCGCACCGGATCACGCGCGTCGGGCCCTCGAGCGCCTTGCTGAGATCGCGCGCCTGGAAGTTTCCGAAACCGCCGGAGCAGATTTCAGGCCCCGGCCAGAACTTCCATTCCACGCCGGCGTGGAAGGCGGCGAGACCCGCACCGTAGAAGAAGCCCAAAGCGATGAGGACCGCGAAGGCCTGGGCCTGCCTGGAATTGGGATGCAGCTTGTTCGCGGCGAGCGCAGCGGCGCTGAGCGCGATGATCGCCCAATAGACCTCCCGCTGGCGCAGACACAGGTGACACGGCGCATAGCCAAACGCCTGGAAGGTGTGAGCCGCCGTCAGCATAAGCGCCGAAACGAGCATCGCCGCCAGAGGCCACCGGCTCGCCTTCAACCAGAAGGAAGGACTCAGGAACGCCATTGCGCGCTAGTGCATCAGTTTCGGCAGTATCACGGCCGCTGCGACGATCAGGGCCACCACAATGCCGCCCACCAGCAACAGCCGCTTCTCGATCGCTTCGAGCACCTGCGGGCCATAGGTCCTGGAGCCCCAGGCTACGAGATAAAAGCGGGCGCCGCGCGTCACGATTGAGCCGGCGATGAACATCGGGAGGCTGTAGTGCAGCAGCCCGGACGCGATGGTGATGAGCTTGAAGGGGATCGGCGTGAACCCCTTGATGAGGATGATCCAGATGCCCCACTTGGCGTAGGATTGCTCCACGGCCGCGAGCTTATCCTGATAGCCGTAGAGGTTGATCAGCGCCGCGCCCACCGTATCGGCGAAGAAGTGTCCGATGGCGTAACCGGCCAGGCCGCCGATCACCGACGCGATGGTGCAGATCAGGGCGAAGCGCCATGCCCGCTCCGGCTTCGCGGCGGCCATGGGCGCCAGCATCAGATCGGGCGGCAGCGGAAAGAACGAGGATTCGGCGAAGGATACGGCGGCCAGAATCTTTTCGGCGTTCGGCCCGCGCGCCGCGTCGAGCAGGCGCTGCGACATGGTGCGTTTGGCGGGCTTGTCCGTAACGGCGGTTTCAGTCGTTTCCATGCAAATGCTCTACAGGTCGGGGCTCATGACGTCTATGCGATGCTGTCGCCCGGCCCCAGACCGAAGGGAAATTGTGTCAGGCGCGGACTTGGCGAGAGCCGCATACGAATCCTGTGCCAACTAGCCGAAGGCGTGGGCTAAGCCGTAGGCCGCGCCGGCCGCCAGACCGCCGACCAGAAGCGTCTGCAGGGCCGATTTGACGGCGCCCGCGCCGGTCATCCGGCCCTTGGCGGCCCCGAAGATCAGGAGCGCGATCGCGGTCGAGACAACGGAAAAGGGAAACGCCTCCGCGACGGTGTCCAGGAAGAAGTAGGGCAGAAGCGGCGCCAGTCCGCCTATGACATAGCTGCCGCCGATCGTGAGCGCGCTGATGGGCGCGCGCTTGGGGTTGGGCTTTTCGAGGCCAAGCTCGAATCGCATCATGAAGTCGGTCCAGCGTTTGGGATCGGCGGAGATCGCCTCGGTCAGGTCCTCAAGCTTCTGTCCTTCAAGGCCATAGCCGCGGAAGACGTCGCGGACTTCATCCAGTTCGCGCTCCCGCAGATTGGCGATCTCAACGCTCTCCCTGCGCTCCTCGCTGGCGTAGTGTTCGGCGTCGCTGCGCGCCGCGAGAAACCCGCCCAGGCCCATGGCGATGGCGCCGGCGGCGACTTCGGCCAGGCCGGCGGTCACGATCAGACTGGTTTGTGAGACGGCGGCCGACAGGCCGGCCGCCAGGGCGAAGGGGACGGTCAGGCCGTCGGCCATGCCGATCACCACGTCGCGAACGGTTTCGGAGCCCGTGAAATGACGCTCCAGATGCGGCGTCGCCGGCATGACTAATCCCCCAATCCCAATCTATGGATCATATTATCTATGGAACGGGGATCGACATCCTCACGCCCACCTCGTTCAGACTCTGATTGTCGCGATGTCCAAAGGTGGAGCCGCCATTGCTGAGATGTTCGAACACCACGCCGAGCTTGCGGCCGGCGCCAATGTCGCGGTCGAGCGCGATGCTGTCCCGGAAGAGATAGCGTGTGCCCAGCAATTGATGATCATGCGCGTACGCCGCCGCGCGCGGGTCGGCTGGATCGAAGGGGTTTTTCAGGGCGCCGTCATGCACCACGATCCCGAGCCCCGGCTCCAGCGTCCAGTTGCGGGCGAACGGGACGCGCCAGTAAAGCCCGGCGCCGCCGAAACTGGTGTCGCTCTGGGTGTTTAGCGATCCCATCAGATAGGCGCGCGGGCCGCCGAGCCAGCCCAGCGGGTCGATCCGGCCGCCGACGATTTCGACTTCCAGGTTCGCGCCGCCTTCGTCGCTCTGCGTGGAGGCGTCGCCGATTTTGAGATTATGCGCCACGATCCCGGCGCGCGCGTCGACTTTGGCGGCGGCTGATCCCGCGACGGCGAACATGAACGCGGCAGCGCAAGAAGCGGCCAGTACGCATTTCATATCAGGCACAAGCCTCGTTTATCGGCGCTTGAGCGCATGACGCCTCACTGACGTCGCGTCCGCACCGTTATCTATGCCGCCCCATCAATAAAACTAGCATGACCGCTCCCGCGGCCCCCATCAAAATTGTCGCAGCCCAGCCGAAAAACCGTTGAAATGTCGTTGCGACATACGGCCCCATTTCTTCCTTCCGGGTGGCGACGATCATCATCGCCGCCATGATCGGCACGGAAATCAGGCCGTTCAGCACGGCGCTCCAGAACAGCGCCTTGATGGGATCGAGCGGCGAATAAGAGATCGCCAGCCCTGTCGCGACGGCCGCGGCGATGATTCCGTAAAAGCGCGGGGCCTCGTTCGCCTTCTTTTCCAGACCGAATGTCCAATTATTCGTTTCGCAGACCGCGTAGGCGACGGATCCCGCCAGAACTGGCGTCGCCAACAGACCGGTGCCGACGATGCCGAGGCTGAACAAGAGGAACGCGAAATCGCCGGCAATCGGGCGCAGGGCTTCGGCCGCTTCGGCCGACGTCTGAATGTCCGTGATCCCGGCGGCGTGCAGCGTCACGGACGTCGTCAGGATGATGAAGAAGGCGATGAGTCCGGCGAACCCCATGCCAAGATGCGTGTCCCAGGCGATGCGATTGAGTTGCGCGTGCGCATCCTGTGGATGCGTAATCAGCGGGCCGGTCGAGGGGTCGGCTTCGTCATCCTCCACTTCTTCCGAGCTTTGCCAGAAAAAGAGATAGGGGCTGATCGTCGTGCCGAAGAGCGCGACCACAAGCGTGAGCGTCGATGCGGTCATGGGAAGGTCCGGAAGCACCATGGCCCGGACAATGTCCGCCCACTGGATGCGCACGGCGAACACCACGCCCACATAGGCGAAGAGCGCCAGCGTCATCCATTTCAGAAATTTCACATAGCGATGATAGGGCACAAAAATCTGAAGGCCGATCGACAGGAACGCGAGGCCGAATGTGAAGATATGCTGATTGAGGCCGGTCAACAGACGCGCCGCGGCGCCCATCGCGGCGAGATCGGCGCCGATGTTCACGGTGTTGGCGAGGAACAGCAGCGCAACAAGTCCCACGACGACCGGACGGGGAAACACCCGCAGCAGGTTGGCGGCCAGGCCTTTGCCCGTGACGCGGCCGATGCGCGCGGCGACCATTTGAATGGAGGCGACGAGCGGATGCATCAGGATCACCTGGCCCAGGATGGAAGGGCCAAGTTGCGCGCCGGCTTGGGAATAGGTCGCAATGCCGCCTGGGTCGTCGTCGGCCGCGCCCGAGATCAGGCCCGGGCCAAACCGGGTTAGCAGACGCACTTGCTGCGCGGTCTCCGTGCGCGGATCTTGCGCGTTGGTGATAGTCATGGACACTCCCGGTCTGGCGTCCATATCGGTTCGCGCGACCGCCGCCTAGGCCCGTGGGCCTACGGCAATAGTTCCAGAACCTTTTCCTTTGGGCGGCACAGCCGGACGCCTTTGGGCGTCGCCACGATAGGCCGGTTCACCAGGATCGGGTTTTCCACCATGGCGTCGAGGAGCATGTCCTCCGTGACGCCTTCGGCCAGGAGGCCCATTTCCGCCGCGCGGTCGTGATTCTCGCGCAGCATTTCACGGGGGGTGGCGCCTGCGGCGGCGAACAGGCCTTGCAGCTGCGGTTTGGTCCAGCCGGTATTCAGATACTCCACCACCACCGGCTTCAGACCGGCTTCCTCGATCATTGCAACGACGTTGCGGGAGGTGCCGCAGGCGGGGTTGTGGTGGACGACGACGGGAAAGAAGGCGCTCATGCCGTCCATCTAAAGCGCGGATGGCGCTTTGCATAGAAGGTCCAGACCCGCCAGCCGAGCAGCATCGCCGCGATGCCCGCATAGACCAGCGGCGGGCGGTGATCGGCTTTGACCAGCAGGTAATAGTGCAGCACGCCGGCGGGGACGATGACGTACATGAGCTGATGCAGGCGCTTCCAGCGGCGCGGTCCCATTGAACGGCGGATGCGGTCGAGCGAGGTGACCGCGAGGGGGATGAGCGCTGCGAAGGCCGCCATGCCGATCGTGATGTAGGGGCGCTTCAGGATATCCTTGCCGATCTCGGCCCAATCCATCTCCTTGTCGATGAAGAGATAGGAGGACAGGTGCATCAGCACCATTGCAAAGGCCCACAGGCCGATCGTGCGGCGATGCCGGATGAGAAAGGGCTGCTTTGCAATCTTGGCCAAGGGCGTGACCAGCAGCGTCACCAGCAAAAGCCGCAGCGCCAACACGCCCGATTGCCGCACCAGCGCCTCGACCGGATTGGGGCCGAGATCGTTGTGCAGGAGACGATAGACCAGCCAGATGGCCGGAGCCGCGCACAAGGCGCCGATGAGCCATCCGACGAAGCGGTCGCGCCACAGCATATCGCGCGGCACGCCGCCCCTCGGGGGACGCATTAGTAGAACCTCCGCAAATCCATTCCGGCGTACATGCTGGCGACTTGCTCCGCGTATCCGTTGAACATCAAAGTCGGACGGCGGTTGAATTCTCCGATGCGGCGCTCCTTCGCCTGAGACCAGCGCGGATGATCAACCTTTGGATTGACGTTAGCGTAAAATCCGTATTCGTCCGACGCCATCATATTCCAGGTCGTTCGCGGCATTTTCTCGACGAGGCTAATGCGCACGATCGATTTGATGCTTTTGAAGCCATATTTCCATGGCGTGACGAGGCGGATCGGCGCGCCGTTCTGGTTTGGCAGAACCTCGCCATAGAGCCCGACCGCCAGGATCGCCAATTGGTTGTTGGCTTCGTTGATGTGCAGACCCTCGCGATACGGCCAGTCCAGGACGCCGCCGCGCTGCCCGGGCATCTGTTTGGGGTCGTTCAAGGTCTCGAAGGCGACGTAACGCGCCTTGGATTGCGGCTGCACGTCCTTGAGGAGATCCCGCAGCGGAAAACCGATCCAGGGGATCACCATCGACCATGCCTCGACGCAGCGCAGGCGATAGATGCGCTCCTCCAGCGGGTAGGTCTTGAGGATGTCCTCGATGCCGAAGGTTTTCGGCTTGTCGCAAAGGCCGTCGACGGTGACGGTCCAGGGCCGGGGCTTCAGCGTGCCCGCATTGCGCGCCGGGTCGGATTTATCCGTCCCGAACTCGTAGAAATTATTGTAGCTCGTGACGTCTTCCTTTGGCGTCAGCTTTTCGTCGGTCTTCACCACACCGGGTTTGAAACTGAGGCCCGCCGCATGCGCCGCCCCGGCGCCGAGCGTCAGAGCCACTCCCGCCGCCGAGCCTGCGCCCGCCGCCAGAAATTCCCGGCGCCGCAGATACAGCTTCTTGTCGGTGACGTCGCAATCTCTCAGATCGGGCGCGTGGCGGATAAGCATGGGATCTTCCTGAAGTCGGTATTACAGCCCTTGTACGCACAAACAGGGCGTTCCGGTTCCTCCTCACGTGCATTTGATCAGCGCGTGATCCACGTTCCGAACGGCAAAACGGCGTCCGAGCCGAAGCCAGGACGCCGCCAGCTCTTGCGAATCGCCGGGACGGGTTCAGGCGTCGTAGCGG
>CAYNCS010000083.1:0-14776 GCA_964395875.1 uncultured Caulobacteraceae bacterium | reverse complement strand
AAGAACTTCCAGGCGGCGTTCGATTTCCTGCAGCCGCTTCTTGGAGCGGCGCACAAGCACTTCGCGGCGGTGATCCAGATAAGCCTGCAGCGCTTCGCGCAGGCTCATCACGCGCGGCGCGCCGGTGGCGTCGAGCACATTCAGGTTCAGCGAAATCCGCGTCTCCAGCGAACTGAGCTTGAACAGCGATTCCATCATCGCCGTCGGATCGATGGCCCTGTTGCGCGGCTCCAGCACAATGCGCAGGTCTTCGGCGGATTCATCGCGCACATCGGCCAGAAGCGGCGAGCGCTTCTCTTCGATGATCGCCGCCAGATCCGCGACGAGCTTCGCCTTTTCGACCTGATACGGAATTTCGGTGATGACGATCCGCCAGACGCCGCGCTGACCTTCCTCGACAGCCCAGCGTGCGCGAACACGGAAGCCGCCCCGGCCCGTCGCATAAGCTTCGGCGATGGAGTCCTTGGGTTCAACGATGACGCCGCCCGTCGGGAAATCCGGCCCTGGCACGAATTGCAGCAGATCCTGTGAGGACGCGCGCGGGTTTTCGATGAGGTGCAGCGCCGCGTCGATCAGCTCGCTGACATTGTGCGGCGGAATGGAAGTCGCCATGCCGACCGCGATGCCGCTGGCCCCGTTCGCCAGCAAATTCGGAAAGCCCGCGGGCAACACCACGGGCTCTTCTTCCGAGCCGTCATAGTTCGCGCGGAAATCGACCGTGTCGTCGTCGACGCCTTCCAGCAGCAATTCGCCGGCGCGGGTCAGGCGGCTTTCGGTGTAGCGCATGGCCGCCGCGCTATCGCCGTCGATCGAGCCGAAATTCCCCTGCCCGTCGACGAGCATGTAGCGAACGGAAAAGTCCTGCGCCAAACGCACGATGGCGTCATAGATCGCCTGGTCGCCGTGCGGGTGCAGCCGGCCCATGACGTCACCGACGATGCGCGCGGATTTCTTGTAGGCTTCATCCGGCGAAAGCTTGAGCTGGCGCATAACGTACAGAATGCGCCGGTGCACAGGCTTCAGCCCGTCGCGCACGTCCGGCAGCGCCCGCGACGTGATGGTCGACAGCGCATAAGCCAGATAGCGTTTGGAAAGAGCCTCATCGATCGGCTCTTCAATGGTGCGACCGGCGTCCGGGGCGTCGGCTTTGCTCATCCGAAATCCTTCAATCCTTGGCGTTCTGCTCTAAATCAGCGTTCTGCTTAGGGTACGAATCGTTGCTGGAAGACTAGTGCAATTTGGCTGCAGGCGCGAAACGCCTAAAGCCGTCCCGCGGCCCCCAAAAGCTCAATCATGCGGGAACGCGCTTCGGGCATGGTCTTGTTGGCGAGGGCGAACAACCGGCGGTCGAGAAAAAAGCCGGTGAGCGCAAAGCCGGCTCCCACATCACCCGGCCCGACCGGCGCCTGCGGGTCCTTCAGAAACGCCGGAAGCTTCAGCATTTTATCGTGATAGGGCGCCCCCGCCTCCTCGCTCACAGCGCGGCCCGACCGCGGACTGACATAGACCAGGTTGTCGCGCACGCCGGTCGCCGCGCATGTGGATAAGTCGAGACCATAGCCCAGTTCCGCCAGCAACCCCGCCTCCCACCGCACAAACAAAGCCGGCCAGACGTCGGGCTGGGTCGTGTTTTGCAAGACGAGGCGCAGCACATCATAGAGCGCCGGATAGGGGTGATGCTCCGGCGTCGATGCGCGCACCATGGCCAGCGCCGCCGTCACCGCGGACAGCGACAGCCTGTCTCCCAAAGACGCCGCCGCCCCGGAATCTAAAGGTTCGATGGGATAGAAATGTCCGAGCTGCTCGGCCAGACGCGCCCGCCAGGTGGCGCGCACCAATGTTCCGGGCTGCAAGTGCGCACGCTTTTTGGAGCTGGCGCCGCCATGGACGAGTCCGGCCGCACGGCCCGTCTCCCGCGTGAAGATTTCCAGGAGCGCGTCGGCCTCACCAAAGGGCCGAGCCCCGAGAATTATGCCGTCCGCGGTCCATTCCATCCCGCCGGGCTCCTACGACTCGAAATCCAGGCCCAGATTTTCGTAATGGCGCCGGTCTTCGCTCCAATTCTCGGCGACCTTCACATTCAAGAACAAGTGCACGCGCCGGTCGAAAAACTCCGTCATCGACTGCCGCGCGGCGGTGCCAATCGCCTTGATCGTCTCGCCTTTGTGGCCCAGCGCAATGCCCTTCTGGCTGTCGCGCGCCACGTACAGCGTTTGCTCGATGCGCACCGAGCCGTCCTTCTGATCCTTGAAGGAGTCCGTCTCTATGGTGATCTCATACGGCAATTCGTCATGCAGACGCAGCATCGCCTTTTCGCGTGTGATTTCCGCCGCAATCAGCCGCTCCTGCAGATCCGCCAATTGATCTTCCGGATACATCCAGATGCCAGCAGGGGCGTTGGCCTCAAGATGCCTGCGCAAATCCTCCACCCCATCGCCCGTCTTGGCGGAGATCATGAACACGTCCGAATAGGCGCCGCTCTGAAACAATTTGTCCGCCACGGCTAACAAAGCGTCGCGCGGCATCGCATCCACCTTGTTCAGAACAAGGACGGCTTTCTGGCCTTCGTTCTTCAGGCCTGCAATGATTCGCTCGACATCCTCCGCCGCGCGCGCATCGCCGCTGGCGGTCTTGCCCGCCATCAAGCGGCCCTCCGCCGGCGCATCCACGACATGCAGGATGGCGTCCGCATCGCTGGCGCCGCTCCAGGCCGCGCGCACCATGGCGCGATCCAGCCGGCGCTTTGGCGCGAAAATGCCCGGCGTGTCGATCAGCACCAATTGCACGTCGCCGCGCGTGACCACGCCGCGCACCTGAAACCGCGTCGTCTGCACCTTGTGCGTAACAATGGAGACCCGCGCGCCGACCACGGCGTTCACCAGCGTCGATTTGCCGGCATTGGGCGCGCCGATCACGGCGACGAATGCGCATTTTTGCTCAGCCACGGGTGTGACCGCCGACATGCTCCAGCGCCGCCTGCGCCGCGAGGCGTTCCGCCTCCTGCTTTGATTTACCTTGCGCCCTAGATGGGGGCAGATCGCCAACCACGACTTCAACCTCAAAATTCGGCGCATGATCCGGACCGGATCTGCTCACCACGCGATATTCCGGCGCCTGCCGCCCGTGCGCCGCCGCCCATTCCTGCAAGGCGCCCTTCGGATCCTTGGGGCGCACGCCGGCATGCTCGATTTCCTCGCCCCAGAAATGCAGCACGCACCGCGCCGCCGCCTCCAGACCGCCGTCCAGATAGATCGCGGCGACGATCGCCTCCGCCGCATCGCCGAGAATTCCTGAAGCGCTGGCGCCGCCCGCCGAGGCCTGCGCCGGCGACATCACCACATACTTTCCTAGATCCATGCGCCGCGCCGCACGCGCGCACGCGGCCAAAGAGACGATGTTGTGAAAGCGCTGCGTCATGCCGCCTTCGTCCAGGTGCGGAAAGCGGCGAAACAATTCGTCGGCGACGACCAGCCCCAGAACCCGATCGCCCAGAAACTCCAGGCGCTGATTGGTGTCCGATCGCGTGATCTTTGCTTTGCGCCCCAGCGCGGTTTCGGCGGCGCTGGCGTGAGTGAGCGCCGCCGCCAGTAATTCTTTGTCCGCGAAAACGTAATTGAGCCGGGCCTCGATCAACTCGACTTCGAGCGTCACTTTCACTTGATTGGCTTGCAGAAACGGTTCCACCGGAAATCGGCGAACCAGGAGAACGGATTGAAAAGCGACACGCCGTCATTGAAGGACAAGAAAATCATCTCGGCCTTACCGACGAGATTTTCCTCCGGAACATAGCCGACGACGGACAGCACGCGGCTGTCCTGCGAATTGTCGCGATTGTCGCCCATCATGAAAAAGTGTCCGGCAGGGACGGCGTAAACGTCGGTGTCGTCCAGTCCGCCGTTCGGGATCAGATCGTGCGTGATGTAAGACTTGCCGTTGGGCAGAGTCTCCTTCCAGCGCTGCACGGTGCGCGCCACGCCGAATTCATCCTCGATCACCTCTTCAGGCAGAGCCTCTCGCTGCACGGCCCTGTCATTGATGTAGAGCGCGCCGCCCTTCACCTGAATCCGGTCGCCGGGCAAACCGATCAACCGTTTGATGTAGTCGGTCTTGTTGTCCGACGGCAGTTTGAAAACGATCACGTCGCCGCGATCCGGCGTCTTGCCGAAAATGCGACCGTCGAACAAAGGCGGGCTGAACGGGATGGAATGCTTCGAATACCCATAGGCGTACTTGTTCACGAAGATGTAGTCGTGCGTCAGCAATGTCGGCACCATCGATTCCGATGGAATTGTGAAGGGTTGAAACAACAACACCCGCACAACCAGCGCGATGCCAAGGGCATAGACGATGGTCTTGAAATTGTCCCAGACCGCAGCCGCTGCGCTCATCTTGGGCTTCACTTCGATATTGGCCACTTCACCTTGGGACAAAACCCGCCCTCCGATACGCTCAGCGTCGCTACTTAACGCCTAATCCGCCGAAATGATGACAATGGCCTGCGCCATTGGGAAGTCGTCGGTGAGGCTCACATGTATATTAAGCGTCTTGCCCGGCGGCGTCATTTTTTCAAGCCGCAAAGCTGCGCCCCCCGTCAACGCCAGGGTCGGCGCACCGCCAGGCGCGTTGACAACGCCGATGTCGCGCAAAAAGACCCCATGCGCCAAACCTGTGCCCAGGGCCTTGGTGCAGGCTTCCTTGGCGGCGAAGCGCTTGGCGTAACTGGCCGCGCGAGCGGCGCGGCGGTCCGATTTGGCGCGCTCGATCTCAGTAAATGCCCGATTGGTGAACCGGTCCCCCCAACGGTCCAGCGCCTTTTCGATGCGCCGGATGTCGCAGATGTCCATGCCGATGCCGATTATCATGCGCGCGCCGCATCCATCAAACGGCGCATTTCCCGGATAGCGCCGGTCAAACCGATGAAAATCCCCTCACCGATCAGAAAGTGGCCGATATTGAGCTCCGCAATTTCGGGAATGGCGGCGACGGGCGTGACGCTTTCATAATTGATGCCGTGCCCGGCATGGACCTCCAGCCCAAGGTTTTCCGCCAGGGCCGCGCCATCCTGCAGCGCCTTCAGCAATCGCTCGGCGCCGGCGCGATCGCCAGCTTCGACGGCATGGCAGAAATCGCCCGTATGCAGCTCGACCACGGCCGCCTTCACGGAGACGGCGGCGCGGATTTGCGCGGGATCGGCGCCGATGAACAAAGAGACGCGGACGCCCGCGTCCGCCAATGTACGCACAACGGGAGCGATCGCATTATGCCCGCCCGCGACGTCAAGGCCGCCTTCGGTCGTGCGTTCCTCACGCTTCTCGGGCACCAGGCAGACCGCATGCGGCTTTGCCGCCAAAGCAATGGCGAGCATTTCCTGCGTCGCCGCCATCTCAAGATTGATGGGAATCGAAACAGTCCTGGAAAGCCGTTCGAGGTCATCCTCGTTCACGTGGCGCCGGTCTTCACGCACATGCAGAGTGATGCCGTCGGCGCCTGCTTCCTGGGCCAGCAACGCGGCGCGCACAGGATCTGGAAAAGCGCCGCCGCGCGCGTTCCGGATCGTAGCGACGTGATCGATATTAACGCCAAGACGCAGACGTCGGCTCATGAAATCACCCGCGTGGCCGGTCAACGGCGATCACGAAGGGCGAAGCGCGCATCGCCGCGGAGATGTGCGAAAGGTGCCGTGCGTCCGCAACTTCTATGTCCAGCACGACGTCGAATATATCCGACGAGCGGTTGATCATTTTCATATTAGTGATGTTGGCGTCGTGTTCGGCGGCGATGGAGCACAAGCGCGCCAGCGCCCCCTTCACATTTTCAATGGTCGCGACGATCCGCCCGGTCGCCAAAGCGTGCGACTTCGCTTCGTCGGTCCAGGACAAGTCGATCCAGGTGGACGCGTCCGTTTCGCCCAGCACTTCGCAATCGATGGTGTGTATGTCGACGCCGCGGCCAGGCGACAGGCGCCCGACGATCCGGTCCCCCGGGATTGGCGAGCAGCAAGGCGAGAAGTGCAACGACACGCCGGGCGTCAGCCCGCTGCCGCGCACATAAAGCAACGCCTTGCCCTCCTCCATCGGGATGCGTTCGCCCTTGGGCGGCAGCTTGCCCGCAAGGCCGGGATAGGCCGCCTCGGCCAGCTTGCGCGCATCGACGGATCCTACCGCCATCGCCACGAACAGCGCCGACTCGTCTTCGTAGCGCAGCTTCTTCAACGCCGGTTCGAGTTCGGTGTCTTCGATGGAATGACCTACGCGATGCAGTGCGTGATCAGCCAGGGTGCGGCCGACGCGGATCAATTCCTCGCGCTTGCGGGTCCGCACCAGACGCCGCAACGCCGAACGGGCGCGCCCTGTGACGGCGATGGATTCCCAGTCCTGCGGCGCATTGGCCTGGCGCGACCGGATGATCTCGACGATGTCGCCGTTCTTCAGCCGCGTACGCAACGGACGATCCACCCCGTTGACGCGTGCGCCGATGCAGGTTTCGCCGACCTCGGTATGCACCGCATACGCAAAGTCCAGAGGCGTAGCGCCGCTGGGCAGCGGAATGATGTCTCCCTTGGGCGTAAAGGCGAACACCTGATCCTGGAACATCTCAAGTTTGGCGTGCTCGAGGAATTCCTCCGGTTCGCCGCCGTGATCGAGAATTTCGATCAGTACCCGGAGCGACTCCAGGGGATCGCCTCCGGACCGCGACGCCGCTTCGGCGTCATAGCCGTAGGACTCGTTTTTGTAGCGCCAGTGCGCCGCGACGCCGCGCTCGGCGACCGCATCCATATCCTCGGTGCGAATCTGCAATTCGATTCGCAAATTCTTCGGACCGATCACGGACGTGTGCAGCGAACGGTAACCGTTGGGCTTGGGCGTCGAAATGTAATCCGCGAAACGGTCCGGCACGCAGCGCCAGACCTTGTGCAGAACGCCCAGCGCCCGATAGCAATCGGATTCGTTCTGCACGATGACGCGAAATCCGTAGATGTCCGACAGAGAATGGAAGGCCACGGACTTGCGCTCCAGCTTTCGCCAGATCGAATAAGGCCGCTTCTGCCGCCCATAAACTCGCGCCGGGATGCCCGCGTCAGCCAATTGATGCGTAATGGCCTTTGACACCTCCGCGACGGCGTCGCCTTTTTCCTGACGCAGCTTTTCCAGATTTTCAGCGATGGTCGCCGACGCACCCGGATCAAGCTCCGCGAAAGACAGGTCTTCAAGTTCGTCGCAGATTTTCTCAACGCCGATGCGGCGGGCCAAGGGCGCGTAGATTTCCAGCGTTTCGCGCGCGATGCGCTCCCGCCGCTCCGGCTTCGGCACATATTTCAGCGTGCGCATGTTGTGCAGGCGGTCCGCCAGCTTCACGAGAAGCACACGCACGTCCCGCGAGGACGCGAGGATGAATTTTTGCAGGTTTTCGGCCTGCTTGGAATCCGGCGACGACAATTCCAACTGGGACAATTTCGTCACGCCGTCGACCAGCGCCGCGACATTGTCGCCGAATTTTTCTGCGACTTCGGCGCGCGTGGTTTCGGTATCCTCGATCGTATCGTGCAAAAGGCCCGCGACGACAGTTTCGACGTCGAGCTTCAGATCGGTGAGGATGGCGGCGACTTCGATGGGATGGGCGAAGTAAGGATCGCCGCTATGCCGGCGCTGATCGCCGTGCCGCATCATCGTGAAGACGTAGGCGCGATTGATCAGACCTTCGTCCGCAGATGGATCATAGGCGCGGATGCGCTCGACGAGCTCGACCTGTCGAACAAATTTTTCCCGAACGGGTTTGGCCGGCTTTTCGCCTGCTGCCTGCGCGCCGCCCGCCGGCTGAGGCGGTTCGGCCGCTTCAATCGCGCGGCCGTCGGGCATCGATCAGTAGCGCTCCTCGCGCACAGCGTCCTGTTCCGCCTGGAATACGCGCGCCAGCAGGTCTTCGCTTTGCGTCGTCGGCGCGATGAGGGCCGGAATGTCCGGATCTTCCTCGTGCTCGGCCGGCGCAGGCGCGGCTTGCAGATGCGTGATCAGCTTTTCGCGCAGATCGACCACGTCCACGGCGTTTTCCGCGATCTCGCGCAGCGCCACGACCGGGTCCTTGTCGTTGTCGCGATCGACGGTCAGTTCCCCGCCAGCGGAGATTTCCCGGGCTCGGTGGGCCGCCAGGAGAACCAGCGCGAAGCGGTTCGGAACTTTTTCGATGCAATCTTCAACGGTGACGCGCGCCATCCGGCAATCCCTTTGCGATGTAAGCGAACGATCCTGCTACCAAAATATAGGGAGCGGCTCAAGGATTCGCTGTGATTTCAGCCAATTGAAGCGGCATTTCTGTGACAGGACGATATTCTTCTTTATTTTCAGCAGCTTCGTAGAGCCCTCGGGCGGACTTGCCAATATCCGGATGCCGCCAATCCGGAGAGGCGTCGGCCAGCGGGCCCAATATGAAGGGACGCACGCTCAGCCGCGGATGCGGCACCTCCAGATCCGGTTCGAACCGCCCCCGCCCGCCCTCGAAATCGAGAAGGTCCAGATCAAGGGTCCGCGGCGCGTTTTTAACGCCCCGCCGCCGCCCAAACGCGGCTTCGACCTCCAGCAGCAGCGCCAGGAGCTGGGGCGGCGTCCCCCGCCAACCTCCCTCGACGACCGCATTGTAAAACGCCGGATCAGATGGGTCTGGCCAAGCGGGCCCCGCCCAGACGCGGGAGAATCCGGTCGCCTGGAACCCGCTTTGCGCCAGCACATTCAGCGCTTCGGCGAAGAGAGCGCCCCCCACCATGCCGTTCCACGCGATATTTCCGCCCAGTGAAATCCAGGCGCGGTGCGACGGCCCGGATTGCTTTTGGTTCGAATTTGAAGGATCGCTAGGCATGAAGGCTGGCTGGAGGGCTTAATGATCATCTATCAGGATGAACGTATCGCCCTCTTCATCGACGGCGCCAACCTCCACAACACGCTGAAGCTGCTCGGCCTGGAGGTCGATTACCGCAAGCTTCTCGAGCTTTTCACCCAAAACGGCCGGCTGATCCGGGCCAATTACTACACCGCGCTGTGGGACGATCAGGACTACAGCGCCCTCCGCCCGCTGGTCGACTGGCTCGATTACAACGGCTTCAACGTGGTTAAGAAAGCCGCGCGGGAACAGACGGACGCCCAGGGCAAACGGCGCATCAAGGGCAATATGGACGTCGACATCGCGGTCGACATGCTTGAGCTCGCCCCGCGCCTCGACCACGCGATCCTGTTTTCCGGCGACGGCGACTTCCGCCGCCTCGTTGAGGCTGTCCAGCGCAAGGGCGTCCGGGTCAGCGTGGTTTCGACCCTGCGCGCGCCCCAGCCGGTTTTGGCGGATGAACTGCGCCGCCAGGCGGACCAATTCATTGATTTGGCCGAGATCGCACCAGATCTGGCCCGGCGTTAGCCGGACGCGGCATTGCACCGCACCCTGACCGGCATAGGTCCTGCATATTTGACGGCGTAGCCCCTCGCAAAAGGGGAAAGGTTCATAATTACAAGCACATCTCCGGTTAGGAATTGTGTGCCATAACCTTTGCTGTCCGGTTTGAGGCTCGAACGTGTCTGTAACTAAAACACTTTTTGATTCTGGGCTTGGTCAGCCTGCAAACGACGCCGGCGCGCCCCTGGCGGCGTCAAGCGCACACGACGCGGCCAAACACGCGCCCATGTCTCATCCCAAATATCGCCCGGATATTGACGGCCTGCGCGCGGTCGCCGTGCTCTCCGTCGTAGGCTTCCACGCCGCGCCGAACTGGATGCGCGGCGGCTTTATCGGCGTAGACATTTTCTTCGTGATTTCAGGCTTCTTGATCTCGACGATCCTGTTTTCAAGCCTGCAAAACGGCAGTTTCAGCTTCGGAACCTTTTACGCCCGCCGGGTTAAGCGCATCTTCCCCGCGCTGATCGTCATGCTGACGGCGTGTCTGATCTACGGCTTCTTCTTCTTCCTGCAGGATGAATATCGGGCCCTTGGTAAACATGCGGCCGGCGGCGCCGGCTTCGTCTCAAACTTCGTGCTGTGGTCGGAAACCGGCTATTTCGACACAGCCGCCGAATTCAAGCCGATGCTCCATTTGTGGTCGCTCGGCATCGAAGAGCAGTTTTACATCGTGTGGCCGCTTTTGCTGTGGGCCGCATGGAAAAGCCGCACCAACCTTCTGGCGCTGACGCTGGCGGTCGCGGTGGCCTCCTTCGCCTGGAACATTTATGTCGCGCCGCGCGACGCCACGGCGGATTTCTATTCGCCGTTTACCCGCTTCTGGGAATTGCTGGCGGGCGCGACCCTCGCTTACCTGACGCTGAACGCGCCGCAGACCCTGAAGCGCGTCACCATTCCCAACAAGCACCTGCAATCCTTCGTGGGGTTGGGCGCCCTGGGCCTCGGCTTCCTGTTCATCACGGATGACATGATGTTCCCGGGCTGGGTCGCGCTTGTGCCCGTGCTGGGCGCTGCTCTGGTGATCGCATCCGGTCCCGACGCCTTGTTCAACCGCATTCTCCTGTCGAACCCCGTGGCCGTCTGGTTCGGCAAGATCAGCTTCCCCCTCTATCTGTGGCACTGGCCGCTTCTGGTGTTCGGCCGGATCGAAGGCGCCGGCCTGCTGGACCTCGAGCACCGCATCATGCTGGTGATCCTTGCGATCGTTCTGGCGTGGCTGACGGTCGTCCTTGTCGAGAAGCGCCTGCGTTTCGCCAATTCACCCAAGGTGACCTGGGGGCTGGTCGCGGCAATGGCCGCCATCCTGGCCGGCGGCCTGTACCTGAACAGCGCGGGTGCAGCGGAAGGCTTTGGCGTGCGCAAAAAAGGCACGCAGGAATTCGCGAAATATTACGACAACACCTTCCCGGAATGGCCCTACAAGACCCGCATCAACTGGTTCGAAAAGTACCGTTTGGATTGCGACTTCCTGAACATGAAGGAAGAGCGCGCCGGCCGGTATACGCGCGTCCCCATCCCCGCCATCGCCGAGAGCTGTTACACGCGCAATCCGGCCCAGCCGCATGCCGTGATGATCTGGGGGGATTCCCACGCGCAGCAATACAATTACGGCCTGGCGCAAACGCTCCCGAAAGACTGGCAGATTCTGCAGGTCGCATCGTCCGGATGCCGTCCGACGCTCGACGCCGCAGGCGATCCCAAAACGGATTATTGCGTCCGCTCCAACCGGTTCGCGCTGGAGACGGTTCAGAGCGCACGGCCAGACGTCGTGTTCCTCGCCCAGATGGACAAGCACGATCCTGCCAATCTGCGTCGCCTCGCCGCGCGCCTGAAGGAGCTGGGCGTCAAGCGGGTGGTCGTCGCCGGCCCCGTGCCGCGCTGGCAGGCCGCCTTGCCCATGATCATCATCCGCAAACATTGGGAAGATCCATCCAGCCGTTCGTTCGGCGGTCTCAATATGGACTCGCTCAAGGACAACGACGCGCTGAAGAAGGCCCTGGCTGACGATTCCGACATCGCGTTTGCAGACGTCATGGGCATGATGTGCGATAAAGACGGCTGCCTGATGCAGATCGGTCCCGATCGACTGAACGGCGTCACCGCCTATGATTTCGCGCACCTGACGCCGATCGCTTCGGACTTTGTCGGACGCCGGATCGCGCCCATGATCACCGCAGGTCTGGAATAAGCAGTCTTAGGTCTCGTCCGCGTTGGACGAGACCTACCCCTCTCGGTTATTCATTCCCAGCCGGCCTAATTCGCGGCCCGCACATTGCATTGCAGGTGATGGCGGATCGCCGCTTCTGCAAGATTTTGGGCCGTCGAAAGACGCCCCGGGCGGCATATGGTTCGTGCACGGATGAGGGATCGTCAATTGTCGGCCTTTCTCCGGGCAATTTAGCATTTCTTGTCTTTCCTCGGGTATAGAGCCGTTTCAGCGCGGCGCCCGGCAAGGACGGCAAGTTGAGTGTTGGACGTGCGACGGGGCGATGATCAAGCGAACGCTAAAATATATCGCGCGCCTTTCGGCCACGATCTCGGCGTCCGCCGCCATGTGGCTCGGATCCGCCGCATTTGAATTCACCAACAGCAGCCCGATCCAGCGCAACTGGCCCAACATGGGCCGCTGCATGAATATCGGCGGCGCGCTCGAGGCGCCCAATGAAGGCGACTGGGGATACGTCGTTCGGGATGACGATCTGAAACTCATCGCCGGCGCTGGGTTTACAGTCGTCCGGCTGCCGGTGCGCTGGTCGGCCCACGCCGAACAACGCGCGCCATACCAGATCGATCCGGCGTTTCTGGCGCGGGTCGATCACGTCATCTCCAAGGCGAACGACTACGGTCTCACGGTGGTGCTCGATATGCACCACTACGACGAGCTGTACGCCAATCCCCAACCCCACGTCGATCGCTTTACGAACATCTGGGTACAGCTGGCGCGCCATTACGCCCACTATGACGACGACAAGCTGATCTTTGAACTGATCAACGAACCGCGGGACAAATTCTCCGGCGCGATCATGAGCAACGCGCAAAACCGCCTCCTGTCGATGATCCGCCAGAGCAATCCGACCCGAACGGTCATCCTGAGCGGCGACGAATGGGCGACGACCAAGGGGCTAAAAAACCTTTATATTCCACCCGATCCTAACATCATGGTGTCGGTGCATTATTACGACCCGTTCGGATTCACCCATCAAGGCGCGGGCTGGACCGGCCGGCCGATGCCAATCGGCGCGACCTGGGGCTCCGACAAAGACATCAAGCGTTTGTCCGCCTACGCCGAATCTCTAGCGACCTGGCAGGAGAAAAATAATGTGCCGATCTTCTTCGGCGAGTTCGGGGTTATCGAGAACGTCGGCGTGAACCAGCGGGCAAAATGGACCGCCGCAGTCCGCGCTGCGATGGAAACTGTTAACATCCCCTGGTGTTATTTTGATTTCGCCACTGGATTTCACGCCTTCGATCAAAGGCGCGGGATCTGGAATCCCTTGATTCTGGACGCCCTCGTTCCAAAAACCAAACCCAGCCGAGCAACTTCATGAGCAACGCAAGCATCGCCGGAAACGACCTCGCGGCATCTTACGCAAACGCGGACGCCGCAAGCGACTGGCGGATGAACGGCGCCTTTTCGGCGAAGGCGAAGGCCGGCTACGCGCCCGGCCTCGACGGCGTGCGCGCCCTCGCAGTCCTGATCGTGCTGGTCGCCCATTTCGGCCTCGCGCACATCATCCCGGGCGGGTTCGGCGTCACCATATTCTTCTTCATCAGCGGATTCTTGATCACCCGCCTTCTGATCGCGGAACGCGAAGAGTCCGGCGGCGTCCAGTTCGGCAAGTTCTATGCGCGCCGCGCGCTGCGCCTGCTGCCGGCGCTATTCGCCTTCCTTGCGATCACCACACTGATGTTCCTGCCGTTCGGCATTTCTCCGACGCTGCTCGAAACCTTCAGCGCGGCCTTTTACCTGCACAATTATTTCAGCCTGGCGACCGCGCATCTCGGCGTCGTCAGCCACATGCCATGGGGCCATTTATGGTCGCTGGCGGTCGAAGAGCACTTTTACATCTTCTACCCGCTGTTGTTCGCGGCGCTGCCCAAGCGGTCTCACATGATCGCGGCCCTTACTTTCATAGTGGTCGGCTGCCTGGCGTGGCGCCTGACCGCAATCTTCGGCCTGCACTTCCCGATCGACTATCCCTACAAGGCCTCCGACGCACGTTTGGATTCGATCGGCTGGGGCTGCCTGCTCGCCGTCATGCTGGACGGCGCGGCCAAGGATTCCTGGCTGAAAAAGCTGATCGGCCTTGGCCCGACTCTCGTCGCCGGCGCGCTTCTGGCCGCCAGCTTTCTGCTCCGCTCTGACGAGTTCCGTGAAACGATCCGTTATTCCATGCAGGGCGCGGCGCTGTTCGTGGGCATTCTGAACCTGTTCTTCTGGCGCCCCTTGTCTTTCGGGACGGCAATCCTTGAGATTGCGCCGCTGCGCTTCATCGGCCGCCTCTCCTACAGCCTGTATCTCTGGCACATGCCGATCGCGGATTATCTGGGGCATACTGTGAAGGACGCCGGACCTGCCCTTATGGTGCTGGGCTTCGCAGCTTCATTTGTCGCAGCCTGTCTGTCCTATTTCCTCATCGAGCGGCCCTTCCTCGGTCTGCGACGCAAGTTCGGATCGCACGCGCGCGCCTGATCGTTGCGAGATTGGCCAAGCTGCTATAGTCCCTCGCGGCCCCGGCGCGCCCGTGCGCCGGATCTCCGCGAGGCTTCCTTGGCGCCAGAACCAGAACTCGACTGCCCATTATGCCCCCGTCTGGTGGCCTATCGCGCCGCGAATGCCGCGGCGGAGCCGGACTGGCATAACGCGCCCGTTCTGTCGTTCGGCCCAGAAAACGCGCGGCTCTTGATCATTGGCCTGGCTCCGGGACGCGGCGGTGCCAACAAGACCGGCCGCCCGTTCACCGGCGACTACGCAGGCGATTTGCTGTACGCGACGCTGCTGAAATTCGGCTTCGCCAAGGGCCAGTACCGGGCCGATCCAAACGATGGCCTTAAACTTCTCGAATGCATGATCACCAACGCGGTGCGCTGCGTGCCGCCGGAAAACAAGCCGACTCCGGCCGAAGCCGCCGCCTGCCGTCCGTTTCTGACAGCCCGCATGGCGGCTTTGCCCAAACTGACGGCCGCTGTGGCGCTGGGACGCATCGCGCACGAGGCGGCGATACGCGCCACCGGCGGCGCGCTCGCCAAATATCCCTTCGCCCACGGAGCGCAACATATGTTGCCTAACGGCCTGAAGCTGTTCGATAGCTTCCACTGTTCACGCTACAACACCAACACG
>CAYNCS010000082.1:0-15324 GCA_964395875.1 uncultured Caulobacteraceae bacterium | reverse complement strand
ATGCGAGACCTTGCGCACGCGCGCGCTATGAAC
This sequence comes from uncultured Caulobacteraceae bacterium, assembly GCA_964395875.1. Classification (GTDB taxonomy): domain Bacteria; phylum Pseudomonadota; class Alphaproteobacteria; order Caulobacterales; family Aquidulcibacteraceae; genus JBEVJO01. The sequence goes on along the minus strand of CAYNCS010000082.1, from coordinate 15,291 downwards.
GCCCTTTGGATGAAAGGCGTCTCGTGAGCGGCTCTCCAGAAACCAAACGGATCGCACTCCACTTCGACGTGACCGAGGCCGCCGGCTTCGGCGAGCCGATGCGAATCGCTGCTGAGCTTGTGCTGCCGCCAGGCAAAGCTCCTGAGTTGCTGTTCGTTTGCATTCCCGGCGGCGGCATGAATCGGCGCTATTTCGATCTCCCGACGCCCGAAGGCGAGGAGGAGGTCAGCTTCGCGCAGTACATTGCGAACCTCGGGCATGCGGTCGTATTGATCGATCCGATCGGTGTGGGCGAAAGCACCATTCCCAGCGATCCTTATGAGCTGCATCCCGAACGTGCGGCGGCGGCCAACACAGAAGCTGTGCGTCAGATCATCGATGGGCTGCACGCGGGGACGCTGACGGACATTTGTCCGCGCGCGTCGGATATGCGGATCATCTGTGCTGCGCATTCCTATGGCGCGCTGTTGACGATCCTGCAGCAAGCCAAGGCGCCCATGTATGACGCGGTGTGCCTCATGGGCTTTCACACCTGCGGCCTGCCGGCGCAGATTAACGATTACGACCGCTCGCTCGATCCAGTTTATGCACGCCAACACCTTGTTGAGCTTGCGCGCAAGCGTTTTCCGATGAGTACGATCACCATGAGCCCGCAACCGAGCAAAAGGCCTGTGTCGGCGGTGAGTGCGACGGATGTCATCTATCTCACTTCATCCTACATGATGATGTTGCCGGATATAGCGAAGCCGGACGCCGCCGCCATTACGTGCCCGGTGATGCTGGTTCTTGGCGACGGTGATCTGCACGCTGATGCTCACGCGACGCCCGCCGCATATCCGGGCAGTCCGGACGTGACGCTCATCGTCTTGTCCGAAACCCGGCACAACCATTTTGTATATCCAAGCCGCACTTATCTCTTCGGGCGTGTGGCGCGTTGGGCGGCCTCATTATGAAAACAGCTTTGGTGATTGGCGGCGGCGGACCTACAGGGCCGCATGTGGTCGAAGGTCTGCGGGAGCGCGGCTATAAGGTCGCGGTGTTGAATCGCGGCGTTCATCCGGTGACGTTGCCCGATGATGTCGAGCGGATCGTTGGCGATCCGCACTTCATCGATCCTTTGAAGGAAGCGATCGGGACGCGCAGCTTCGATCTGGTCGTGGCCAGTTATGGACGCCTTGCGGTCATCGCCGAAGCCTTCGCCGGCAGGACTGAACGCTTTTTGGGCGTCGGCGGCTTCGTCGGCTATCGCGGGTTTTATGTGCCGGAGACGATGCGGCCGTCCGGCCTGCCGATCCCGACGCCGGAGGACTGGCCTTTGGTGACCGACCCGGCGGAGCATCGCTTTGCGTCTCTGGTGGCGGCGGCGGAGGCGGCCGTTCAGAAACATCACCCGACATATACGCTGTTTCGGTATCCTTATGTGTACGGACCACGCCAATTGGTGCCGCGCGAATGGTCCGTTGTGCGCCGCGTGCAGGACGGACGGCGCGGCATCGTTTTGATTAATGGCGGCATGGGCTTGATCAGCCATATCGCCGCCGAGAATGCTGCGCATGCATTGATGCTGGCTGTGGACCAGCCGGCGAAGGCGTCCGGCAAGACCTACAATGTCGGCGACGACCGGCAGCTCGATCTGCGGCAGTTCGTGGAGCTTGCCGGCGACGCTTTGGGCGTCAATCTTGAGATCGCGTCGGTGCCAGACACGCCGGCCACGCGCATCGCCGCTTTGGCGCCGCTGACGGATCACAAACTGATGGATACGAGCCGTATAAAGGCGGATCTCGGTTATCGCGACGTAGTTGCCACGATAGAGGCCGTGCAGCGCACCGTGCGCTATTACAACGACAACCCGCTGGAGCGCGGCGGCGAGATCGAAAAGCGCATGCTCGACGCGTTTGATTACGAGGCCGAGGACCGGCTTATCGATTTAGCGCGCGACTTCGCCGCCAAGGCCGCGGCAATCGAGGTCAAGGCGATGGACAACAAGCACCCATACGCTCATCCAAAATCCGCAGGAGCCAAGCGCGATGAACGCGGCCGCTGATACTCGCCAGAAGAATCTCGCGCGGATGCTGCGCGCCAAGCGCGTGGCCATCATCGGCGCGTCGGAGCGCAATCCGTTCTCCGCGCCGGTGATACGCAATCTCGATCATTTTGGCTTCAAGGGCGACGTGCAGCTGGTGAACCCGAAGGGCGAGGCGGTGAACGGGCGCGCCACGATGAAAAGCGTCCGCGAACTCAGCGGGCCGATCGATGCGGCGTATCTGTGTGTGCCGTCCAACACCGTCCTTGAGACGGTCATCGAAGCGGCGGACGCGGGCGCCACGGGCTTTGTGATCGTGTCCTCCGGTTTTGCGGAAACGGGCGATGAGGGACGCCGCCAGCAGGAGCTGATCGGGCAGGTGGCGCGCGAGCGCGGGCTGGCGCTAATGGGGCCAAATGCGCTCGGCTATCTGAATTATGTCGATGGCGTGCCTTTGTGCTCGCTGGAGCGCGAGAATTTCCGCGGACATCTCGGGCTCGCATCCGTGTCGGGATCGGTCGGCGGTTATGTGGCGAAGGCCGCGCATCTGCAGGGGATCGGCCTGTCCCATGTCGTGCTGGCGGGGAATGAAGCCGACGTCACCATTGCGGATGTGCTGGAATTTCTGGTCGACGATCCCGAAACGCATGTCATTGGCGTGTTCCTGGAAACCGTGCACGATCCGGAACGCTTTGCGCGCGCCGCCGAGCGTGCGCTGTGCATGAAGAAGCCGATTGTGATGCTGAAGGCGGGCGCATCGGAAAACACCGCGCGCCTGGCGGCGGCGCATACCGGAGCCCTGGTCGGGGACGACAAAGCCTTCGACGCCGCCGCGCGCGAGATGGGCGTGTGCCGCGTAGATTGCTATGAGGACCTGCTGGCGACCGCGACCTTGCTGCAGCACACGGGACCGCGCGCCAAAACGGGCGTCGCCGCGCTGACGATCTCGGGCGGTTCGGGCGAGATTCTGTCGGACCTCGCCGGCGCCGCAGGCGTGAGCTTTCCTGAGTTCTCGGCATCCATTCGCCCCGAGATGGATGCGATCGTATCGGCCTTCGGTCAGACGCATAACCCGCTGGACGTTACTGGCTACGCATTGCGCGACATCTCGTTGTGGGAGCGTTTGTTGCAGACCATCGCAAAGGACGAGAATATCGGTTTGCCCATGTGCATCTGGGATGCGCCGACGGGCGGCGAGGCCGAATGGATGAATCAGACCCTGGAATCCATCGCCCGTGGTTATGCCGATTATGAATCCGTGCCGCCGATTATCACAACGGTGGTTGAGCCTGTGAGCGAGTTCGGGCGCAAGGCGCTGAGGGACGCGGGCATCCCAGGCGCCATCTGCGGCTTGAAACCGGCGGTGACGGCGCTGGCCCAGCACGCGCGCTGGAGCAAACGAGTCCTTGATCCTCGTCCCGTCAGTCTGTTCGGCGGAAAAGGCGTCAGCGCCGGCGCTGACAGGCCCGAAGGCGAGGGCGCCTTGCTGCAATGGCTCGGTGCGCGCGGTGTGCCCGTGACGCCGCGTATTCTGGCGGCGGATGCGGACGCCGCCGTCGCGGCCGCGGAAAAGGTGGGCTTCCCTGTCGTGCTCAAACTGTCGTCGCCCGACATCGCGCACAAAACGGAAGTCGGCGGGGTGAAACTCAATCTCGGCAATGCCGCTGCTGTGCGCGCCGCTTTCGCAGCCATCATGGATCGCGATTTCAGCAAAGCCCGCATCGAGGGCGTCGCCGTGTCGCCGATGCGCACGCAGGCGCTTGAACTCATCATGTCGGTGACGGTGGATCCAGTGTGGGGGCCAATGCTCGCCTTGGGGCTCGGTGGCATCTGGGTGGAGGTGCTGAAGGACAGTGTGCTGTTGCCGCTGCCCGCCGACGCGTCCCGGATCGAAGCGGCGTTGCGCGGCTTGAAGGCTGCGCCTCTGTTCGCGGGCGCGCGCGGCAAGCCCGCCATCGACGTTGCGACAGTCGCCTGCGCCATCGCCAAGTTTGCGGAAGCGGCGCAGGATCTGGGCCCGGACCTCGTGGCGCTGGAGGTCAATCCGTTGGCGGTGTTCCCGGACGGCGCCGAGGCGATGGACGCGCTGGCGATCTGGAAATCGTGAAGCGCTTGAGGTGCTGTGTTCGGGATCACCTAGCTTCAAGCGTGATCGCATTTGTTGTGGCGATTAAAACGCCGCTCCGCCCATTCTGCAGCGAGAGAAAAGGGTAGGGAATGAACGGGCAGAAGATTCTGCGGTTTGATATGCGCGTGCCGGAATGGGGAACGCCCCGCGCCGATCTCTATCAGGCTGCGCTGGATATGTGCGCCTATGCGGACGATCACGGCTTCGACATGGTCTATCTCGCGGAACATCACGGCGTCGAGGACGGCTATTGCCCATCCTCGATCACGCTGGCTGCGGCGGTGGCGGCGCGCACCAAGAGGATTGAAATGCGGCTCTCGGCCATCGTCGTGCCGCTGCACGATCCCTTGCGGCTGGCCGAGGAACTGGCGGTGCTCGACATCATCTCGCGCGGGCGCGTCAGCCTCGTCGCGGTAGGCGGTTACGTGGCGTCCGAGTTCGAGATGTTCGACAAGGATTTCGCAACACGCGGCCGCGCGGTGGAGGAGTGCATCAACACCTTGCGCGCGGCGTGGACGGGTGAACCTTTCGAATTTCGCGGCCGCACTGTGCGGGTGACGCCCAAGCCCGTGAATCCGCATTTGGCAATCTATATGGGCGGCGCCATGCCCGTGTCGGCGCGGCGCGCGGGCCGCATCGCGGACGGCTACATCACACACGATCCGGCGCTGCATGCGATCTATGTCGACGAGGCGAAGAAACTGGGGCGCACATGGACTCCAGCCGGCGGCGGCGGCCCGGCGGCCCTGTTCATTTCAGAGAACCCGGATCAGACCTGGAACGCCATCGCGCGCCACGCCATCCACGAATCCGAGAGTTATGGAAAGTGGCAAAATGCGGGCGGCGTCGAGGGCGCCTACAAGCATGCGACCACGCTGGAACAGGTGAAGGCGACTGGCACATATGCGGTGGTCACGCCGGACGAATGCGTGGCCATGATGAACAAGGGGCTGTCCGCGATGTTCCATCCTCTGCTGGCCGGACTCAGTCCGGAGATCGGCTGGCAGTCGCTGAAGCTGTTCGTTGAGAAGGTCATGCCGCGCGTCTAGCGGCTGGTCACTCCCCCGGTGCCGGCCGCGCCGCCGGCTTGCGGAGCATCGCTGCGAAGAAGAGCGCGCCGGCCGCGGCGAAGGCCAGACCGACATATATGAACGCGTCGCCGATTCCCCACGTGGTGCGCAGCGGACCCATCACGACGGGGTTGAGGAACTGGCCGAAGAACATGGCCGCAATATTCACACCCATGGCGCGATCATGAAGTCGCTCCGGCGTGCGTGACAAGGTTTCCGACGCAATGGTCGGTTCAATAATGCCGATGCCGCAGCCGATCAGGATTGCGGCGGTCACGTATGCGGGTACGCCCGGAACGAGACCCGCCAGGACCATCCCGCCGCCGCCCGCGATCGAGGCGAAAGCGAGCATCGCGGAGAAGCCCATGAATTTGCGCATGTGCCCATAGCAATAGCTGCCTGTGGCGCCGAAAACGGAGGTGAGCGCCAGCAGGAAGCCGATCTGCGTGCCGGAATGAACTCCGCGGGCGTCCAGAAGGAAAGGCGATTGCAGCGCCGTCATATAGATCAGGATCGTGTAGATCGCGAGCAAGCCGTAAAGGTACCAGAGATGCAACACCGGTCTCCAACCGCCGCTCACCGGTTCGCGCTTGATGGGTGTGGAATAGAGGGATTTCTGTGCGACCGGCGCGAGGAGCAGCGATAACGCGAACATGCCGAAGATCGCCCGCCAGCCCAGATGATCCACGACCACTCCGCCCAGAATTGTGAGAACGACCGCGCACGCGCCGGAGAACATGGAGACGTAGCCGAGCATGTGCTCGCGTTCCTGTCCCTCGTAATATTCTCCGATAATGGCGTAGCTGGCGGTGAGCATGAGTCCGGAAACGAATCCGGCCGCGGCGCGCGTCAGCGCCAGCGTCGTCAAATCTTGCGCGAGCATACCCCCGATCCCGGCGGCGGCGTAAATCATCAGGCCGTAGATGATGACGCGGCGCCGGCCGAACATCTCGTTGAGAATCCCGGCCGCCATCGCGCCGAAGATCAATGTGACCGCGGCCAGGGAGAAGACCATTTGCGCAATCATTGCGCCGTCGCCCTCGGCCTTGAACTCCTGGGCCATGGGCGGGAGCGCGGGCGACAGCGCTGTGAACAGAAGGGCGATGAGCCCGGTCACCCCGCAACAGACGATCGCCACGCCCAGCGTCGGTTTGTGCAATGCGTGCGTGCCGCTGTCGTCCTCCGCCGGCGGCGTGAGGTTGCTCATGTGCGTCTCCCCGTGCGCGCCGCTCCGGGGCGCTTCGATCGATAGTCTTCAAACGTCGCACGCCGCCTTGCGCAGAGCAAGGCGGCGTCGCCGTCCGAAGGGGCTTAAGCGGAGGCCGCCGATACGCTCATCTGCATAATGGGCAGCGTGCCCTCTTCGGGCATGCCGCCAAGGCTCACCGCCATGCGGGAGGTGAAATTATAGGTCATCACCGCCACCAGCATCGAGGCGATCTCGTCATCCGAATACTGGCTGGAGATTTCGGCCGCGGCCTTCCGGTCGGCGCCGGCGGGGAAGCCGAGATAGCAATCGGCCAGGGTGATCGCGGCTTTCTCCCGTGCGGGCAGGGCGCTGTCGCGATAGGAATCGTTGATCAGCTGCACGCGATCTTCAGTGAGGCCGTCCTCAAGGGCGACATCATACCGGACCGATTTGCAGAAGACGCAATTCACGGTGCGCGCGTTGCGCAGGCGGATGGTTTCCAGGATGGACGGCGGGACGAGGCTTTCGCGCCATACATTGCCGTTCAGCTTCAGGATCTGGGAAACGGTCTCGGGGATAAGGCCCATGGCGCTGTCCTTGACGACATTGCCGGTTTTCTCTGCGGGGCCGGAGGCGCGGGGTGCGGACATCGGACGTTCTCCATTACGATTTCGCGGTTTTCAAATCACGCAGGACGCGGGCCGTGCGGATCCGGCCGTCGATGATTCCCAGAGACTCGATCAAAAAGACGAGACCGGGTTCGCCATAATGCTTCTTCACGTCGTCTGCGGCTTCGTCCGTGATGGATTGCGGATCGAGCCAGTAATATTCAGCGAACAGCAGGATGGCTTTTTCGCCGGGCGTGAATTCGGGGCTTTCCAGCGCTTTGCCGGCGAGCACGGCCTGACGGCGTGTCGCGGCGAGCACGGGCACGGCGGCGTTCGGTGCGGCGATTTCATCCTCATCCGCGTGCAAACGCGCGAAGGTGAGGCGGCAGAGTTCGAGCTCTTCGGGCTTGACGTAGGTCTGCTGCCAGATGGTCTTCCAGAGATTGGCGAAGGTCTCGGCGGCGGGGCCGGCGCGCGACAGCTGGGAATCCAGCGTCAGGCTGTTGATGGCGGTCATGTCTCCTCCTTTGTGTTTCTTCGTTTGAGGTAGATTACGCAGACGCCGGAGCGAGCGCGGCGCGCACGATCTCCGGCAAACCTGAAAAGCTGCGGCCGAAGCGCGCGGAAACGCTCATGCCTTGCGCCGTGATGAACAGCCAGCGCGCCGTGGCCTTGGGATCAAGGTTGGTCCGGATAGAGCCGTTCTTCTGGCTGCGTTTGATCAGATCGCAGAAGGCGCGTTCGACGCGGGCAAAATACCGATCGATGATTTCGGCGACGGCCTTATCCGACCGGCCCAATTCAATGACAGTATTGGTGATCAGGCAGCCGCGGCGTTCGTCGGCGTCATCGTTGCGCGGAGCCTGGATGCTTTTGGTGGCGCGCTCGAAATAGGCGACCAGAGCGTCAAGGTCGGAGCCTTTTTCCAGCAAAGCGAGATATTCAGCCGCTTCACGCGCGATGTAATGATTGACAGCTTCCACAAAGAGTCCGGACTTGCCGCCAAAGGCCTTGTAGAGACTATGACGATTGAGGCCGGAAGCGCGTGTGAGGGATTCCACGTCGCAGGGCGCAAAGCCGTCCGTCCAGAATTGCAGGACGGCCTGCTCGATAACGGCGTCGCGATCGTAGGCGGCGGTGCGCGCCATGGCGGCCCCAATAAACAGAACGACTATTCTGTAATGTCGTCCGTTACGGGAGTCAACGCTTGCGGCGCAGCTGGTTCTAGGTGTTTTGCGGCGGCGCAATGCTCCGGCGGCGGAATTTCTCAGACGTATAAGAGCCGGCGGCGAACGCGCCGCCATCCACCGGCAGCACGACGCCATTGATGTAAGCGGCTTGCGGGCTGACCAGCATCAGGATGGCGTGGGCGATCTCTTCCGGCTTTCCGAGGCGGCGTACGGGGATGTGGGCGGCGCGCGCAATGTAGGCCTCCGGCGTCCAGGCTTCGCGCAGCAATTCGGTGTCGATGGGGCCCGGGGCGATGGCGTTGGCCGTGATGCCGAAATCGGCGAGTTCCAGCGCCATGGTGCGCGTCAGTCCGATCACGCCGGCTTTGGCGGCGCCATAAGCAGGGAAGTCGAGCGGTCCCATCAAGCCGGCGATGGAGGCGAGCGAAACTATGCGGCCGTAACCGGCTTTCGCCATTACGCGCGCGGCGGTCTGGGCGCAATGGAAGCAGCCCGAGAGATTGATGTCGATGTGGTCGTTCCAATCCTCCAGCGATGTGTCGAGGAAGGAGGCGGTGCGCGCGATGGCGGCGTTGTTGACGAGAATGTCGAGGCGGCCAAACTGCGCGACCGCTTTTTCGACCATCGCTTCGACGTCCTTGCGGTCGCGCACGTCCAGGCCGGCCGCCAGAGCGTCGCCGCCCGCGGCCTTAATGGCGTCGGCGGTCGTTTGCGCGCGCTCCTTTGCGACGTCCACCGCGACGATGCGCGCGCCGTTCTCCGCGAGCGTCTGCGCCACGACGCGGCCGATGCCGCGCCCCGCGCCGGTGACGATGGCGACTTGGTCGGCCAGAATTTTCGCGCTCATCTTTTGTCCTCCCTCAGGGCGCGCCGCAGCGCATCGATCCGGTCTCGTTCCGCGGTGGTCGCCAGATGTGTGCCGGGCGCCAGCGGGAAGCCGTGAAAGGCGCCCGGATAGACGTGGAGCTCCGCCGCGACGCCGGCATGAATCAAGCGGCGCGCATACGCGATGTTCTCGTCGGCGAAGAGATCCAGTGCGCCGCAATTGATGAAGGCGGGGGGAAGTCCACTCAGATCCGGCGCGCGCGCGGGCGCGGCGTAATAAGGAATATCTGCGCCGCCGGGCGCACGGCCCAGATAGGCGGTCCAGCCGAACTGATTGGACTTGGCGTTCCATACGAACTCGCCCGCATAAGGGGAGGTGTTCTCTGCATTCGTGCGATCGTCGAGCATCGGATAGACGAGGCACTGAAAGCAGATCGGCGCGTCGCCGCGGTCGCGCGCGAAGAGCGCCAGTCCCGCCGCGATTCCGGCGCCGGCGCTTTCGCCCGCAATGGCGATGCGTTTGGCGTCAAGGCCCAGTTCGACGGCGGAAGCATGCAGCCAGCGCAGGGCCGCGTGGCAATCCTCAAGGGGGCCGGGATACGGCGTTTCCGGCGCCAGGCGATAATCGACCGAGGCGACGACGCAGTCGACGCTGAGCGCCATGGCGGCGTTGGCGGCATTGGTCATGTCCGCCGTGCCGAGTACGTAGCCGCCGCCGTGAATGTGCAGGACGGCGGGCAGCGGCGCGGTCGCGCTCTCTGGACGAAACAGGTTCACGCGCACTTGGCGGCCATCGGGCGCCTGAAACACGCGTCGCTCGAAGCGCAGACCTGGAAATGCCTGATCGCCGGCGCCGATGGCGGCGCGCGCGGCGCGCATTGCGGGCAAGCTTTCCGTACTCAGATCGAACAGCGGCAGCGCGTCAAGAACTGGCAGCAATTCCGGATCGACCAGATGCCGGCTCGAGATTTTCGCTTCGCCGGCGCGGCGCATCAGGAATTCTTCTTTGCGTGCGGGTCTTCGACCGCCTTGCCGCCGATATCCAGCGCCGGTTTCCTGGCGTGCGGATCGGCGCTGGGGATGGAGAAGCCGCCGCCGCGTTCGCCCAGAACTTCCGATTTGGAGACGCTCACGTTGACGTCGGCCGCCGTTTGACGTTTGGCCCAGGATTCGACGAGCGGGATTTCGCCGGTCGCCAGCGGTTTCATGCGTTGTTTCCGCGCCATCGCCGCTTCGATAAAAGGCGCGAGCTCTTCGGCTTTTTGTTTCTGCCGGATGGCGTCGCGTTCCTTGAAGGCGGGCAGCAATTCTCGCGCGAAAGTTTCCAGGGATTCGCAGATGTGTTCGTGCTTGTTGTTGCCGACTTGCTGCACGAAAATCAGCTGATCCATGCCGACCTTTTCATAACGCTCGAATTGGCGGCGCACCTGTTCGGGCGTGCCGATGCCGCCATGGCCGGAATTGGCCGGAATGGTGTCTTCGACTTCCTTGAACTTGCGCCAGACTTCGGAGCGGCCGGGCGTGTGCTGACCATAGGCTGCGACATAGCCCAGAGAATAGCCGAAGAATTTAAATCCCTCAGTGCCGCGCGCGAGGGCCTCCTGCTCATTCTCGTGGAGCGACAGCGCCGTGACGATCGCCACGTTTGGATTCACGGTATGGGAGATGGGTACGCACTCATCGGATTTGATGATGTCGTAATATTCCTGAATCCAGTGCGCGGCCTGTTCGGGCTCGACGAACGCGAATGCAAGAGCGCCGAGTCCCATGCGCGCTGCGCGGTGAATGGATTCGCGCCGGGAACAGGCCAGCCACATCGGCGGGTGCGGCTTCTGTACAGGCTTCGGCACGATATTCCGCACCGGCATGCTGAAATATTTCCCATGGTAGCCGGGGTACGGGGTCATCGCCAGCATATTGGCGGCCTGCTCGGCGCCTTCGCGCCATGCCTCGGTTTTGTCCGCGGGGCTCTGCAGGAAGCCTTCCAGCTCCAGCGCGCTGGCGGATTCGCCCGTGCCCCATTCGACGCGGCCATTGGACACCAGATCGAGCGTAGCGATGCGTTCGGCGGCGCGGGCGGGGTGATTGTACCGCGGCGACATCAGCATGACGCCATGACCAAGCCGAATTTGTTTCGTTCGTTGAGAAGCGGCGGCGAGGAACACTTCCGGCGCGGAGGAATGAGAATATTCCTCCAGGAAATGGTGTTCGACTTCCCAGACGAAATCGATGCCCAAGCGGTCGGCGAGCTCCACCTGATCGAGCGCCTCCTGAAACACGCGCAGCTCAGTGTCCTCACGCCAGGGCGCAGGCGCCTGCATTTCATAAAAGAGGCCGAATTTCATCGGTCTGTAATCCTCCCCTTGCGCCTCATGGACGCCAACTATCGGAGCGCCCGGTTACCCTTGCGTTCGCGGCACATGGCCAGAGGCGCAGCTTTGTTGTCAATAGCAAGAAATTGGTCAGGGGCGCGGCAAATAAAAATGCGCCGGCCGCAGAGGAGGCGTACGGCCGGCGCTCAAAGCGTAAGATCGCTTTGATTAGTCTCCCCAATGATACTTCAGGCTCATCCCGTACATGCGCGGTTCGCCATAGATCGAGGTCTGCACGCCGATGGAGTTGAAGATGTTGGAGTTCGACGTGCGGTACACTTCGTCCGTCGCGTTTGTCATGAACAGTCGCAGATCGACCGGACGGCTGAACATATTGTTCCAGGACACCGCCAAATTCATCAGGCCGAAGGAGCCCAGCACCGTGCCCGGCTCCTGCACCGCGAGCGTGCTTGGCGAGGTGTATTGGTCGTCCTGATAGGAATAGGTGATCGAGCCGGAGATTTCGCCAAGGCTCGGGTCAAGCGGCAAGGTGTAGCGCGCTGAAACGCTGTACTGATTTTCCGGGGTATATTGGAAGGGTAAGCAGGACAATTCGGCCGTTCCCGTGACGACACCGCCGGAGCAATCGATCTGCGGCGCCAGGATCGGGAAGTTGTATTTGTCGTAGCTCGCATCCGTATACGAATAGTTGCCCGATAGTATCAGATCTTTGATTGGCTCGATGGAGCCTTCCAATTCGACGCCGTCAATGGTCGCCTCGGCGATATTTATGACAATCGCGCCCGATGCGCCGCTGGACGTATTGAAGTCCCCGGCGGCGCGCTGGATGTCCTTATAATCGGAATGATAATAGCCAATATTGAAGCGGGCGGGCTTGTCCAGAAACTTGAAGTCCGATTTCAGGCCCGCTTCATAAGTGGTGACGAATTCCGGTTCGAAGCTTTCGCGGCCGGGATTCACCGCGCCGGTATTGATGCCGCCGGTTTTGTAACCGCGCGCGACTTTGGCGTACAAAAGCATGTCGTCGGTGAGCTTGTAATCGAGGCCGACGGTCCAGGTCGGCGCGGAAGATTTCGCGTTTGAATAGCGTGCGCAATCCTCAATGCCGGTGACGAGCAGAAGCCCGTTCGCGCAGGCCGTCTCATTCGCCAGGAATGAGCTGCCGAAGCCTTCGGCGCGGTCCCAGGTGTAACGCCAGCCCGCCGTTAATTTGAGTCGGTCCAGTTCTTTAAACCATCCACCCAGATTGTAGGTGAATTGGCCGTACATTGCTTTGGAGCTGCGGGTGATCTGTCGCGTGCCGGCGACTTGCGAGACGAGCACCACATTCGCCGCCAGGCCTTGTTCGCCGACGGCGCGGGTCCGGTCGCCATAGACACCAAAAATATAGTTGAGATTGCCGTCCGGCGTGGTCCCTTGCAGCTGGAGCTCTTCGGTAACCGAGGCGGTGTCGTCGACCGGATTGTTCTTGAATGGAAACGTGTCGTAGGCGGGGAAGATCGAGCCGTCCTGATCGTTCGCGATGTAGTTTTGCATGCGGGCATAGGATGCGATGTTCCGCAGCGTCATATTCGGATTGATGTTCCAGGAGAAAATGTCGGTCGCGCCGCCGCCTTTTATGCGCGTAAAGGAAAGGCTTCCGAACGCAACGTCGCGAACGCCGCGCGCCTTTTGCGCGTCGACCGCGGCGGTGAGGGCGGAGCAATTCGCCCCAAGTCCAAGGAATGCGCACGTTCCCGGAAACCCAAAGAGATTGTCATAATATGGCTCATTGACGTCGCCGAGCACAAAGCCTGTGCCGTGATCGGTGTACCGCGTGCCATAGACCATCAGGTAGTTTTCAATGGAATCGGTGGGCTTATACGTCACGCCGATCCGGCCTGCGCGATAATGTCTGTCGTCGTAATCCTTGCCGCTCAGAATGTCCTTTGTGTAGCCGTCGCGGTCGACCGAGCGGCCGGCGAGGCGAATTTGCAGCTTGTCGGATAGCGGCAGGTTGATGACCCCTTCCAGTTCCTTGTCGCTGTAATTCCCAAGAGTTCCTTGCAGATAGCCTTCATATTTGTCCGTCGGGTGTTGCGGCTCGAGGAGGACCGCGCCGCCGGTTGTGTTGCGGCCAAACAAAGTTCCCTGCGGGCCTTTTAGAATCTGCACGTTCGCGAGATCCAACAACATGCCTGGCACGCCTTGGATCGATACGGACGTGGGAGCCACCGCCGGGACTTCAGACAAATAGGTCACAACGCCTGGTGCGGCGTTGTATGTGGCGCCCTGGCCGCGGACGGTGAACGTTTCTGTGGCCCGCGATTGACCGGCCGAGCCCACGGTCAACGACGGTACGCGGCCCTGAAGATCCTGATTTGTGGTGATGCGCTGCTCTTGCAGCATATCGTTGCTGAACGCCGTGATGGCGACGGGGACATCCTGGTTGCGCTCTTCCTTGCGCCGTGCGGTCACGATGATGTCGCCGAACTTTCCGGCTTGTTCAGCTGCTGGCGCGGCGTCCTGGGCTTTTGCGGCTGCCGGAATCATCAGGGTCGCGATGCTGGTGGCGCCGAGCAACGCCAGCACGAAATTCTTGGTGTTTGGATCTTTCATGGCGGGTCTCCCTGGTGTGCGGTTTCTGGTTTTTTTGGCTTTTCGGCGCGCAATGGCGCGCGCTCCGCCCGGCCAGCTGAAATGTTTTCAGCCGGGTGGATCTGGGGTCTGCGGGCGCTAAATGGGTTGGCGCGTCCGGTTCTAAAACGCGCGATAAATCGTGTTTTGATTTCTGTTCATGGTCTCCCCCGGCTGTGACTTTGCGTCTTTGCCATTCTGTGCTCTTGTTGAGAGCATTCTTACCACTTTACGGCGTGTAAAGCTTATAACTTTACATACTGTAAAGTTGGTCTTGCGGGGCTTGTCAATATTTTTTATGTCTAGCGGGGTTGGGGAGTGGGTAGAGTTGTGAAGCGGACAACGGTCAAGCGCGCCATCGAAACCGCGCCCGGCGCGGCGCGTGCGGCGCGGGCCCAAGGCACGCGCGCGGGTATTCTGGACGCGGCGTTCGAGGTATTGTCCGAGCGCGGATTTACCGCTGCGAGCGTCGATGAAATCGCAGCGCGCGCGAGCGTGAGCCGTCCTACCTTCTATGCGTATTTTTCCGACAAGATCGCGGTAACGATGGCGCTGTCCGACCGGCTTGAGAAAGAAGTAGAGCGCGGTTATCGCAAGCTGAGCGCGATGGGGCCTTCGCCCACCCTCGCGGATCTGACCAAGTGGATCAGCAAACGCGTTACGGAAACGCAAAAGCAACGCTCGTATATCCGGATATTCAGCCAGGCGTCGGCCGCAGAGCCCAGTTTCTATCGGCATTCACGTGATCACCGGGTCAATGTGTTTGTCATGCTTGGAGAAACGTTTCCAGCTTTCATGGCCGCATCGAAGGACGAAAGCGGCGTTATGGGCGTGCGCGCCCACATGTTGTTCGACCAGCTTGAATTGGTGTGTTCGATGATCGCGCTGGACGGCTATGTCGATTCCAAAATCGCAATCGAATTGATGGCCGAACAGGTCCAGCGCTTCATACAGATCGGCGGCGAAGCGCCGTCTGCGTCATAAGCAAATAGGGAGGAATTGAAATGGCGGATGAACGTTGTAAGGGCAAGGTCGCGCTCGTAACCGGCGCGGCGGACGGCGTCGGGCATGGCATTGCAACTCGTCTGGCGCGAGCGGGCGCCAGCGTGGTTATCGCCGACGTGAACGCTGAGCGCGGCGAGCAGGTCGTGAAGGAATTGACCGCTGAAGGTTGCAAGGCGGTGTTTCAGCTGTGTGACGTGACCCAGAAGGACCAGGTGCTCGCCGCGATCGAGCGGGCTAAATCCGAGTTTGGCTCGATCGATATCGTCGTGAACAACGCCTATCGCGGACGGGGTCTGGCGCGGGT
>CAYNCS010000081.1:0-15359 GCA_964395875.1 uncultured Caulobacteraceae bacterium | reverse complement strand
CGTGTTTCTTCGCGAACTTCACGGCTTCTTTGTAGAAGTCGAGATCGACGACTTGTGCGGTCGGATTGCCCGGATAGCACAGCACCATGGCGATCGGCGGCGGCACGGAATGGCGCACGGCGCGGCCCAGACCCGACAGATATTGTTCAGGCGTATGGGCCTCAACGTTCCGGATGCTGGCGCCGGCGATGATGAAGCCGAAGGAATGCAGTGGATAAGACGGGTTCGGTGCCAGAATCACGTCGCCCGGCGCGGAAATCGCCTGCGCCAAATTGGCGAAACCTTCCTTCGATCCCAGCGTCGAGATGACCTGCGTGTCGGGATTGAGTTTCACGTCGAAACGGCGATCGTAATAATTGGCGAACGCCCGGCGCAAACCAGGAATGCCGCGCGACGAGGAATAGCCGTGCACATCTGGCCGGCGAGCCGTTTCAATCAGCTTTTCAATAACGTGCTCCGGCGGCGGCAAGTCCGGATTGCCCATGCCCAGGTCAATGATATCCGTGCCTTCGGCCCGAAGCTGGGCCTTAAGCTTGTTGACCTGCTCGAACATATAAGGCGGCAGGCGACGGATTTTATAAAACTCTGGGACCATGGTTCTGATTCGATGCGTGGTGCATGATGGACCGGCGGGCCGCAAATCAAAAGCGGGACTTCATCTGAAGATCGCCTTCTGAGCCGGCGTCGCCAATTCCTGTATAAAGCTCTGTTTTAATTCGTTATCGCTCTACGCCTGCGGCGCCAGTTTGCTGCTTTGCGGCGGACTGCCATTCGGTGGAGTTGCGGACGGGACCCGGGTTCACGGCACGGGGATCGTCGTTCACCTCTTCCTTGGCGTGCTGAAGGTCTTCCTTCACCTCCGCCCATTCGGTTCCCGACTTACGAGGGCGGGGCGTCATGTTCGCCTCGGAGAACTTGGGATACCCCTCCCCCTCAATTTCCTTCACCCGCTGCTTGAACCAAGGCGGCGCATCGGTGCGGCGCGCGACTTCCCCTGCGAGGTTGGCGCAACCAGAGACGCCGACGGACGCGGCTAGAGACGCAAGTATGACTAGTCTTTTGGCCACGATCGGCTCCCTTTGCGCTCTTCTATACGACTCCCGCCCTCTGTGACACCATAGCGGCGGCAAATAGAAGGCTTTTCATCAGAATCGGCTTTGAAGTAACAATCCAAGCGATGGAATGAGGAGGGTTTTCTTGGCGGACACGAAGAGCCTAGCGGAAACGCCGGAGCCACCGGCTCCAGCCGCGCCCAGCCGCACGAAAGCCCCCGCGCCCGAAGCCGGGGCGGCGAAGCCGAAGCGATCTCGGAAAAAGGCCGCAACAGAACCTGACGCCGCAACGTCCGCCGTCAAACAGACCCCGCCTGCGGCGGCAGAATCCCCCGCGCCCTCCGCAGCACGCGCGCCCCAAACCGCGCCGAAGGCGGACGCCCAGGCGTCCGCCGATCTCTTGAGCTTGGCCAACGCCGAGACCCTCGAAAAACTCGCCATGAACCTTTGGGAGGCGTCGGTGCGGATGCAGAAGATCACGGCGGAAGCCGTGGCGCTGCAGCCGCCCAAGGGCGCCGACATGCATCCCGATCCGTTCCGCGCCCAGGAAGCCGTGCAGGAAGTGCTCGCCCATGTCGCGACGAATCCGGCGAGCCTGGTCGCGGCGCAAACGGACTTGTGGCGCGGCTTCGTGAAGCTTTGGGCGGAAACCTACCGCGTTCTGCTGATGGGGCCGGACTCCGCCAGTCACGATCCCCTGGCGCGAGATCGGCGCTTCACCGATCCCGATTGGCGCCAGAACGTGCTGTTCGACTTGCTCCGCCGCTCCTACGCTTTCCAGAGCGAATGG
Source organism: uncultured Caulobacteraceae bacterium (assembly GCA_964395875.1). Taxonomy (GTDB): domain Bacteria; phylum Pseudomonadota; class Alphaproteobacteria; order Caulobacterales; family Aquidulcibacteraceae; genus JBEVJO01. Next base: position 13,517 of record CAYNCS010000081.1, on the reverse strand, counting down.
CTGCAAAACCTCGCCGCGCGCGCCACGGGCATCGATCAGGCGAAGCGACGCAAGGCCGCGTTCTTCCTTAAACAAGCGGCCGATGCTTTTTCGCCCTCGAACTTCGTTTTCACCAATCCAACCGTCCTGAAAAAGACGATCGAGACCGGGGGCGAGAATTTGCTGCGCGGTCTTGAGATGTTCGAAGAGGATCTGAAACGCGGCCGTGGCCATCTGGCTCTGCGCCAGACGGACATGAGCCCCTTCAAACTCGGCGAAAATATCGCCACGACCAAGGGCAAGGTCATCTTCCGGAACGAATTGTTTGAGCTGATTCAATATTCGCCGCTGACGGAGACGGTGGCCGAAACGCCAGTCCTTTTCTTCCCGCCCTGGATCAACAAATTTTACATCCTGGACATGCGGACGGATAATTCGATGGTCCGCTGGCTGACGGAACGGGGGCACACCGTCTTCGTTACGTCCTGGGTGAACCCGACGCCGACGCTCGCGCGCAAAACCATCGAAGACTATATGAAAGACGGCCTGATGACGGCGATGCGCGTCGTTCAGGAACAGACCGGCGTCGAGAAGATGCACACGGTTGGCTATTGCGTCGCGGGCACGCTCCTGGGCGCGACCCTGGCCTATATGGCCGCCCAAGGGGACGATCGCGTCCTTTCCGCCACATTCTTCACCTCGCAAATGGACTTCGAGTTCGCGGGCGATTTGCTGTTCTTCACCGACGACGCCGGCATCAAATATGTCGAGGCGAAGATGGAGGAAGCGGGCGGCGTTCTCGAAGGTCAGGTGATGTCCGAGACCTTCAACGCTCTGCGCGCGCCGGACCTCTATTGGTCCTATGTCGTGTCGAACTATCTAATGGGCGAAAAGCCCAAGCCGTTCGACCTGCTCTACTGGAACTCGGACCAGACGCGGATGCCGCGCGCGCTGCACCTGTTCTATCTGCGCAATTTCTACCGCGACAACCGCTTCTCCAAGGGCGAATTGTCGATCGACGGCATTCAGCTCGATCTCAGCAAGGTCAAGACGCCTGCTTATTTCCAGGCGGCCAAGGAAGATCACATCGCGCCGGCCAGAAGCGTTTACAAAAGCGCGCGGCTTATCGGCGGTCCGGTTCAGTTCATGCTGGCGGGGTCAGGTCATATCGCGGGCGTCATCAATCCGCCCGCCGCCCAGAAATATCAGCACTGGACGAACGCCACGCTGCCGCCGTCGCTGGAAGAATGGATGGCGGACGCCGCGGAACATGCCGGCTCCTGGTGGCCCAGCTGGAACGAATGGCTGAAGGAACGCGATGGGCCGCAAGTGCCCGCGCGCCATCCCGAAGACGGTCCGCACAAACCGATCTGCGATGCGCCCGGCGAATATGTCCGCGTTCGATCAGATTCGCACTGATCAGCGCAGACCTTCGCCCTCGTCCAGGCCCGCCATGATGTTGAGGTTCTGAACCGCCGCGCCCGACGCGCCCTTGCCCAGATTGTCGAGCAGCGCAACCAGACGCGCCTGCCCGGCTTTCGCGTCGCCGAACACGAACAGCTTGAGCTGGTTCGTGCCGTTGAGACCTTCCGGATCAAGGGTCTTGGCCTTGGCGGCCTCGTCCATCGACGCCACGCTGACGAAGCGCGCGCCCTCATAAGCCGCCGCCAATGCGCCATGCACGGCGTCGAGCCCCGGCGCCTTCGGCAGCGCCCACAATTGCAGCGGGATCTCCACGATCATGCCTTGCGCATAGCGGCCCACGGCGGGCGTGAACAAAGGCGTTCCCGAAAGGCCGGAATGCACTTTGATTTCCGGCACATGCTTGTGGCCCAGCGCGGTCGCGTAAATGCGATAAGGGACCTTCGTGTAGTTCGGAGCGGACGCGTCCTCGAACTCCGCGATCATCGACTTGCCGCCGCCGGAATAACCCGACACGCCATGGATCGTGACCGGCCAATCGGCGGGAACGATTTTCGCCTGCACCAAAGGCCGCAACAGCGCGATCGCCGCCGTTGAATAACAGCCCGGATTTGAAACCCGCGTGCTCGTCTGGACGCGCGCGCGGTAATCAGCGCCAAGCTCGGCGAACCCGAACGCCCAGTCCGGCGCAGTGCGGTGCGCGGTGGAGGCGTCGATCACCTTCACCTTTGGATTGGAGATCAGCGACACGGCCTCGCGCGCCGCGTCATCCGGCAGACACAACACAACGACGTCCGCCGCGTTCAGCAATTCGGCCCGCGCCGCCGCATTCTTCCTCCGCTCAGGGTCGATCTTGAGCAGAGTGACGTCCGCGCGGTTTTCCAGGCGCTCGCGGATTTGCAGCCCCGTCGTGCCGGCCTCGCCGTCGATGAAAACCTGAACGGTCATGATCGCCTCTCCTGAAAACCAAAACACGGGGGCAAACGAACGGGCAAAAACAAAACGGGCGCTTCTTGGAGGAAGCGCCCGTTCAATTCCAGAATACCAGCGCCGAAAATTAGCGCTTGGAGAATTGGAACCTGGCGCGCGCTTTCTTGCGGCCATATTTCTTACGCTCGACCACGCGAGAGTCGCGGGTGAGGAAACCTTCGGTGCGCATCAGCGGCCGCAAGGACGGCTCGTAATCGGAGAGCGCCTTGGCGACGCCATGGCGAATGGCGCCGGCCTGACCGGACAGCCCCGAACCCGACACCGTGCACATCACGTCATATTCGGTTTCGCGCTGCGCGACGGTCAGCGGCTGACCGATCATCATGCGCAGCACCTTGCGCGCGAAATACACGCTCTGGTCCTTGCCGTTGATCGTGATCTTGCCGGAACCGCGCTTCACCCAGACGCGGGCGACGGCGTTCTTCCGCTTGCCCGTCGCGTAGGAGCGGCCGAGCGAGTCGATCTTCGGTTCACGGATGACCGGCGCAGCCTGCGTGCCGCCCTGCAATTGATCAAAGCTGTTGAGAGTTTCGACCATGATTAACCGATCCTCGAGTTCTTGGTGTTGCGACCCTTGAAGTCGACAGTGACGGGCGATTGACCGGCATGCGGATGCTCGGCGCCGGCGTAAACGCGCAGCTTGCCAAGCTGACGGCGCGCCAGCGGGCTTTCCTTCGGCATCATGCGCTCGACGGCTTTCAGCATGACGCGCTCGGGATAACGGCCGCCCAGCACCTTGCCGGCAGTCACTTCCTTGATGCCGCCCGGGTGACCGGTGTGGCGGTAATAGACCTTTTGTTTTTCCTTGCGGCCCGTCAGCGCCACCTTGGCGGCGTTGATGACCACGACATGATCGCCGACGTCGATATTGGGCGTGAAATCGGGACGATGCTTGCCGCGAAGGCGCAGCGCGATAAAGGACGCCAAACGGCCCACGACGGCGCCTTCAGCGTCCACCACGATCCACTTGTGCTCCGTCTCGGCGGGCTTCGCCGTGAACGTTTTCATTGTAAGTCTCGCAAAGTAGCGAATTCAGAAGGCGCGGTTGCTAATGCGCATGCGCTTGGTCGTCAAGCGTCTCTTTTTTATTATTTGAATTCAGCGCACTACGATTCGGTAATATATTACCACCAGCTCTCGAAGACACCCAAAAGCCGTTCGCCAGCAGAAACAGCGCCAGCGCTCCGGCCTGATGCAGGAGCCCAATCCACAAAGGCGACGCCAGCAAAACCGCGGTCACGCCCAGCACCGCCTGCAGGAGCGCCATGCGCCCCAGGGCCATCGCCCATTTCCGGCTCAGCGCGCTCCGGAACGTCCAGGCGATGAACAGCGCAGTTCCCGCGGTCAGATACCCCACCAAGCGGTGGTTGAACTGAACCGCCTGCGTGTTTTCGAAGAAGTTGCGCCAGAACGGCTCCAGAGCCGCATATTGGTTCGGCAGCAAATGCCCGTCGATCGTCGGCCAGTCGGTATGGCTGCGGCCCGCATCCAGTCCTGCAACGAACGCGCCCAGGATCATCTGGAAGAACACCAGTCCCGTCATGACCGCCGGCCATCGCGACTGCGGCTCCCTTGCGAGCTCCGCCGGTCGAGGCGCGACGTCCCAGGCCAGGTACAAGCGCCAGGCCAAAGCGAGAATCAGGAGAGCCATGCCCAGATGCGTCGCCAGCCGGTAAGGGCTCACGGACACGCGATTGACGAGGCCGCTGGCCACCATCCACCAGCCGATGAAGCCCTGCACGCCGACCAACACGCCGATGGTCCACAGCCGTTTGATTTTGGAGGACTCGAGCTTGCGGGCGAAGGTCAGATACAAAAGTGGAAGCAGCAGATAGCCGCCAATCGTCCGGCCCAGCAGACGATGCGCCCACTCCCACCAGAAGATGCCCTTAAAGGCCTCCAGGCTCATCCCGTAATTCATCATCCGGTACTGGGACGATTGCTGGTATTTCGCGAATTCCGCCGCCCAGGCGGCGTCGGACAGCGGCGGCAGTGCGCCCGTCACAGGCTTCCATTCGGTGATGGACAGTCCGGAGTCCGTCAGCCGCGTGGCTCCGCCCACGAGCACCATCGCGATGACCAGAACGCAAAAGCCCAAGACCCACCAGCGCGCCCATTTGGGCGCAGTCGGGGATGCGGCGTTCGCCATGCGGGCTCCTAGAAATGTTGCGAAGCTCTGTGTAGACCGGAGCCCGCTAACGTCAATCCGCTGAAAGAGAGCAATGGGAAAGCCCCTGATCGCACCCCTGCCCCGCCGGCTGCGCATGCTGCTCGGAGGCTTCGTGCTGCTCTTATGGATGACGGGCTATATCTTCTTCGCCGCCACTATCGGATCGCGGCTGGCGAACGCCACCTTTTGGGTGATGCTTCTGTATTACCCTATCGCCGGGTTCGCGTGGGTGCTGCCTTTGAAGCCGCTCCTGGCCTGGATGTCCCGCCCGGACGCGGACTCACAGGAAGCGTAAGGTCTATTTCCAGTTTTCAGCGGCCGTACGCGCCGGCTCATTCGCGGCCCGCGCGATGAGGCCGCTTTGCGTGATGGCGACTTCATAGGTGGCGCCGTCCGCCATCGGCATATATGCCCCACTGCCATACACCGTGTCGACCAGCGGGATGTTCCGCCCGTATTTGTTCGCGATGCCCCAAAGGTCGATGCCGGGATTTGTGCCCAATTGATAAACGCTGCGCGCCGCGGAAGTTTCGTCCTTCACGTCGGCGTAACGTCCTTGCAGCCGCTCAAGACGATAGGTCGCATTCAGGCCGAGAATGTTCGCCCAAGGACGCCACTTCAAAACGCGCGCATCCATCTGCCATTGATCGCCGAGCAGCTCATAATCAACCGGCGCGACGCCGGGTTCGGTGACGATCGCCTTGAAAACTTGGGGCCCCGTTTGCTGAAACGAAATCTCCGCCACGGGCTGCTCATAGGTCAGGCGATTGTAGGTGTGAATGTTCAAACCGAGAAGCGCCGTTGCGGCGCCCACCGCCAGCAAGAGCCCGCCGGAAACGGCGCGGCCGGTGGCTCCCAAAAAGTGTCCGCGAAACAGACGGCCAATCCCGGTAATGACGAAGGTCAGCCCCAAAAGGCCAAAGAAGACCGGCGCCACCCAGAGCACCAGATCCAAAAGGAAGCCTTCACGCATAACGCCCCTCCAGCCCTAACCGTCCCCCCGGACCGGCTATTGCTACCCCAAATTACTAACGCACGCCACATTTTGAGGCGCTCATGCAACGGCCTGAAGACAGAAGCGCAATAGCAACGCCGCACTATGTTGCATGGTCAGGTCAGCGTCTACGCCCTTCCGGACATTCGCCATTTCTTCTTCCGAAACCGCCGGGCGCTTGTACGCTGTGCACAACCTTGAAAAAATAACGGGAGGAAAAAGCCAGAATGAACCAGCATTTCGACCCCAAGCACGGTTACCGGGATGACTGGGTGGCCCGCTCCAAGAGCGTCGACATCGCCGCGCCGGCGCAGATTGTCTGGGACATTCTCGTCGACCTGCCCCGCTACGGCGAATGGAACCCGTTCTGCATCGCGGCGGATTCCACCTTCAGGATCGGCGATCCGATCAACATGACGATGAAGTATTTATGGAGCGACGAGACCGCGCCCATCGTCGAATATGTCTGCTTGTTCGATCCGCCGCGGCAATTGTCCTGGAAAATGGATTGGAGCGAGGAATGGCCCTATGCCGGCCGGCGCGACCAATATGTGGAAGCAACCGGCCCGGCCTCCTGCCGTTATTGGACGACCGACGCGTTTCTGGGCGATAGCGCCATCCATATCGTGCGCTTCGGGAAAAGCTGGATCGAGGCCGGCTTTAACCAGACCGCCGACGCGCTGAAAGAGCGCGCCGAAGCGATCTATGCAAAATCCCGTTGATTGAACGCCGTCCGGCCGCGGCGATTATTCGTTGATGGTCGGAGCGAGAGGATTCGAACCTCCGACCCCTAGTCCCCCAGACTAGTGCGCTAACCGGGCTGCGCCACGCTCCGCCTCAACGAAGCGCGGCTTATAAACGCGCCGCAGGTCAGGAGCAACGCCGGATTATGCGGTAATCAGCGCCGAAAAAGCTCAAACGCGCTGGCGCACCTTGTCCAGACGTTCCTTGGCGCTTTCAAGCAGCGTCAGGACGCTGAGCAAAGCCTTCTCGCCGGCTTCCGACCGGGCGCCGTTGTGGCCGTCAAACTCGCCCGCTTCGGCGGCGCGCGCCAGAACGGCTTGCATTTCATGCGTTTTCAGCTGGGTCTGTTCGAACTGGTTTTCGGCCGCGGTCGCGTTTAAGCCAGCCTCGAACCCACCGGCGTTCGTCAACTCCGGAAGAGCGTCATCCACCCTGAGAGAGGATGGGGCGCCGTCGATCACCGCGCCGGCTCCAATTGCTTCTGCGCGTCGGCGACGCGCTCACGCAGCAATTGGGATGGTTTGAAGGTGACGACGCGGCGCGGCGCGATGGAGGCTTCGACGCCGGTTTTGGGGTTGCGTCCGACCCGCTCGCGCTTTGCGCGGACGGTGAAGTTACCAAAGCGCGCGAGCTTTACGGTTTCACCAGCGACTAGTTTCGCCTCGATCAGCCCCAGCACCGTTTCCAGCATCATGCCGCAATCTTGGCGGGGCAGGCCGACGTCCTTCACGAGAGCGTCAATCAGGTCGGCGCGCGTGATGGTCTTCTCGGTCATGTGAAGCTCCGATTCGGATAAATCGCAGCTAAGCCCGAAATCTTCTGTGAGTCCAGTGGCTTCTCAAAACCGGACGAGCGCGGCGCCCCAAGTGAAGCCGCCTCCCATGGCTTCCATCAGGACCAGGTCGCCGCGCTGGATTCGGCCGTCCCGGACGGCCACGTCCAGCGCCAGGGGGATCGAGGCCGCCGACGTGTTGCCGTGCTGATCGACGGTAATGACGACCCGCTCCGACGACAGGTTCAACTTCTTGGCCACCCCGTCCAGGATTCGCCGGTTCGCCTGGTGCGGGACCAGCCAGTCGATCTCGGACAACTCGACGCCGGCGCGCGTGGCGACCTTCTCAACCGCCTCCGACAAATTAACGACGGCATGACGGAAAACCTGATTTCCCTGCATCCGCAGATGACCCACGGTTTGCGTGCTGGACGGACCGCCGTCGACATACAGCAAATCTTCGTGCCGGCCATCCGAGCGCAGATATGTCGAGAGAATTCCGCGTCCGTGCGCTTCGCTATCGGACATGCCTTCAATTACAACTGCGCCAGCGCCGTCACCGAACAACACGCAGGTCGATCGATCGGTCCAATCCAGAATTCTTGAAAAGGTTTCCGCGCCAATCACCAGCGCGCGCTTCGCCTGTCCGCGCGAAACGAAATTGTCCGCGACCGCCATCGCATAGACGAAGCCGGAGCACACCGCCTGCACGTCAAACGCCGCGCCATTATTCATGCCCAACGCAGCCTGCACGCGCGCGGCGGTCGCCGGAAACGTGCGGTCGGGCGTCGCCGTAGCCAACACGATCAGATCGATTTCCGACGCCGCAACGCCCGCGCTGTTCAGCGCCTGGCGCGCAGCGGCGATCGCGAGATCCGAGGTTTTCTCGCCTGGCGCTGCGATATGGCGCGTTTTTATCCCCGTACGCTCGACGATCCACTCGTCTGACGTATCCACGGTCTTTGCGATATCGGCGTTCGTAAGAACCTGTGCAGGCAAATACGACCCGGTTCCGATAATGACCGAACGCAGTTCAGTCATGATGCGGCTTCCGATTCGACCGCTGAGCTAACCGCATTCTCGTCATGTCTCAATTGTGGGGCTCTTTGCAGGGTAGCCGCGACTTCTTCCGGAACGTTGCTCGGCGCCAGATTGGCCGCAAAAGTCAGCGCGGTCGCAAACCCAAGCGCATCCGTGCCGCCATGGCTTTTTACGACGTGACCGTTCAAACCAAGAAACACGCCGCCATTCACGTTGCGCGGATCCAGACGCTTCTTCAGCTTCGACAGGGCGCCAGCGGCGATCGCCGCGCCCAGCATCGAGAAGGGTCCGCTCTTGAGCGCGTCGCGCAATGCGTTGGCGATGAACTTCGCAGTGCCTTCCGCGGTCTTCAGCGCGATATTCCCCGTGAAGCCGTCGGTGACGATTACGTCCGCCGCGCCCTTTCCGATGTCGTCGCCTTCCACGAAACCGATGAAATTCATTTCGATTCCGCTCTCACGCAATAGGCGCGCAGCTTCCTTGATCTCGCCATGGCCTTTGACGTCTTCGGCGCCGACATTGAGCAGCGCCACGGAGGGCCGCTCCTTGCCGAACAGCGCCCGAAAATACGCCTCGCCCATCACCGCAAAGGCCGCGAGTTCGGTGGCGTCATTTTCGACGTTGGCGCCCACGTCCAGCACCGCGGACGGGCCCTTTTCCGTGGGCCATAACGCCGCGAGCGCGGGCCGGTCGACTCCTTCGACGCAGCGCAATTGCAGGCGGGCCATCGCCATCAGGGCCCCCGTATTGCCTGCGGACACAACCACGCGCGCGTCGTGCCGCTTCACGGCCTCGATGGCGGACCACATGCTGGTCCCCTTGCCGCGCCTCAAAGCCTGCGCAGGCTTCGCATCCATGGCCACGACGTTCGGACAGTGCACGATCTGACTGATCGCGCGCGCATGTTCGCTGCGCTCAAGCAGCGGCGTTAGCTGCGCCTCATCGCCGTGAAGCAGCAGCCGGACGTCCCGGCGTTTTTGCGCAAACAATTCCGCGCCGGCCACGACGATGGCGGGCGCGTGATCGCCTCCCATGCCGTCCACCGAGATGACCAGATCGCCGCTCATCGCGCCTTAAAATCCCAAATCACTGACTCTATTCGAATAAACTGAACAGATCCGTTGAACAGCCGACCATATCCGTCCGGCGTTGAAACTCAAACTGTTCCGTCGGCGGCGGTAAAAGCCGGCCACGAGATCCGACCCGCGCTCAGTTGTTCCAACGACAGCCCGGCCAATACGTTGCGAAGCGTTAGCACATGCGCCGCCAGGGGTATGGAAAATGCTGCAGCCTCTTCGCCCGAACGCAGCACGTTGCGGGAAAGGGCCTCCTCCAGCGCCGGAAAGCCTACGGCGTCGCCGGCGTCGATTTGCTCGAAGGCGGTGCGATACGCCGCCGCACGGCCGTAAAAGGCTTCTGCGATCTTCTGCATCTTCTTGGGAACGGTAAGGTCGCCCACGCCGTCCTCCCGCAAAGCATCGTCGAAACTCTTGAAAAGCGCATTCACGAACGCCTGGTTGAGCGCGAAAGCCTCTTCGCCCAGATCGCCAAGCCGCGCGCTGACCAGGGTGGCGATCATCGTGACGGCCTCGAAGCGGCCGGCGAACGTGTCTGGGATACGCCCCGGGCCGTACATGGCCGGATCGCGGGAGGCGCGCATGGCCGCAGCCATCAAATCACTGCCTTGGACTTTGACCCCAGACTTCGAGAACAGCCTGGAACTGCGTTTGAAGAGATCGAACACCATCATGAGCGCTTGAAACTAACCTTGGCCGCCGGTACGTCAAACTTTGAAGGGAGCGCTATATGCCTAAACCCAAAACCACCCGGCCGGCTAGCGTACAAGCGATGGCCTTAGCGGCGCTGCTATCGATTGGCGCGCTGGCGGCCTGTACGCCGGGCGTCGACCGCCGCGGGTTCGTTCCCGATGAGACCAACCAGCAGCAGATCCAGTCCGGCGTGGACACCAAGTCGACGATCCTGGCCCGGTACGGCACGCCGTCCACTGTCGCCGCCTTCGACAATAACGCGTGGTACTACATCTCCGACACCAAGGAACGGCGGACGTACCACCTGCCCACCACGACCCAGCGGACGGTTCTGGCGGTGAAATTCGACGACAAGGACGTGGTTGAGAACGTCAAGACCTATGGATTGGCCGATGGCCGGGTCGTGAACTATTCCGACCGCACGACCCCGACCCGGGGCCGGGAACTCTCGGTCATCGAACAAATCTTCGGCAATGTGGGCCGCACCGCCCTGCCGAACAGCGACAACGAAATCGGTTCGCGCCGCTAGAATACCCATATTCCGGCGCCGCCCGCAGCAGCGCCGCGGCCACACAACAAAAAACCCTCCAGCATTGCTGGAGGGTTTTCCGTTTGACGTGTGACCTGGCTTAGCCAGCCTGACGCGCAAGCACGCCCAGCAGCAACAACGCCACAATGTTGGTGATCTTGATCAGCGGGTTCACCGCCGGACCAGCCGTATCCTTGTACGGATCGCCAACCGTGTCGCCAGTCACCGCGGCCTTGTGGGCGTCGGAGCCCTTGCCGCCGTGATTGCCTTCCTCGATGTACTTTTTCGCGTTGTCCCAGGCGCCGCCGCCGGAGGTCATGGAGACCGCGACGAACAGGCCCGTGACGATGACGCCCATCAGCATCGCGCCCAGAGCGGCCAGACCGTTGGACTTGCCCGCGATCTGCATGATCACGAAGAACAGGACGATCGGCGACAGGACCGGCAGCAGAGACGGCACAACCATCTCCTTGATCGCCGCTTGCGTCAGAATGTCGACGGCGCGGCCATAATCCGGCTTGTCCTGAAACGTCATGATGCCCGGCTTTTCGCGGAACTGACGGCGCACTTCCTCAACCACCGAAACGGCGGCGCGACCGACGGCGGTCATCGACCAACCGGCGAACAGGAAGGGGAGCAGACCGCCGACGAACAGGCCGACGATGACGTAGGGGTTGTCGAGGCTGAAGTTCGGCGTCACGCCCGAGAAGAACGGATGCTCTTCAGGGTGCGCCGCGAACTCGGCGAGGTCCGCCGAAAACGCCGCGAACAGCACCAGCGCGCCCAGGCCCGCCGAACCGATCGCATAGCCCTTGGTGACGGCTTTTGTCGTGTTGCCGACCGCGTCGAGCGCGTCGGTGGTGACGCGCACGTCTTTCGGGAGATCGGACATTTCCGCGATGCCGCCCGCGTTGTCCGTCACCGGACCGAACGCGTCGAGCGCAACGATCACGCCGGCCACGCCGAGCATCGTCGTGGTCGCCACCGCCACGCCGAACAGACCTGCGAGGTTGAAGGTGACGATGATGCCCGCAACAATCACGATCGCCGGCAGCGCCGTCGCTTCCATCGAGACGGCGAGGCCCGCGATCACGTTGGTGCCGTGACCGGAGACAGACGCCTTGGCGATGTTGCGCACCGGCGCGAACGCCGTGGAAGTGTAGTACTCCGTGATCCAGACGATGGTGGCGGTGACCAGCAAACCGGCGACGCCGCACAGGAACAGATCCTGTCCTTCGATCGCCGAGCCGTCATAGATCGGGCCCCAGCCTTTGTTCAGCGTGTAGATCACATAGGCGACCGCCGCGATGGACAGAACGCCAGTCGCGATCAGCCCCTTGTACAGTGCAGCCATCACGTTTTTGGAGGCGCCGAGACGCACGAAAAAGGTGCCGATGATCGACGTCAGGATGCAGACCGCGCCGATCGCCAGCGGCAGCAACATCATCGGCGCGATCGCCGATGTGTTCGCGAAGGAGATCGAGGCCAGAACCATCGTCGCGACGATGGTCACCGCATAGGTTTCGAAAAGGTCGGCCGCCATGCCGGCGCAGTCGCCGACATTGTCGCCCACGTTGTCGGCGATGGTCGCCGCGTTGCGCGGATCGTCTTCAGGAATGCCGGCTTCGATCTTGCCGACCATGTCGCCGCCGACGTCAGCGCCCTTGGTGAAGATGCCGCCGCCCAAACGGGCGAAGATGGAGATCAGCGAAGCGCCGAAGCCCAAAGCGACCAGCGAGTCGACCACCACGCGGTCGTCGATCGCGATGCCAAGGCTCTGCGTCAGCACGAAGAAGTACACGGCCACGCCCAACAGCGCCAAGCCGGCAACCAGCATGCCGGTGACGGCGCCCGAGCGGAAAGCCATCGAGAGGCCTTGCGCCAGCCCCTGACGCGAGGCTTCCGCCGTCCGGACGTTCGCTTGAACGGAAACGCGCATGCCGATGAAGCCGGCCGCGCCGGACAATACCGCGCCGATCAAGAAGCCCACGGCGACGTAAGCGCTGAACAGGAAAAAGAGCGCGATAAACACGGCCGCGCCAACCCAGGCGATCGTCGTGTATTGCCGCTTCAGATAGGCCGCTGCGCCTTCCTGAATGGCGGCTGCGATTTCCTTCATCTTGTCGGTGCCTTGACTTGATTTCAGCACCGATTGGACAGTCAGGACGCCGTATAAGACGGCGGCCAGACCGCAGAGTATTACGAGGATCAAATCCTGTTGCATTGCCCGGTCCCGTTCATGACGCCGCAGGCGTCATATTTCCCTAAAAAATGCGCTCTCGCGCTCGTATATTATTGTTGCGACGCCACCATATTTGGTTGGCGGGCGGCGGACAGTGCCAAAATCGTTCCGTCCACGCAAGTTAGCCAGCTTTCGCTAGCGCCCCACTCGTCCAGCTTTGACTTGATTCGTCTGTTCACGGCTGCGGCGAATTCTTTCCCCCGCTTGCGTATGTTTTTGCGATGCCTGAGCGCTTCGAGTCGACCGCCGTGATGTCGACTTTCACAAACGCCCCGGCTCCATAAACTTTCGCGGCCTCGGCCTGAACCATGGCGACGGCGCGCTTCATATCCAGCTTTTCCGGATTTGCGGGGTCGCTGAAATCGACCCGATGCGTCGCCAATATAATGTTTTCACGAAGAAAATGCGTCGACTCGCGCATCTTCCAGATATCGCGCTTGGGCGCCGGTTTCAGCGCCGTCGAGATATAGAGGTAGTTGACGAGCTTCCCGCCCCTTTGCACCGGCAAGGGGATGTTTAGAATCTCGAGGTCGGAGGACACTTCCTCCTTGGCCCCGCCCTCTCCGCCGCCGTTCGCATGGGCTGTGGACGCCAAAAGGCTTAAGACTGCGCCCATGGCGGCGCGACGCGATAAGTTCATGGCCAACCCTGCATGGCGATTCTGCTGCGCTTAATTCATCGCCTATCGATTGCGGATTGGTTACCACGCCGCCGCTTCAGAAGTGGGACCAGCCCGTAATCGCCAGCGCCATGGGCTTGCCGTCCGGGCCCAAGATCGTAACGCCGCTCCCCGGCGTTACGGTTCCGATCCTTGTAACGTGCACATTTAAGCGCGCCGCCATGTCGGCTACAGTCTGCGCCACAG